>JAEZDJ010000109.1 GCA_023429565.1 Actinomycetes bacterium
ACGAAAGCTCAAATGGACAGCTTCGTCAACGACGGATGCATATTCGGATGCGGAGAATACATCAAGGGCGGCACCAAGCTCACCGGCCTCTGGGACGAATACGATGACCAGGTGTCCAAGAACAATCCTGGCATTTTCGAGGCCGACACCCTCAGCCAACTGGCCGATGCGACCGGACTCGACGCATCTGCGTTGGAAGATACCGTGAAGCACTACAATGCGATGTGCGTGGCCGGAGTCGATGACGAGTTCTCAAAAGATCCCCACTACCTCGTGCCTCTCGAGGAAGGTCCCTACTATGCCTTCGAGCTGAAGACAGGCTTCTTCACCACGGTCGGAGGGCTCAAAGTCAATGACCGATCACAGGTGCTCGATGAGGGCAACAGCCCCATTGTGGGAATGTATGCCGCTGGATGCGATGCCGGAGGCCTTTACGGCGATTCCTATGACGTGTCAATCTGCGAAGGCTCTCAGCAAGCATGGGGAGTCCATTCGGGAAAGACAGCTGCAGAGCATATCCAAGAGACGCTTGCCTAGAAGGGCCGTCCCCCGCACCTCGGGAAGATCCGCGCATGTCGGCCCTTCCCGAGGAGCTTTCTCCTCCAGGCAATTATTCTTGCCGGCTCGCCAAGTCTCTCACATGCTCGCTCGAAGCCTTCAGGCGTTCGGCGGCGTCTTGAATTGCCGAAACGTCGTCTGTGGACGAAGCCTCGTTTTCGCGGGCCTTCTTGCCAAAGCCGCCCGGCCGCTTGACCAGCAGCTTTCTCAAGGCGTCGACATCGGCCTTGAGTTGCTTTTTCTCTTCCTTGTCCAGCTGTTTTCCCACCTTTGCGAGAGCTTGATCCGTCTCGTTCACAAGGTGCTGTGCGTCTTCGCGCGCGCCCAAGGCAGCACGGCGCGCCTCATCCTGAGAAGCGTACTGCTCGGCATCTCGGATGGCACGGTCAACCTCGTCATCAGACATGCGTCCCGAATCATCGATAGTGATGGATTGTTGCTTTCCCGTGTCGAGGTCCTTTGCGGACACCGTGAGTATTCCATTTGCATCGATGTCGAACGTGACCTCGATCTGGGGCACGCCGGCCGGAGCGCGCTTGATGCCCTTGAGCCGGAATGTTCCGATGGCTTTGTTGTCGGAAGCCATGGGGCGTTCGCCCTGCAGGACACGGACCTCCACGCTCGTCTGGAATGCGGCGGCCGTGGAGAACACCTGGGAATAATGAACCGGCAAGGTGGTGTTGCGCTCAACAAGACGGGTGGCGACACCCCCTACGGTCTCTATCGACAGACTCAACGGCGTCACGTCAAGCAAGAGGAGGCTGTTGACTCGGACAAGGCCCGTCGATGCGCCCGCAAGCGTGGCAGCTTGAATGGCGGCGCCGGAAGCAACGCATTCATCGGGGTTGATCGATGCGGACGGCTCAATGCCCGTAAGCTTGCGCACATGGTCCTGCACCGCAAGAATGCGCGTCGACCCACCCACCAACAGCACGCATCCGAGTTCCGAAGCAGCAATGCCGGCATCGTTGAGGGCGGTCTGCACGGGAACGGTCGTGCGCTCCACAAGGTCTCTGGTCATGTCATTGAACGCCGACCGGGTCAACGTCGCGTCAAGATGGAGCGGTCCCGACGCACCCTGCGCAAGGAACGGAAGGTTCACATGGGCGGAATCAAGCGAGGAAAGCTCTTTCTTTGCCTGCTCGGCCGCTTCGGAAACACGCTGCAAAGCAGCTGGGTTGCGACGCAAGTCCTCACCGTGCTCACGCTTGAACACATCGAGAAGATGCTGCGTCACCTTTTCATCAAAGTCATCGCCCCCCAGATGGTTGTCGCCAGAAGTTGCCAACACCTCGATGACGCCGTCGCCGATTTCGATGACAGACACATCAAAGGTGCCGCCTCCCAAGTCGTACACCATCACTTTTTGAGGCGTGCCGTTGTCCAAACCATAGGCCAGCGCCGCGCTCGTGGGCTCATTGATGATGCGCAGGACGTCGAGCCCGGCAATTTTACCGGCATCTTTCGTGGCCTGGCGCTGCGCGTCGTCGAAATACGCCGGGACGGTGATGACTGCCTGCGACACCTCCTGATGGAGAAAGGCCTCTGCGTCATGGCGAAGCTTGCGAAGGATCATGGCCGATATCTCCTGGGCGGTGAAATCCTTGCCATCGATGCGTGCGCGCCAATCGCTGCCCATGCGACGTTTAACCGAGGAGATGGTGCGATCGGGGTTTACCGCCGCCTGGCGGCACGCCACGCTTCCCACCAGACGCTCGCCCTCCTTCGAGAACGCCACCACGCTCGGGGTTGTGCGCTCGCCCTCTGCGTTGGGAATGATCACGGGCCGTCCGCCCTCGACCGTGGCCGCACAGCTGTTCGTCGTCCCAAGATCAATGCCTATCGTCGCTGTCATGGTTCGTCCTTTCACGATACGGGCCTCACGCCCGCTGCTAGAAACCGAAGGGTGCACACAGGCGGCAGATGGTCGGCCCCAAACACCAGACGCCGCAGCAGATCACCGCTGGATCGATGCCCATGCTGAACCCACGAGCCTGCCCTTCCTGCTGATACGTCTGCCCCGCTTGCTGGAACTGCCGTTGAGCTCGCTGATAGTCGGGATTGCCGGGATCGAGGCGCACGGCCCGGCGTATTTGTTCGAGGCCCATGAGGGAGTTGCCCGCCCCGTCATTGGCAAGGGCGCTCAGGTAGTACCAACGCGCGTTGCGACCGCCGCTCGTCACCGTGTTCAATGCGTCCACCGCCTGCTGGAAACGGCCGCCATTGATGGCGTCAACGGCGCTGCGCACGGTGGGATCGTCGGCAGCCGATGGCTCGGGATGAATGGGTTCGCGGGTGCCAGGTCCTCCGCCGCCAAACCCGAAGAGATCATCAAAGTTGATTCCCCCCGTCCAACCGTAAGGGCCTTCGCTGCCGTAGCCGCCCGGATCGCCCCATCCCGTTCCGTTCGGACCGGCAGAACCGCGGTCTGCGCCTGGACCGGAATACCCCGTGCCGCCAGCTGGCCCCCCATAGCCAGAGCCGTTCGCAGCCGCACGTCGATCGCGCGCCTCATATTTTTCCGGATTTGCGATGCGGTCATACGCTTCGTTGATTTTGTTCATCCGCTCGACCGCATTCGGGTCGTCTGGATTCAAGTCGGGATGATTTTCGCGCGCCTTCTTGCGATAGGCCTTCTTGACCTCGTCGAGCGAGGCGTCGCGGCTCACACCCAGAACGTCGTAGGGGTTTTCAACCACGGCGCTTCTCCTTGTCCTTCTCTTGATATTTCTGCCACATGCCTGCATAGAGGACGCTGCGCAAAACACGCGCGTCCCGTTCGAGCGGCAACTTCTCGAAAGCCGCGGCCGTATCGGCGGCCAACAGCTGCAGGCCCTCTTGCACATGATCCGACTGCGCATCCAACGCAACAAGCGGATTGTAGCCACCTGAAGAACGATCATCGTCCATATCGAGAGCAGCGTCCATGACGTACACGAACTTTCCAAGTCGAGCACCGAGGTTGCGCAAACTATCGGCCCAAAAGTCATCGCGGTACGCAAACACTTCCCCCAGCAATGCGCCAAACCGATTGGCTGCGGCGTCGGGAGCGAAAGCGCCCTCTCCCCCGGCTGCGGCCGCCTTCTCAAGCTCGCCTATGGAGGAGAGTCCCTCCTCGATGGCCGCACATGCACGGCCATGCCGGCTGCTCGCGTCGCGATACGGTTGCTCCAACAGCAGCGAGTAGGCGCGCGCAGCAACATTGCGGTCGTCGCGCCAATCATCAAGGCATTTGTGGTAGACCAGCAGCATCGTCATGTCGGCAGCATACTCGGTGCATTCGGTCTGAAAGAAATCATGCGACTTCAGCGGATGCGCCGCACAACGCCTGCTGTCCCACCTCTCAGCCGGCTCATACAATGCACCGAGCAGCAGAGACAGGAAGGTCATGTCATAGGTGAGCGCGAAGCGACATCGTTGGCCGAATCGCTCCTCCAAAACATGGCACAGCCCGCAATAAGCAGAGCGATATCGGTTACGCTCCTCCTCCGACAAGTCCTCCATGCGGGGCTTCACGTAGCCAAACACTTCAGCGTGCCATCTTTCCGACAAATTCGCCCAAGGTCCTGAATCCCGTGAGGACGATCTCGAACGTTTCCTGAGGCTCCGCCTCAAATGCCTCCCCATATCGGCGCCTGACCTCCGAGTCGATGCGAGCAAGCAGTTCACGACCCTCGTCGGTGATCTGCAGCTCATACGACCGGCGATCATGCGGGCTTCGGCGCCGCTCGACAAGGCCTCGCTCCTCCAGCTTGCGAAAGACGCTCGAGAAATTGGTCCGCAGGATACCTGCGCGCTCGCTTAGCTGGCTCGAGGTCTGGCCTGGCACGTCAACGAGCTCCAACAGCACATACATCTGCTGCAGCGTGACCCCCTGCTGCTGGCAGATGGGAGCGACGGTGTCGTGCAGTATTCTCTGCATGTCACGGGCCATGGTGATGAGCTCGCGCTTGAAACCCTCGACGTCCATCTGATCGCTCAAGACTTCTTCATGGTCTCGGTTTTGCACTTCGGGCACACCACCCGCAGCTTCCCCTTGCCGCGAGGCACAGACAAGACAGTGCCGCACCCCTTGCATTTGAAATAACACGTGGTTTTGCGATTGGCCCAAGCCTTGCGCCTCAGGGAAAACCACCGCTTGGGCTTTGCGGCAATGCGCTCATAGGCATCGTTTTCTTTTGAGCGAGCAGCGGTGTTCTTTGAAAAGCACCTGAACATAGCAACCACAAGCACTGCCATTGCCACCCACGACAGCAGGTCAAGACCAGGAACCACTGAAGCAAGAACAAAAACGATGCCCAGAACTATGAGAAAATTCGACAAACCGTCAGCTCCATGACGGCCTTGCATCCACACGGACATCTTCCACTGCATCCGTTCCAGGAACCCTCGCATGCCCCACCTCTTGTCTCGCTGAGTTCGCGGCCGTTTGCCGCACCTCCATTTAGTTATAAAATAAGACTATCCGGATACATTCCCCGCTGTATCGTGCAATTTGAACAAGACGACCACAAGACGACCACAACATGCTGACGGGCGTCATCGTTCACGATCGAGCAGACCCATCCGCCGGCGTGCGTTCGCGGGCCGGCGGATGGGAAGCGGCACCGGCCGAAAGTAGGCGCCGAGGGGTCCGGCACCCCTCAAAACGGCAAGACGCGGCAACTCATGCAAGCGGTCGCGAAAGGATGTGAGGAGCGAATGGGCTTGCGCCATCCAAAAGCCACCGAGAAGAGCCTTTGCCGCCGTTCCGACCCCGATGACAGAGAAGGTGCGCCGACCGCGCACCTTCTCTGTCATTCCTGGACCCTCCGACCCGAGAGCCGGCAGCCTGAAGCCAATCTCCGTTTTGACCGCCCCTCCCTGTCCTGGATCTACAAAAAGCAGAGCGGCTCCCGAGGAGGCTGCTTTGTCAGTCCTCGACGCGAATGAGGCTCGGCTCGCCCCGCAGGGTGTCGTCAAGTTCGGCAATCTCCGCCAGAACGTCACGGACGCTCTTCTCTCTTGCCGTGTGAGTGACGTAGACGAGATCCACGTTGCCACCCTCCTTCTTGCCACGCTGCACAACGGAGTACACGCTCACGTTGTGTTTCGCGAACACGCCGGCCATGGCAGCCAAGACGCCCGAGCGATCTGCCACCTTGAAGCGGATATAGTACTTGGTCTTGAGATCGTCCATGGGGATGAGAGGAAGGTCGTCGGTGCACGTGCAGCCAACAAGGGGACCGGTCCCCTGCGTGATGTGCCGCGCCACCTCCAGCACGTCGCCCATGACGGCGCTCGCAGCCGGACCTGCGCCAGCACCCTCGCCGAAGAACATCGTCTCGCCCACGGAATCACCCGTCACGTAGAGGGCGTTGTACACGCCGTCGACGGTTGCCAGCTGATGGGAAAGGGGCAGCATGGTAGGATGCACCCGCACGTCAATTCCCTCTTCCGTGAGGTGAGCCAGCGCAAGAAGCTTGACGCAATAGCCCATGTCGTGAGCGGCGTCCAAATCCATGGTGGTGACGTTGCGAATGCCTTCGGTGTGCACGTCGCCAAGGGTCACCCGGGAGTTGAAGGCGATCGATGCCAGAATGGCGATTTTCGCCGCGGCGTCAAACCCGTCGACGTCGGCGGTGGGATCAGCCTCGGCGAATCCTCGCGCCTGTGCCTCCTCGAGCGCGTTGTCGTAGCTCAGCCCATCCTCGACCATGCGCGTGAGCATATAGTTCGTCGTGCCGTTCACAATGCCCATGACCGCGCTTATCCTATTGGCGATGAGGGCATGTTTCAAAGGCCCGATGATGGGGATGCCGCCTCCCACGCTCGCCTCGAAAGCGATCTCCCTGCCGGCCTCATCAGCCGCATGCATGACTTCTTCGCCATGGGTGGCCATCAATGCCTTGTTGGCGGTGACAACGTCCTTGCCCGAATTGAGAGCACCGATGACCACGTCACGAGCAACCGTCGTGCCGCCAATGAGCTCGATGACGATGTCGATGTCGGGATCGTCGATGACGTCTCGATAGTCCTGAGTGAAAAGGTCTTCCACGCCCAGGGCAATTGCCTGCTCGGGATTGCGCGAGCACACACGGGCGAGTTCGAGGTCGATGCCGTAGTGACGGCTGAAATCCTCGCGGTGCCTCTTCAGGATGTCGATGCAGCCGCTGCCGACCGTCCCTGTGCCGATCAGCCCCAGTTTAACCGCCATGTGTTCTCCTAAATGTCCCGATCCATCAGATCATCGTATGTCTCGCGGCGCGTGGTCACGCGCGCTTCGCCATCGCGCACGAAGACGATCGCAGGCCGCGGCTGTCCGTTGTAGTTGCTTGACATAGTGTAACAGTATGCACCCGTCCCGAACACAGCAACGATATCGCCCAGTTCAGGATGCTGAATAGGCATGTCGACCACCACGGCGTCCCCGCTTTCGCAGTGCTTCCCCGCAATGGTCACAATCTCGGTGCGCGGCTGACCAGCTTTGTTCGCAATGACAGGCTCATAGGACGCATGATAGAGCGCCGTGCGGATGTTGTCGGACATGCCTCCATCGACGGCGACGTATTTGCGGACGCCGGGAAGCGTCTTCAGGATGCCCACCGTGTACAACGTCACCCCCGCGTTGGCGACCAAGCTGCGGCCGGGCTCGGTGAGCAGGCGTGGTTTCTTGACGTCATGCTTTTCGCATGCGGCGCTCACGGCAGAGGTGACAACCTCCGCAAATTCGTCGATGGACGGCGGATGTTCATCGGCCGTGTACGCAATTCCCAAGCCACCGCCCACATCGAGCTCGTCGATCTCATAGCCGTACGTTTCCCTGATGCGTGCCATGAATTCAACCATGATGTCGATTGCCTCCGGATAGGAGTGCAAGGCAAAAATTTGCGAGCCGATGTGGCAATGCAGTCCAGCCAGCCTCACGTGCGGTGCTTCGAGCGTGTCTTTCACGCATTTGAATGCCCAGTCATCACGCATGTTGAAGCCGAATTTCGAGTCTTCGCAGCCCGTGCGGATGTACTCATGGGTATCCGCCTCCACCCCTGGCGTGATGCGCATGTAAACATCCTGATCGATCCCCAGATCGGCAGCAATTTCAGAAACGCGCGCCAGCTCGATGCGACTGTCTATGACGATGCGCCCAACCCCCGCTTCCATCGCCTCGCGCAATTCCATTGGCGTCTTGTTGTTGCCATGAACGAACACGCGATCCATGGGGAACCCCGCCGCGCGGGCGACGGCAAGTTCGCCCCCGCCCGACACGTCAAGGCACAGCCCCTCGTCAGACACGATACGAGCGGCCTCCTTGTTGAGAAAGGCCTTGCTGGCATAAATGACATCAGAATTCTCGTAGCGTGAGCGGAAAGCGTTCAGATAGGTTTCCATGCGCATGCGCATGTCGGCCTCGTCCATGACGTAGAGAGCCGTGCCCTGCGCATGGGCCAAATCCACCAAGTCGACCCCACCGACATACAGATGGTCGTCCTTGACTTGAGCGGTTAACGGAAGCACAGCGCCCAGATCCATCGTCGTGCGATTGTCGGGCCGTTTGGTCGTGTCAGATGCAGGAAGAGACATGTTGTTCCTTTCGCTTGCAGAAAGATGGTTTCAGTCTAACATTGCCACCCGACATCCGCTTTTCGAGTACGTAAAATGACGCAATCCTTCACCAGCCGCCAGCAAGGCGTCAAGGGACCTCGCCAAAACCGGGAACCCGCGAACACCCCGAGAGGCCGGATGCTCCTCAGGAAGCTCGTCGAGGCCCCTCAGGATCTTCTATCAAGGAAGCAAGTTCCTGTCGGCTATGTATGCCAAGCTTGCGATAGATGTGGCTGACGTGAGCCTTGACCGTGCCTTGCGACACGTAGAGCGCGCCCTCGATGTCCGAAACCGTGCTGCCCAATGCAAGAAGCTGCAGAACTTCCTCCTCGCGAGGGCTCAGCCCGTAACGGCGCGAAAGGTCGGCGGCGCGAATCGATGCCCTGTCGGGCGACACGGCACCGTCTCCCCGATCCTCGGTCAGCACGATGCCCCATTTTGCCGACAGTCCCCGTTCGGTGAAGAATATGAGCACGAACGCCAGCACGACCACACCGGCAACGCCACCGAACAGAGCAGACGTGATCCCCGGATCAAGATAGGACGTGGCGCCGGCAAACGCAAGCCAGCCCACAAGCTCGACGCCATACCGCACGCCCCGCTCGATCCCGTTGATCCACACCGCATTGATGCCAAACCGATAGGTGAGATTGCTCATGACAATCATGATGTACATAGACAGCATCGTGTATCCGGCATCATAGCAAAACGCCATGATCTGAGGATTGGACCCAAACGTGGGCATGACGAACAGGAAGCCGACGATGAAGAGCGGGAAAGCGAGCTGATAAATAGTGTCGAAGTTGAACCAGCGCGACGCCGAGAGGACCCCGAAGAACACGAGCGCCGTCACGAACATCGCGCCCAGCACGTTGCCCGGCACGATGGGCTGCACGGGAAGCGCGCCAAACCCTCCCGCAAACGTGCAGCTGGCCATCAGCACGATCGGCTTCCAGGGGATGGTGGCCGAGCCTCGTCTCTCGCGCACCCCTGGCATGTCCCGGCTCGGCAGCCGCCGGATGCTCGACCTGACGCAGGCCAAACAGGCAAGGGGCAGGATCAGCGCGAAAAACACCAGGTAAGGCACTGACATTCCCAGAAAAAGCCATTTGATGACCTCTCCGACGAAAATGGCCATGGCGTGATAGAGCGCAACGCGCATCGGGTTGAGGGAGCCATAGAACTCAGCCCACATGAGGATCAACGAGCCAAGTCCGCCGCCAGCCATGAGCAAGCCAGCTATCTTGAGCGCCTCAAACGGAACAAAAAAACATGACACGACGATGAGCGCAGATCCCAAGACCATGCAACAGCCCGTGGCGGCAACTGCAGAACGATTGGCCCAGAGCGGCGTCACCCAGCGCGAGAGAAAGGCGAGTGCCAGAGAAGCCACGCCGATGGCCCCTTCAAAGATGAAATAGTCAAACACCGATATGGTCGGAAAAGCATCGTAGCGAAAGAAGATCGCGAGCCATGCGCGATACAGGCCAACCCCGAAGAACACAAACGGAATGGCAGCCACCCGCGTCAGCGCGAAACTCCATCGCGCGGCGAAGCCTTGCTTCACCTCTGTACCCATGCAACCCTCCGTCGGCAGGCCCCGTCCCCAACGCCCCATGGCCCCGTCTGCCGTCCAGTCCATGTCCGCGACCTCAAATTCGTCCTTCATACTACCGGACGGCGAAAAGGAAGCAAGGGGGTTATGGCCAAGGTTATGCAAATAACCCTGGCGGATACTTGCACCAAACAGTGGCGACAGTAGGCTGAGGCGATGTAAGGGAGGCTCTGTTCTCGACATCGAAACGATGCGGGAACGATCGAAAAGGAGGAGACCATGCAACAGGTTTCTCGAAGGAAGTTCATCGCCACCGGCGCCGTTGCGGCGCTCGGCACCACCCTCGCTCTGGCTGGGTGCACACCAAAGGGGTCTTCAGGTGCAGGTTCGTCGGGGACAGGCGCCGGCAGCGTGGCAGGCAAAGGCACGGGCATGGGAAAGCATGGGGCATTCGACGTCGAAGCCGTGGTGACCGATGGAACGCTCGACCGCATCACCGTGCTTGGCTCACGGGAGACGCCCGGCATGGGAGACGAGGCCATGGATGCGCTGACAGACCTTATCGTCGAAAACCAAACGCTCAACGTGGACACCGTGTCGGGAGCCACCCTGTCCAGCATGGCCTTCATCCAGGCGCTCTCCGATGCCTTGGATGCCGCAGGCCAGGATTCCGATTCCTGGAAGAAGCGCGGCCACGTGCTTGCCCAGCCTCTGGCCGACTTGCCCTCCTCCACCGACGTGGTGGTCATCGGAGCCGGCGGGGCAGGATTCGCTGCGGCAATCACCGCAGCGAACGCAGGAGCCAAGGTCGTCCTCATGGAAAAGATGGGTGTGTTCGGCGGCGACACGGCCCTGTCAGGCGGCGAGATGGCAGCTCCCGGCAATTGGATACAGGCCAACGAAGGCATCTCTGACACGCCTGATGCGCTTGCCCAGGACATGCTGACCGGCGGAGACGACAAAGGAGACCCCGACCTTGTCCGGGTCATCGCAGAAGGCGCGCTCGACAGCTCCGAATGGCTCACCTTCGAGGGAGGAATCTCCTGGAAGCATGACCTCATGCTCTTCGGTGGGCACAAAACCAAGAGATCCATCATTCCCATCACGCACAGCGGCAGCGAGATGACGACGAAGCTGACGAAGCGCGTGCAGGACATCGACTCCATAACGCTCGTGAACAACACGCGCGCCACCGCCCTGGTGAAAGACGGCAACGGACGCATCGCGGGAGTCGAGACGCACAACACGGTCACCGACGAGGACGCGACGGTGTCCTGCGCGGCCATCGTGCTTGCGACAGGCGGCTTCGGCTCCAACCTCGACATGCGCGTGAAGTACAATCCCGCCATGGACTCCTCGATTCTCTCGACCGACTCGGTGGGAGCGACCGGCGACGGCATCGAGCTGGGATCTGCCGTGGGGGCACAGCTCGTCGACATGGAATACATCCAAACCTATCCCGTGTGCGACCCCGAAACCGGATCGCTGCTCTACGTGGGTGACGTGCGCATGGAAAGCCGCGCGATCATGGTCAACGAGGAAGGCAAGCGTTTCGTGGAGGAGCTCGACCGGCGCGACGTATTGTCGAACGCCATCAAAAACCAGACCGACGGCAAAGCCTATATGCTGTTCAACCAAGCGAACGCCGACGCGACGGGGCTGCTCGATACCCATGCTGACGAGTATGAGAACCTGGAAGCCCGCAAGGTCATTGTCAAGGGCGACACGCTGGAAGCAGTCTGCGCGTCTTTCGGCGTGGACGCCGCCCAGCTTTCCTCGACGGTCGAAACCTGGAACAAATACTGCGCTGACGGCTCAGATCCCGACTTCCACTTTCGGGGCGACTTCAACGCCATAGAAGGCGGCCCTTACTACCTCATGGCCTACAAGCCAGCTGTCCACTACACGATGGGAGGCCTGCGCATCAACACCGATGCCCAGGTGCTCGATGAGGCCAGTGCGCCCATCACGGGACTTTTTGCAGCCGGAGAGGTTGCCGGCCACAAAATGGGAACGAACCGCCTCGGCTCGTGCTCGATGTCGGACATCTACACCTTCGGGCGCATAGCGGGAAAGAACGCAGCGGCACTGAAAGCCTGACGCCCGTCAAGCGAGCGCCTTGATACAAGAGAGCAAGAGAGAGGAACACCCTCTCTCTTGCTCTCACAAACGCTCTAGTAGCAAAAAGTACCTTTTGGACACATCCTTGGCACCTTTTGAGCCTCTTCCGACCACCGTTCCACCCCTATCCTGATCCCGGTTTGAAAGATTTATGCACGTAGGCGGGCATGTCTCTTTAACCGACCTACAAGGAACGCCTGCATCTTTGCGGGCGAAAGGAGGAATGATGGCACACGAAATGAATCGAAGGACCTTCATCAAGGGAGCGGTGGCCATGGGGGCCTATGCCGGCCTGGTCGGGTGGAGCCTTCCTGGCTGTGCACCTAAGGCCAGCGGACCTGTGGCCTGGGAACCGGGAACCTACGCCTCAAGTATCACAGGCCACAACGCGCCGTTCACCCTGAACGTGACGTTTTCGGAAAACGCCCTCACGGCCATCGACGCGACTGGTGCCCAAGAATCACTCGGGGTGGGTGCGTATGCCCTCGAGCATCTTTCTAACGAGGTCATCGAACTGCAGTCGCTCAGCATTGACACCGTGACGGGAGCGACTGTGTCAAGCATGAGCCTGCAGCAGGGCCTGAAGGACTGCGCTGAGCAAGCGGGTGCCTTGAAGGATCTCGAGGCCGCCGAGAAGCCGCAGGATGAGATCGGGCCGGAATACACGGCGGACGTCTGCGTGGTGGGAGGCGGCGGCGCCGGCCTCACCGCGGCGATCAAGGCCGTGCAAGAAGGCGCGACCGTCATCGTTCTAGAAAAGTGCGGCATCACCGGCGGGTCGACAAACGTGTCAGAGGGCGCCCTCAACGCTGTCGATCCCGAGCGGCAGCAAAAACAGGGGATCGAAGACTCAATCGACACGTTTTTCACCAGCACCATGGAAGGCGGCCACCAGAAGGGCAACCCGACGCTCGTCCATTACCTGACCGACAATGCGCTCGATTCAGTCCACTGGCTTGAGAAGTTGGGGGTTCAGTTCAAGGACAAGGTCGGATCAGCCACGGGCTCGCTTGGACAGCGGAGCCATTATCCCGCAACCCCTTCAGGCAACACCTATATCCGCACGTTTCAGCAGTTCATAGCTGATAACGCAGACAAACTGACACTCCTGAACGAGACCCAGGCGACCCAGCTTGAACTTAACGGGCAGGGCGCAGTCGTGGGTGTCAAAGGACTGCATCGAGGCACGCAGGAAGTCATCGTCCACGCTGCATCGACCGTTCTTGCCACCGGAGGCTTCGGGGCGAACGTGAAATACCGCCAGGAAGTCAACACGGGCGTGTGGAGCACCGTGAAGCTTGACGACTCAATCGGATGTACCAATATCAAGCCGTGCGCACAAGGAGACGGGCTCGAACTCGCCAGCGGTGCCCATGCCGCGCTGATCGGACTTTCCGATATTCAACTCCACCCGTGCGGAACCCCCGGCACCGGGCTTATGGAAGACATACGAACATCAGGGCGCAACAGGATATTCGTCAACAAGAACGGTGACCGCTTCGTCAGCGAGGGAGCTGAGCGAGACAAGCTCTGCCAGGCGATCTTCGCCCAGCCAGACTCGACCTACTGGATCGTGGTCAACAAGGTCCGCTACCCCTCCGAGACCGAGCCCGATGACAACGGTGCGACCATCGAAAACATGCTTGCCTTGGATCACATCGTCAAGGGAGAAACCGTCGAGGAGCTCGCCTCAAAAACAGGCATGGACGCATCGAGGCTGCAAGCATCACTCGATGCCTACAATGCCGTCGTAGCGGGAACTGAAGATGAATTTGGCTTCAAGGCGAACAACACGGCCGATGTCCAACTCACTGAAGGTCCTTGGTACGCGTGCCGCAAGGTGCCCACCGTTCATCACACCATGGGGGGCATCGCCATAGATGTCAGCACCCAGGCTCTCGATGATAACGGCACCGCAATAAAGAACCTCTATGCCTGCGGCGAATGCTCGGGTGGTATACATGGCAGCAACCGTCTCGGAGGCAACGCCATAGCCGACTGCATCACTTTTGGACGTCAGGCCGGAACCCAGGCTTCCACCAACGCGAAGGCCTGATTCAGAGTATCGCGGCGCATCGCTCTCTCGCCATGCGACGAATGGCCGTCGTCACCCGGGACACCGGTGTCCCGGGTGACGTTTCCTGGCTCCACACTTGGTTCGCACTCTCCTTCATAATCAACGTCTCTCTATGTCGAACCTCCCTGTTTCACGCTTCACGGTAGTCCCTAAGCCTGTCCAGTAGCTCCTGCTTGCTGTGCACCCTCACCTTACGGTAAATCGAGCGCGTGTAATTCCTCACCGTGTTCTCCGAGTAATTCAAAACCCCTGCGATGACGTTCCGACTCCTGCCTTGAGCAAGTAACCGAACGATGTCGGCTTCAGTCGAGCTCAGACTGAATTCCACAGCAAAGGATGCCACCTCGTCCTGCCGCCTACCGTCGAAATCGTCAGCAGGGAGGGATGTGCGAGGCAACGCTGCCAGTTCATATCCAATCGGATGGTCGCCCATCACCCGAGGACGCAGGATAAGGACCATCTCTACGATGGCGATGAACGACATGCCTATGAGAAGCCAGAGCCCCTGCCCCAGATGAGGGCCAATCGCATACACCGTGACCCTGCCCAAACTCATGGCAAGAAGCGTGCCACCGTACACGATTGCGTATACCAACGTCATTGACATTCGGGAATTTCGACCAATGAGATATACAAAAAAGACCAGGGGGAGATAGAAACAAGTGACAGCATTGGTCAGCAGGAAGGTGCTCGCTTCACCAGCCCCCTGCCACCCGCTAATAAGAAGACTGATGCTTGCGACCATCAAGGCGTTTTCAAAATACCAGAACGTCGAGAGCCTAAATCCTCGGCCCCGGACGAGCACCCACCAAACGACGAGACCAACCACCAGGATTACAAGAACCTGGTGCATGGAACGTACTTCCTGAGACAACTCGCGCAACCGCCCATCAGGAAACCCGAGAGCGACACCAAGCAGGAACCCGTACAGCACGAAAGCTCCTACGACCTGGATGAGACCCCCACGAAGCCCCTCATCATAAAGCGTCGTACATGTCGCCGCGGTGCCGTCCTGCACACAGGTGCCCCTTGAATCGAGAACGTCCATCGCCCTCCAATAGGCAAACACCGCCAAGGTGGGCACAAAGAGATTGAGAATGCCGATGAACTCAGGAGAAAGATATCCCGCGACGAGAGAGAGGGCACATGACAGTGCGAGCCCTCCAGCCACACAAAGGAATGCCTGCCCTGGCTTGAGACGTTCGAGAAAAAACACCCAGATGATCTCGCCGCCTACCAGCCCTATTCCGCCCACGATGAAGCGCGCGACTTCGAAGGCGGTCGTCCCGAAGAACAGGTCAAGAAAATACAGCAAACTGGAAAGTGTCATCAACAGCAGGCCGGACCATACGAAAAAGCTCCGAGAGCGTTGAGAGAATCCAAACCGGGCAGATACAAGAACAAGCAGCGCGATCATGGCAACCCGAACGATATTGGCACCTACCGTGACATGCCCGTAGTCGGCGGAAAAATGCAGGTTATAGAAATTGAACTGGTACCAAAGGCGCATCAGTCCAATGCCGAAAAACGACAGAGAAAAACTCGACAGAAAAACTGCTTTGAACCCTGAAACCGACCCGGTATGCAGGTATGCGTTCGACCCAAGACGAAACGAGCTCATCCCCTATCTCCTCCCCTGCTGCAAAAGTATAGCACGGGAGCCCACAGCGCAAGCAAATTCATAACCGGTCAAACGACCGGATATCACCAGAAGACAGAGCCCTCTCTCGCCGCTTCTCCCAACAGCGACCCATCTTGTCGGCCCAAGCGGCATAGAAGAATATCCGTGTCCGATTCCTCCCTTTCGCAAACTCCGACGGCGTGGCGTATAATGGGGACATATCTGAGAAGGGGGCGCCATGGCTCAGCAAGAACCGTCTATCGACCAGTGGATCAAAGAGGCGAAGCAAGATCCGCAAGCTGCGCAATGCGGCATGTTCCTCGCGCACAACGGAATTGTTCGCATCACTCCAAAAGCCCAGGTGCGTGAAGGGGTCACGGGACTGGGAAGCGTTGCGCACGTCGAGTTTTCGTATGACGCCGAAGGAACCAAAAGGGCCGTTGAAGAGGCTTTGACTTGGCCAGGGGTGTATTACGCACGCGTGTGGCTGAACGAGGGCATGCTCGATGTCGGCGACTCCCTCATGTACGTGCTCATTGGAGCAGACATTCGTCCGAACTGCATCGACGCGCTGCAGAACCTTGTCGGGAAAATCAAGAACGAGCTCGTGGTGGAACGAGAGATTTATGAGGAAGATTCCCGCTAGACTCTTTTGTTGAAAGTCTTCCCAAAAGCTGCTGGCCGCCGTCGCCTTAACAGCATGGCAATCGACAGGCTGCACTTTCGTACAAACGGTTAACCGCCCCCTCTGCTTCGCCTACAGTGATAGTATTTCACAGAACAACATCAGATGAGTACGTGAACGGCACACATAGAAGGGAGGCGATCATGGGAAAGCTCAGACGGCTTTGCATGATCGTGTTTGTCATCTCTGCCATACTGGGCATCGGCGTCTTGGCCACGGTATGGTTTGAGTGGACGCCTTTGCTTCCTTTCGTGGAGTGGCTTGCCGACATGCCCTGGTTTTTCACGGCCGAATCCATCCTGCTGGGAATCACTGCGCTTGGCGTGCTGATCGTGTTCGTCAGGGCGATCACCGCTCCTGGCAAACGCTCGCAGCTCGAAATCCAGCGTGATGGGGGCAACATCGCCATCACGCAAGCGGCCATCCAATCGACCGTCCGCCACGTCATTGCAGCTCATCAGGGGCTGACGCCCGACACCATCAAAATCAGCATCGCCCACAAGCAGGATCCCCGCATGTCCGTCCGCGCAAAGGTCGACCCCGGCCGCCATGCGAACTTGGGAGAGTTGGGAGCACTGCTGCAAAGGGAGATTGCGGCATCGCTGGAGGCGTTCACTGGGGCTCCCGTCGATTCCGTGCACATCACCTTCTCCGGTGAAGCCGAAGCCGTCACCCCCGGCTTCACACAGCAAGCGGTGGAGCAATCGATGTCCGCCCCGCCGCAGCAAGAGGCACAACCCCACCCAACCCCGACCGGTACGGCTCAGTAAGGGAGGTGTGCAATGAGCCCGTCGAACACCAATTCTCGCTCAGACACCGCCTCGCGCGACAACGAGGCCGAACAGCCCGCTCCCCAGCAAGCAGACGCATCCTCCACCATGCCCGATGACAAGCGCAATCCGGGCAACCAGAGGGTCCATGGCCTGTTCAACAGTCTTAAACAGACCACGCTGCCCTATGTGAGAAAGCACCCCCATGCCGTGCTCTATGGCTTTGTCGGCTTCGTCGTTGCCGCACTCATTTTGATTATCGGCTTTTGGCCGACGTTTCTCTTGGTCCTCGGCGTGACCCTTGGCATTCTCATCGGCCGTTACCGAGATGGGGACCAGAAGGTGCGTGCGGGCTTGAAGAGCTTTCTCGAGCGCATAAGCTGAGGCGCTCTGGGCGTTAGAAGACGATGAGGCTCGCATCCAAGACGGATGCCGACCTCATGCCTTCGCAACAGCCGCATCCGATTGAAAGGAAATCCCATGACCCAAGACACCGTGACGCAATCATCTTTTGACAGTTCCTCGTCGCAAGCGGGAACAACGGGAAGCGCCGAATCTGCGCAGCCACGCTACAAGCTCGTTATCGACGACAATGTCGTCGAGAAGATATCCGCGCTGTCGGTCCAAAAGATCAGCGGCATCATCGACATGAAGGGCAGCTTGCTCTCGACCATCCAAGAAGGACTCGGCGGGAACAATCAGACGAAAGGCATCGACGCCGACGTGATCGACGACAAGAACGCTCGCATCGATCTTGACATCATACTGGAGTATGGGAAATCGGCCCCCGAAGTCTTCGAGCGAATCAAGCAGGTCATCGCCGAGGATCTCAAAAGCATGACCGGGCTCGATGTGTTCGAGATGACCGTGAACGTGGTCGATGTGATGAGCCAGGAAGAATATGACCAGAAGAAACGAGGAAACGGATCGGACGGTTCCGACGGAAAGCAGAGCAACGCCTCATAAGACGGACGGACCGACAATCCCTCACCACGACGATCGCGCCTGCAGGCCAAAGCCTGCAGGCGCGTTCAACAGTGCTAGAACATGCACCGGCAAAGGAGGGAGGGAAGGATTGCCGGAGCACACGAATTGGCGTTGATCAGCCTACTTGCCGGCTGCGGCGTTTTCGCCGGCTATTTTGCCATACACGACGCACATGGACGCGCTCAAGCCCTTCAAGGAAATGGGATACTGGACATTGAAGCGTCCGCCTTGCGGAGCACCGCACACGTACAGACCGGGAATGGCCTCGCGGTCGGTGTTGTACACGTGACACTCCTCGTCGGATTCGAGGCCGCCCAAATTGGCGAGCGAGAGAGCGACACCGCACTCGGCCGCGTAGAACGGACCCGTCTCAAGCGCGAACAGACGCTGTGAGCTCTTGCCGAAATCCGCATCCGCCCCGGCGGCACACACGGTGTTGTAACGCTCGATCGATTCCTTTGCGGCAGCCACGTCCATGCCCTCGATCTTCGACAGCAGTTCCTCGATGGTGTCAGCTTTCAGGCACCGGCCTTCCTGAACGGCAGCGTCGATGTCAGCGGAGGTGCGCACGTTGATCTTCAAACCAGAAGCAGTGTACGAAGGCAGCTCTTCCTCGCGATAGATGCAAGCGATGCCGTGGGCTGCGGGGAAATATTGCAGCTGTTGAGGCCAGGAAGCGTCAAAGAGCTGATAGGCCTTGCGCTGTGGCTGAAGCTCCACCTGGTTCTCGAGCTGCTGGCCCGCAATGTCCTCATTCATGAAGCGCTTGCCGTGCAGGTTCAGCCACAAAAACCCATTGTTGCCAATGACGCCACGGCCGTCCGCGCCTGCGCCGCCGCCCATGTGATGGATCATGGGCGCATGCCACTGCTCCAGGGCCGCACCAGCCCATGCCCCCATCTTGTGGCCATCGCCAACGTTGGTGTACTCGCCCTGGGAATCCATGTCCAGGCTGAGGATCTGCACGCCGTTCTCTATGCATTGCGGCGCAAAGTACTTCATCATGTCCTCATTGGCCAGATAATCGCCCGTTGCCAGGATCACGCTTTTGGCGCTGACCTTGATGTACTTATCGGAGTCCGCAGCCTTGGCGTACACACCCACCACAGCACCGCTGGCATCGGTTATCAACTCCACAGCCTTGGTGTTGTAGCGAACGTCCGCACCGGCATCCACGGCGACCTGCAAGTTCTCGGCCATGATGGTGGCCAGGCTGCTGAAGCCGATCGATGTCGGGTAACACGGCATATCCTCTTTGGTGTAGTCGTACGATGGCAGCATGGGAACGAAATACGGGTAGAGATAGTTCTTCTGGTTGGCTTCGGGGATCTCCGCGTAGCTCTCCTTGGCCACATAGAGGTCCTTGCTCGCAGCGACAAACCAGTCAAACGCTGCACCGGACTCGTCGCACCAGCGGTTGATGATGCCATAGCTGCTGTGATGGCTGCATTCCTCCATATGCTTGTTGGCGATCATCTTCTTGTCCAGGTACCCATCGCCACGACCCCAGGTTGCCTGCGTCTGGCCACCCAGCACCGCCAGGTCGCTTGCAACGCTGTTGAGCTTTGCCGAAGCCTCGAGGCACACGAGCCGAGCGCCCGCCTCCGCGGCAGCGCGGGCAGCAGGAACGCCAGCGGCACCCAGTCCAACGACGACGACGTCCGCGTCAAGTTCCTCCTCCACGTCGCTGTCGGAGATTTTGGGAGCCTCTCCCAGCCAGGGCATGACGCCCGTGCCATCATAACCAATCGTGCTCCCCTCGGCCGCCTGTGCGGTCGAGGCCGAAGCGCTGCCCGATTCAGACTTGGCAGACGACGCGGGAGCACAGCCCGCCAGCCCAGCTCCTGCCAACGCCGCCCCAACAACGGCAGCGCCCGACAAGAAGCTTCGGCGGCTGATCCCGTTCTGTTCAGTGTTCATACCTGATACATCCTCTCTGTGGATACGCAGCCCCTCCAGACTGCCTTTGCAAGCCACGCGGCTCTCTCAGCCGTCGTGCGGTTCTCTCATTCGAACCGATTGCCGCCAGTATGCTTCTCCGTGGACGCCTGCGCACCATCCGCCATGGTTGATTTGCCATAGACAGAGACATCCCGCGCCCAATCAAGGAATACGCATTCGGAACATGTTCTAAAACGCATCAACCGCCATGGTTGGTTTTTGCCTTAATCAGGCCTCCCGCAAACCGATGGGGCAACAAGCCCGCATCCCCCCAAGGCCCACGCAACACTTATGTCATAATGCTGTCCGGGAGGTAGAATGATCGACGTTCGCACCATAGGGGTGACACCCGCTCGTTTGCGCTTTGCACTCGGCTACGCATGCACCTGCGCATGGGCGGTCGTTCTCTTGCTGTCGCCCGCATTCGGCATGCCGGATGCCGTGCAAGCCACATCCGCGTCCATGCTTCCCGGACTGGTCGCATGCCTCGGGAGCATCTTCTTTTCCCGACGGTTCCCCTCCATCACGGGCCGCACGGGCTTCGTCACCGCCGCCGCACTTCTCATGGCCGTCGGCACGTTTCTCTGCACCTATCCCCCAAGCGCCGAATTCGCTACCACCAGAATTGCAGGACTTGCCCTGTCGGGATTCTTTGCCATCATCGTCATCATGTCGTGGTTCGACACCTACGCCCGGCTCAATCCTCGCGCCATCATCATCCTCGCAGGTTGTGCCATCAGCATCGCGGCACTCATGTGCTGGCTGATCCTTGCCAGCCCCGAGCCCGTTGCGAGCGCACTCACAACGTTGCTTCCCCTCGTCTCGCTCGCCATGCTGCCATCGGTGTCAGCCGCTACAGCCAACCGTGGCGAAGACGCTCGCGGCGTCACAACGCCTGTCGCTCCCGAACCACCGAACGTCGCCCAGCCTGGCCTTCTGGACATCATGGCCGCCGCCGTGCCCGTTCGCACCCTCGTCGGGCTGGCAATCACATTTTTCATCGTGAGTTCCATCGGATCTCTTGCTCCGACCTTTGGCCTGTTCAGCAATGTTGTGACACCGCTTTCGCTCGTGGCGCCGCTCGGCGTCACCGTGTTCTTCGTGGCAAGCGCCCTTCTCGCACAGCGCCAGATCGACCCTTCGATCCTTTACAAGATTCTGCTGTCCGCCTTTGCAGCAGGGGTTTTCCTACTCATGCTTTCCATCGGCATCTCGGCCTCGCTCGTCTTCTACGCAAACATCGTCGCCGATGTCATGATGTGGGTTGTTTTGGCTCTCTGGGCAAAGAAAACTCCCGTGAAGCCCCATCTCGTTTTCGCCATTGGATGGATTGCCGAATGCGTGGGGAACACGGCTGGGCAAACGCTCTCTCCCCTGTTCGCGTCACATATTGAGACGTTCTACCTCGTGGCCATCATGCTGATCCTCGTCGCGGTTGGCTTTGCCTTCAGCGAGGGCAGCTTGGTGTTGGACATCGATTTTGAAGACGACGAAGAAGAACAGCAGCCACGCGCAAAGTCAAATGACGCTCCTTCAGGCCCCCGCACGGCTGCCCGGGGCTACGACGTGCTCAGCACGGCTGCCCAGAAGGGCGATGCCGCCATCGACCCGCTCGACGCATTCGCCGCCGCCCATGATCTCTCTCCACGCGAGCATGAGGTGCTCGCGCTCTGGATCACCGGACACGGCTTGAAATATATTGAAAACGCGCTTTTCATCTCTGAGTCCACGGTGAAGTCGCATCTGCGGAACATCTATCGCAAATGCGACACCCACAACCGTGCTGAAATCATCGCGCTGTTCGAACGCGAAAGCGGCCTCAGCGCCTAGGGAAGTCCTTCATGAGGGGTTCCGCGCAGGGCTAGCCTGCGAAATACCCCACGCCGCTCTCGAACAAGGGCTGCCAGCGATCTCCGGAGACGTTCTGATACAAACCTGCGCCACGGCGTTCACTGTGTCCCATCTTGCCCAGAATACGCCCATCGGGACTCGTGATGCCCTCGATGGCCAGCATCGACCCATTAGGATTCACATCCAATCCCATCGAAGGCACGCCCTGCGCGTCGACATACTGCGTCGCGATCTGCCCGCCGGCTTTCAGCTGATCAAGCAGGGAGGGCGAAGCGACAAACCGGCCTTCTCCATGACTGATTGCCACCGTGTGGACATCGCCGACCGCAGACTGGCTGAACCAGGGCGACAAGCCGGATGAGACGCGGGTACGCACAAGACGGCTCTGGTGGCGGCCAAGGGTGTTAAAGGTGAGCGTGGGACATTCCTCGTCCAAAGGGCGTATATCTCCATAGGGCACGAGTCCCAACTTCACCAACGCCTGGAATCCATTGCAGATCCCCAGCATGAGCCCGTCACGATGCTGCAGCAGGTCGCGCACGGCTTCGGTCACCACGGGAGACCGGAAGAATGCCGTGATGAACTTGGCTGAGCCGTCAGGTTCGTCGCCGCCGGAAAAACCGCCGGGCAACATGACAATCTGACTGTTCCTGATCGCCTTGGCCAACAGGCCCGCACTCTCGGCCACCGCATCGGGAGAAAGGTTGTTGACGATGAAAGTCTCGACCACGGCACCCGCCTTTTCAAAAGCACGGGCTGAATCATATTCGCAGTTGGTGCCAGGAAAAACCGGGATAACGACACGAGGATGCGCCACCACGCCATTATAGACGAGTGGGAATCCCTCAGTGAAACTGACCGTTTCAACCTCGTCGCCGGTCTGGCGATACGGGAACACCGGTTCAAGCTCGCCCTCCCAAGCCTCCTGGAGGCCGGCGAGGTCAACGCACTGCCCCTCGACGGCGAAAGCATAGCTGGCCACCGTGCAGCCCACTTCATCCACGCAGAGGGATTCGGTCGAAGCGGGAAGCTTCACGCCATCGGCAAGTTCCACAAAGAAACTGCCGTATGCGGGAGCGAACAGCTCCTCGATTCCCCTGCCCTCGGCAGCCTCGAAGCCGATGCCGTTCCCCACGCACATCTTGAACAGCGCTTCGGCCGAACAGCCATAACCGGGCGTGGACACCGCCCGAGCCGCTCCGTCGCCCACGAGGCGTTCCACGGCGTCGAGCGCCTCCACAAGCCCTGCGGCATCGGGAACCACTCCCTCATAGCGGCGTGGGGCAATGCGGATGACGTTGCTTCCTGCCTGCTTGAACTCAGGAGACGTCACGCGATCGACGGGTCCGACGGCCGTTGCAAAGCTCACCAGGGTCGGAGGGACGTCAAGGTCTTCAAAACTCCCGCTCATTGAATCCTTGCCACCAATGGACCCAATGCCTAAGTCAACCTGTGCCATGAGCGCGCCCAGGACCGCGGCGGCCGGTTTGCCCCAACGTTCCGGCTCATCGCGCAGGCGTTCGAAATACTCCTGGAAGGTGAGATACATGTCCGCACGCTTGAAGCCCGTGGCCGCAAGCCGCGCCACGCTTTCCACCACAGCCACGTACGCTCCGACAAACTGATCGGATTCGCTCAGGTAAGGGTTGAATCCCCAAGCCATGCCGCTGCAGGTGGTAGTCTCGCCTTTCACGGGCAGCTTGGCCACCATGGCAAGCGCCGGAGTCAGCTGATGCCTCCCGCCAAAAGGCATGAGCACCGTTGACGCTCCGATGGTGGAATCAAAGCGCTCCGAGAGTCCCTTGTTCGAACACACGTTGAGATCGGTCACCAGAGAACGCATCTTCTCGTCCAAAGATGCCCCCGGCCACGTCCGCTCATAGTCCGTGCCCTCGACAATTCGAACGTCCTGGTGTTTCGGTGCTCCATTGGATGAGAGGAATTCCCGGTCAACGTCCACGATGGTCTCGCCATTCCACACCATGCGGACTCGCATTTCCTCCGTGACCCGTGCGATGGGAGTGGCTTCCAGATTCTCCTCGTGGGCGTAGCCGACAAATCGCTCCACGTCTTCCGGCGCCAGAGCCACGGCCATGCGCTCCTGGCTCTCCGAAAGGGCAAGCTCAGTGCCGTCGAGACCGTCATATTTCTTGGGAACGGAGTCCAGGTCGATGAGAAGCCCATCGGCAAGTTCTCCCACAGCGACAGACACGCCACCAGCTCCGAAGTCGTTGCAGCGCTTGATGAGCTCGCATGCGTCCTTGCGCCGGAACAGGCGCTGTATCTTTCGCTCGACAGGAGCGTTTCCCTTCTGCACCTCGGCTCCGCAAGACTCCAGGCTCTCCATGCTATGCGCCTTTGAGGACCCCGTCGCGCCACCGATGCCGTCGCGACCGGTGCGTCCTCCCAACAGCACAATCACGTCGCCCGGTGCAGGCGTCTCACGACGAACGTGGTCGGCCGGCGTGGCACCCACGACCGCCCCGATCTCCATGCGCTTTGCCGCATAGCCGGGGTGGTAGAGCTCGTTCACCTGACCGGTTGCAAGGCCGATCTGGTTGCCGTACGACGAATAGCCCGCAGCAGCTGTGGTCACCAACGTGCGCTGAGGCAGCTTGCCGGGCAACGTGTCTGACACGGGAGCAAGCGGATTGGCTGCGCCGGTCACACGCATGGCCTGATAGACATAGCTTCGGCCCGAAAGAGGGTCGCGGATGGCACCGCCTAAACAGGTCGCCGCGCCGCCAAACGGTTCAATTTCGGTGGGATGGTTGTGGGTCTCGTTCTTGAACAGATAGAGCCAGTCCTGCCCCTCTCCGTCAACGTCGCATTTCACCTTAACCGTGCAGGCATTGATCTCGTCCGATTCGTCAAGATTCTTGAGAATGCCCTTCTTTTTCAAATAGCGGGCGCCGATGGTTCCCATGTCCATGAGGCACAGGGGCTTATCGTCACGGCCCAGGTCGTGGCGCATCGCGCGATACTGCTCAAACGCCGCCTTGACAGCCTCGTCCTGAATGTCGACATTTTCCAGAACGGTTCCGAACGTGGTGTGCCGGCAATGGTCGGACCAGTAGGTGTCGATCATCTTGATCTCGGTGATGGTGGGATTGCGCCCTTCTTCGGCAAAATATTTCTGGCAGAACAGGATGTCTGCCAGATCCATGGCCAAGCCACGTTCCTCGATGAAGGAGGCCAGTTGCGCTTCGTCGAAATCGAGGAACCCCCTCACCCGTTCAACGGGATCTGGCTGAGGAAAACTCATCTTGAGCGTCTGACGCTCGGCAAGGGAGGCTTCGCGCGCCTCGACGGGATTGATGACGTAGCGCTTGATGGCCGAGATGTCCCCATCCGACAGATCGCCCTCGAGCAGATACACCCTTGCACTGCGCACCTGCGGGCGCTCGCCTTGGCTGATCAGTTGCACGCACTCGCTTGCCGAATCGGCACGCTGGTCGAACTGCCCGGGAAGATATTCCGCCGCGAACACGCATGCGTCCCCCACAGAAGGGAGCTCGAACGTGACGTTGTCCGACGGCGGCTCGCTGAACACGGTGGGCACGCAACGCGCGAACAGGTCTTCGCTCACTCCTTCCACGTCATAGCGATTTATCAGGCGAAGGCTTTTGAGTCCCTCGATGCCCAAGATATCGCGCAGCTCACGTGCGAGCTGCTGAGCCTCCCCGTCGAAACCGGGCCTCTTCTCAACATAGACGCGGGAAACCATGTGTTTCTACCTTACTTCGTGGATTTGCGGGAAGTGTTCTCGTCGGCATCGTGCGTGGCTTTGGAAGCGTTTTGAGCGCTCGCCTTCGCGCGGGCGAACACCTCGTTTTTCTCTTCGGGCTGATCGGAGGAATCGGGTGACTCGACAGACTCCTGCTTGTCAGACGAATCTCGCGAAAAACTGGGCAGACGGAACCCCGTGCCAAACAAGCCACGCCCCTTTGAAGACGTTTCTTCGGTTTTGGCCGCCTCGTATTTCTGCTCCGCCTCCTTCTTCAGCTCTCGCTGTTCGGCCTTCTGCTGCTTCTCAAGCGCACGCTGCTCTTTGGACTTTCCAGCCTCCATCTCCTCCTGATACGCCCGGCGGACCTTGCGGATCTTGGAAAAGTCAACGTAGAGCGCTCCGATGATGCACAGATAGGCCAAGCCCAACGTCACGTAGGTCACCGGTTCGGGGAACAGCGACCGCGCGAACCACGAGATCGCCGTCATGACGATGGCGCCAATCAACAGGCCCCACCACATCTTTCGCAGCCGCTTGTATTGCGCCGTCGGCGGATTGTAGTATTTACGGTCGAGATCGGTCTGCTTTTGGCGGACAACCTTTTTGTCTGCCCGTTTCTGCTGCTTGGTCTTCTCCTTGGGCTGCACGCGAACGGATGCCGCCGCCTTCGTCTTGGGCTTGGCGGATGCCGCGCTCTTGCGCGTCGTGCCACGATGCTCTTCACTCTGGTAGCGATCATTCATGGGATTGCGTTGGGTCATAGCGCTTCTTGCTCCTTGTTGTTTGGCTCACCGGTCCAGCGAAGTCAGCGAAGGATGCCGAGACATCTCCGAATGCCACGAGATTTTGCGTAGCGCGCTTCGCGCATGAGCAAGGCAAACGGCAACGGGTCGTCTCGGCATGCCACAGCGTCAAACAGTTCCGGTCCGTTAGGCGGACGGAACGAACTTCCTGCCAGTTATCTTCTCGTAGGCCTGGACATATTTCTCGCTCGTCTTTTCTATGACGTCCTGGGGCAAGCGCGGCGGGTTACCGGTGCGATCCCAGTGGGCGTTCAGCCAATCGCGAACGAACTGCTTGTCGAAACTTGGCTGATCCTTGCCTTCTTCATACGCATCCCCCGGCCAGAAACGAGATGAGTCGGGCGTCAGCACCTCGTCGGCGAGGATGATCTTTCCGTCAAGTCGGCCGAACTCGAATTTGGTGTCGGCAATGATGATTCCCTGTTTCGCCGCATGGTCCCGCGCTTTCGAATACACGGCGATCGCGAGGTCGCGCACCTGCGTCGCATCCTCTTCTCCAATGAGGCCGACGGTTTGCTCAAAGCTGATGTTCTCGTCGTGGTCCCCGATCGCAGCTTTCGTTGAAGGCGTGTAGATAGGTTCCGGAAGCTTGGAGGAGTTCACCAGACCTGCAGGAAGGCTGACGCCGCATACCGTTCCCTGCTTCTGGTACTCCTTAAGCCCGCTGCCGGCCAGATAGCCACGCACGATGCACTCGAGCGGAAACATGTCTGCCTTTTTGACCAACATGAAACGGCCGCGCAGGTAATCAGCGTAAGGCATGAACCTCTCGGGAAGGTCGGCCACATCGGCTGAGATGAGATGATTCTCCACCACGTCGCCGAGCAGTTCGAACCAGAAACACGAAAGCTGCGTGAGCACCGCGCCTTTATGGGGTATTTGGTCCTCGAGGATATAGTCGAACGCTGAAATGCGGTCGGTTGCCACGAGCAGCAGCCTGTCGCCCAGATCGTACAGATCGCGTACTTTTCCCTGAGCGTCGGGTTTGATGTCGATTCCGGTCATGCTGGTCCTTTCACCTTTCTCCTGCCGCGGGCCCGTGTTGCTCGCGAAGCGTGCCGCTCTTCGGTCGGCGCGCCCTATTATCGTCTATTTCTGGTCCTTGTGCGACTTAGCGCGAGTTTTTTGCGCCTTCTGCTGGGCCTTGTACTGCTTCTGCTGCTGACCGCGCTCTTTGCCACGCTGCCTGCTCTCGTCATACAAGGGAAGGTGAATCGTGAAGCACGCTCCTTCGCCTTTGCGGCCCTCGACCTGCACCCAGCCGCCATGGCGGTCGACGATCTCCTTCACCACCGACAGCCCAATGCCCAAACCCCCGCTTTCACGGGTGCGACCAGCATCCGCACGCCAAAACCGGGAGAAGACCATCTTTGCCTCATCGGGCGAGAGGCCGATGCCCGTGTCCTGCACCACGATGGACGCCATGATGTCGCCGCGCTTGACCTGCACCGTGATGTGCCCTCCCTCGGGCGTGTAGCGGACGGCGTTCGAGATGAGATTCGCGGTGGCCTGGCGAATCATGTCCGCATCGCCGCGGACGCACACGCCTCTCTCCATCTCGTAAGACAGCGTCAGGCCAGAGTCGGCGACAAACGCCTCATGCGTGGCGACGATGCTTGAGATGAGCCGGCCCACATCGACGATCTCCTCCTTCATGGGAGTCGATCGGTTCTCCAGGCGGGAAAGCTTCAGGATGGCGTCAACCAGACGGCTCAAGCGCTGCACCTCGGAATTCACCGTCTCGAGACGCTCTTCATCCGCCTCGAACACGCCATCGACCATGGCTTCGACTGTGGACTGGATGGCCATGAGCGGCGTGCGCAGCTCATGCGCAACGTCGGTCGTCAAACGGCGTTCGAGCTTGCGGTCGCGCTCAACCGAATCAGCCATCGCATCGAACGTCTCTCCCAGGCGCGCAATCTCGTCGTCACCGTGCAACCGGGTACGCGCAGCAAGATCGCCTTCCTTGATGGCCTTTGCCGTCGTCGTCATGCGGTTGATGGGACTGACGAGATTCCGTGCGAACAGGAAGCCGATGAGCGACGCAAGGACGATGGCCAACACCGTGGCAAAGATCATGGCTTGGTAAGAGTTATTGCGAAATTCCTCGTCCGAGGCGCGCAAAAGGGCGTCAGAGCCATACACCCACACGCGCACGGAGCCGACTGCAATGTCTTCAGACGAAATGATCTTCGCGGTCACGATCTGGTTGCCCGAAGAGCTGGAAGGCGCAAGGGACACGTCGACGCCATTCTTCGGCACTTCGCCTTCGTTTTTGCCATCGGCGCTTTCATCGTACTTGGGATTCGATGAGTCGTAGATGGTCTTGTTGTCCTTGTTGTCAACCACCATGATGCCGGCGCCCTTGCTCAGGCTTTGAGCGTATTGCGCGGTTGCCACAACTTGGGGATCGTCGAGCGTTCCGGTCCTGTTGTAGATGGTCTCAATCCGCTCAGCGGTCGACTCGGCCAAGGAACGCATGTTTTCCTGCGTATAGGTCTGAAAGTGCTGTTCCCACACGAAAGACAGCACGCCAATGGCCACGAGGGCGGTCATGGCCGCAATGAAGGCAAAGGCGGCCGTGACCCGTGTCGTATAGGTGAAGTTGTTCCAGCGGAAGCGCTTGAGCCTGCTTGCGCTTCCCTCCTCGTCGCCGATGCCCGGCAAGGGGATAGAGCCTGACGTCGACGCATCCACAGTGACGCGTTCGGAGGAGTTCTCCGCTCTGCCGTAAGACGGCTCTTGCTCCTCAGCCTGAACGGACTGTTCGTTAAGGTCGTCCACCACGAGAGGCTACTGGGATGTTTTCGTCGGATCTTCGAAGCGATAGCCCACTCCATGCACCGTGTGGAGCCATTTCGGATTGCGCGGATTGTCGCCGATCTTCGCTCTCAGATTCTTCACATGGGAATCGATGGTGCGCTCATAGCCCTCGAAATCATAACCCAAGACCTTTTCCACCAACTCCATGCGCGAATACACGCGACCAGGATAGCGCGAAAGCGTGGTGAGCAGTTTGAACTCACTCGCCGTGAGATCGATTTCCTCGCCGTTGACGAGCACTTTATGGCCCGACACGTCAATGGTCAACTCGCCGAACTCCAACACCTCGCGCTGAGGCTCTGAATCGGCATGCACGCGACGCAGGAGAGCGCGGGCGCGGGCGACAAGCTCGCGCGGGCTGAAAGGTTTCACCAGGTAATCGTCGGCGCCCAATTCAAGACCGATGATGCGGTCCTCCACTTCCCCCTTCGCCGTCAGCATGATGATGGGCACATCCGAGTTGTCGCGAATGGCGCGGCAAACACGCTCACCCGGGACACGGGGCAACATGAGGTCAAGGATAACCAAGTCAAAGTGATGCTTGGAAAACTCCTCCAAAGCCTCTTGGCCATCTCCCACCGCCGTCACCCAATAGTTCTCACGTTCAAGGTAGGCCGTCACGGCATCGCGAATGGCCTTTTCGTCTTCAACCAACAGAATTCGTCGTGTTTCGTTGCTCATGGATCACTCCTCAAGCTCGTCGCTTTCCCGGATCCCACGCAGTTCGCATCATCTCCACGTCTTTGATCCGAGCATACAGCGTGTTTGCATTTATTGTAGCAATTAGCGCCAAGACCACCTGGACCCGTGCGTGAAATGACACAATAAACACCATGCCAACGAGGAGATCGACACATGCGAACCACACGCGGCGCAACACAGCCGCCCAACGCCGTGCCAGCAGGTACAGCCCGAGACAGAGCGGTCAGCTTCATGCGGGCGGCAGCAGTCGGGGCGGACATGCCGCACCGATGGATGGCAGGGCAATCGGCAAGCGCTCCCTCAACGGCAGAGAGACGCTCATCACCCGACGCCACTTCCTGTACGGCGCCCTCGGCGTTGGGGCCCTCGCCGTCACCGTGGGCGGGGCAAGCGCCCTTGCCCAACAAACACAGAGCACAAAAGAAGAAGTGACGGTTCTCGAGGTTCCCGAAGAGTCCGTGCTCTCTTCCGATGATTCCGCCGCTTTCAGCCTCATAGAAAATGCCGAAGAGCGGCTTTCCCTGGTGGGTGACTTCGAACTTCCTTACGGGACCCTGGTCTGGTCCAGCGATGACGCAATCGCCGCTTGCCTCATACCGAACGAGGCCAGCGCCAAGCCCCTCGCTCAAGTGGGATTGCTTTCTCTTTCCAGCGGGAACTGCCCCATCGTCCTCGAGCAGGCCGTCGGGCAGGACGATGGGTTTGAGATATATGACGTGCGTGCCGTCGAAGGTGGGGTCATCTGGACCGAAGCGGACATCCTTGACGGTGTGTGGCGCATCTACACCGCCCGTGCCGACGGGATGTCTCTGGGCACCCCCGCGCTCGTGGACGAAGGCGACGAGGATTGGGAGACGCCGACCATCGCCGCCACGCAAAGCCATGCGTTCTGGCAAGTTCTCCCTCGCAGCGACGGAGCGAAACGGTCCGAGGAATCACTGCTCAAGCGGGCGTCATTCGGGTCCGAATCAAGCGAAACTGTGTACTCGTCACGCGGCCGCATGGCAACGTCCCCCTATGCGCTCGCCACCTCGGTCGTCATCACGCCGCGCGCCGACGCCTCCTCCGTGAACTACCAGCTCACGCTCCTCGACGCAAAGTCGGCCTCCGTCCTGGACTCCCTGGTGCTTCCTCAGTCGATGAAGCCCCTGGAGGCAGGTTATGGAGCGACTGGATTCATGTTCTCCTTTGATGCCGTCTACAATTACGGCGGCGGCATCGCGAACCTCGGAACCTACACGCCCGCCTCACCCGTCACCGAGGGGAACTACAGCGGCGCACCTTGGTTCCGCTTCGCCCGCACTCCCTCAGCCCCGCCCGCTTGGTGTGGTGGCTTCCTCATGGTGAAGTCGACCGGATCGGTATGCGCCATCGACCTCGACGCCAGCAACTACGCTGCGCTTGACGTGCCCGACGGATCGGACACCTACGGGGATTACCTGGCATCGACCGGCACCGGCGACAGGGCGGTGACCTTCACAAACGTAGACCATCAGCCTCTCGGCGGCGAAGCGGTTAAGTGCTGCCGGGTGAGGGTCTGGATGCCGGCCGCGTAGCCAGCCCCGCACGTTCGAGGCTGCATCAGCGCGGCCGGCATCCGGTCAAGCGACCCTACAAGCAGCGTTCAAAATCTGCAATCTCCTGGTTGAGCAGTTTGTCACACGAAGCGGCAGCAGGGCTTTTGCACATCCTGCTTGAGGGAACGCAGGCCGTCTCTCCCTCATTGACGCATTTCTGATGCAGGGGAGAGATAAGCCTGGTGTAGGCAAATGCCGCGAGCGTGCCGCCAATGAGCGGGCCCACGGTATAGACGAGAAGAATATCCCAAGAAAATGCCAGATCGCTAAATCCAACCATAAAGCCAACCAACCGGGGGCCAAGGTCGCGGGCTGGATTCAAGCCGGCGTTGGTCAGCGGTCCGACCGTACCGATGATGATGGTGATGGTCAGACCGATGAACAGCGGAGCCAGCATGCTGGATGGTCGACCGGTGTTTTCGGTCTCGGTGAGCGAGAAGATGACGAGCACGAGGATGAACACGCCCAGACCTTCGGCGAAAGCACCAACGGCTGGGGTCACCACCCCCAAGCTGGTGTTCGGAAAAACCTCGCACCAAATGCTCGAAGCGGCACTTTTGACCGCCATGGTCGCTCCATTGTCAACAAGCCATTTCGCAACCGAGTCAGCAAACAGGCCCCACAGGGTGAGACCTGGAACGAACGCGCCCGCAAACTGTCCGGCAAGGTAGGCCGGCAACTCGCGCAGCGGCATGCGTCCGGACACGACCATGGCCAAAGACACGGCAGGGTTGAAATGGGCTCCGGACAGGTGACGGGTGACATAGATTGCGATGGCAATCGTGATGCCCCAGATCATCCCTACTTGAAAAGGACCGTTCATCGCCCCAAAAAGCGAGGCCACCGCAACCGCCCCAATACCGAAGAAGCACATCATGAACGTCCCGATGAACTCCCCCGTCATCAACTTGACAGCTTTCGCTTCTTCCTCCTTGTTTTTTCGTGGCGCACTGCGGCGACTGAAAGCCGGCCACGCAGTCGACCACGCATGGCACCTTCCAGGAACGTCAGCAGCAACCTGACGAGCATCCGCAGTCGTCGCCATCGGCGGCATACGGGATGTTGCCACAGCCGGGAAACGGTCCTTTGTGGACCGACCTATCACCTTCGATGGAAAAGCATTTCCCAAAACGCGTCTCTTGGACCATGGCACACGAGTTGCCACACACCTCCATTGGCTCATCGGTGAAGAAGCGGTGGTGGTCATCCAGGTCAAAAAACTGCTCCTGGCCAGGAATCGTTCCAAGATAGGTAGCCACCTGGTCGTACTGCTCGCAGAGGTCCTCAAGCGCCGCCAGCTTGAACGCGCGGACCGTGCGAGAGAAAAACGTGATGCCGTCCACCTTCTCGGCAATCTCGTCATTGTCGATGCTTGACACATGGGTTGACATGTAGCGGAAGTCTTCCCACCCTATCTTTCTCATCATGCGCCGGAAGTCCTCGACGTACATCGCGCCGCCCAAGCACTCGCCCCTCAACACGGGATCATTCGACAGTTCCTCGGGCAACCGACGGTCGGCGAAGACATCCGAGAAATAGAGTTCGCCACCCTCTTTGAGCACGCGATAGATCTCGGAAAACACCTGTTCCTTGAAGGGCGACAAATTGATGACGCAATTCGAGATGACCACGTCAATGGATGAGTCCTCTATCCCCAGCGAAGCGAGATCCTCGATGTACCCCCGCTTGAACTCGACGTTCGAATGATCATACCCAAAGGTCTTGGCAACCTCGTCCCGGTATCTTTTTCCAACCTCGAGCTGCTCGTCAGTCATGTCGATTCCGATGACGCGACCGTTCGGCCCAACCAGCTTCGATGCCACGAACACATCTCTTCCCGTCCCACATCCAAGGTCAAGCACCGTACACCCCTCAAGCAGGGGAGGCAACGGAGACCCGCACCCATAAAAACGGTCTTTTACCTCGTCAGGAAGCTCATCCAAGATCGGCCTAACGTTCCGGGGAGCGCTTGAGCAGCAGCACACTCCGGTCTTCAAGTCCGCCGAGGACTTCACCACCGTGCCATAGTATTCCCTCACCTTGTCCCTGATATCACCCATTGAGCTTCCTCCTCATCCCGCCTTTCGCCCGCACCATGTGCCGGCGCCCTATAAAAAGTAAGCGACCATAGTATATAACCTAGTATTTGAGTATGTCTATTATTTATCTATCGTTATTATAGGATTTAAGCAATGATAAGACGTGATACAACGCCGACGAGTGGAAAGACCCGACACCGGGAAGCAGAGCGCTCGGCAGTCGGGTTGTGAAAAGAGGCCCGTGAGCCCGTGCCTCCGAGCGGAAGGGCATTGCGTAGGCGGGAGCGGCAAGAAAGAGGAGGGCACTGGATGGCAGGGACGCCGGGTGGCAAAGAGACAGGCTCGATGTTTCACGTGAAACATCTGTTCCCTTTCCGTGCTGAAGGATGACTGAGGAAAACCTCGCGGATGGTTCGCCGTCAGGGCTGTCAGACCATCAAGATCTCCCCAATCGATCCTCCCACGATTCGGAAGGCAATCTTCGATGAGCCTGAAAGCGCCATGCTGGCCCGAAGAAGGCGCACGCTCCCACTCAGTCCGCAGGAGGAACCCCGCCTGATCCGAAGGCGACAAGGAGTCCCGATGATGTTCCTTAGAAGACGCCGATGGGCTCCTGAAAAGGCTGGCGTGTGGGGTTGCCTGTGGGTTCCATCGCCGCGAATCGGGCCGACAGGATGGAGAGCGGACTGCGAGGCGAACGGGGCGGTCTGGCCTCCCGAACAATGAAGGCCGGTCCCCAAGCACCTGAGGACCGGCCTGTCTGTTCGCTACGTCCTGACGGAACGTCTCACCGCTCAGAACGCGAGGCTCTCCAAGCGTTCGAACACGACATCCTTGCGGGTGAGAAAATCCCAAGGATCGAATATCTCGTCGAGAACCTCTCTGGACAATCCTGCCTCCGGATCCGATTCCAAGTTCTCACGGAAGGTCGAGCCCTCGACAGCATTCTGGATGTCTTCCCAGACCTTCATCGCATTGCGCTGAACGATGACATAAGCATCCTCGCGGCTGATGCCCGTGTCCACAAGCGCAAGCAACACCTTCGAGGAGAAGATGAGTCCACGAGTCCTCCAAAGGTTATGCTCCATTTTGGCGGGATACACCTGCAGGCCGTCAAGCATCCACTGCATCTTGCCAAACATGTAATCCAGCGCGATGAAGCTGTCGGCCAGCGCCACGCGCTCTGCGCCGGAGTGCGAGATGTCACGCTCATACCAAAGCGCCACGTCATCGAAGGCAACCTGTGCATTGCCCTTCACCACACGAGCCAGCCCGCAAACGCGCTCCGCCGTGATGGGATTGCGCTTATGCGGCATGGCCGAGCTGCCCTTCTGCCCTTTCGCGAACGGCTCCTCGGCCTCGATGACATCAGACTGCTGAAGCAGGCGCACCTGGGTCGCGATGGATTCCAGAGTGGAGGCCGTCACCGCAAGACCAGCCATGACCTGGGCATGACGATCGCGAGCGAGCACTTGCGTGGACAGGGGGTCCGGAGCGAGGCCCAGTTGCTCGCACACGTAGTGCTCCACAAAGGGATCGATGCTCGAATATGTTCCCACGGCACCCGACAGTGCGCCGACCGCCGCCACTTTGCGAGCTTCCTCCATGCGCGTCTGCGCACGCTTGAGAGCCCAGGCCCAGCTGCCGAACTTCATGCCGAAGGTCATGGGTTCCGCATGGATGCCGTGCGTCCGGCCAACGCAGAGCGTGTTCTGGAGCTCAAACGCACGACGCTTGCACGTCTCGCCCAACTGGGCGATGTCGGCAAGGATGATATCGATCGCCTGTGTTATCTGATAAGACAGGGCGGTATCTCCCAAGTCGGAAGACGTCATCCCGTAATGCACCCAACGGCTCGGCGGCTCGGCATCTTCGGGAACGTCGGCGTCGATGTATTCGGCCATGCTCGTGGTAAAGGCGATGACGTCGTGGTTCGTCACCTTCTCGATCTCGTCGATGCGCTCCACCGTGAAATTCGCATGCGCGCGAATCCAAGCCGCCTCTTCTTTGGTGATGCCCGACTCCCCCAGCTCAGCCTGCGCCTCACAGGCAAGAACCTCGATCTCTTTCCAGATGGAGAACTTGTTTTCAAGATCCCAGATGGCACCCATAGCCGGGCGCGTGTAGCGATTGATCACGCTTCTGCCTTTCGCCTCTTGCCGTGCGCCGCATGCGAGCGGCCGCCGTCTTCGAGCAGCCACCGAGTTTTCGGCACCTCTCTATCGCCTCCATCATACAGGACGGAAAACAGCCTGGGCTTCTTTTCACGGAAAGCGCCCCGGAGAAAACGCATTTTTGGACATAATTTCGACGCGAAGGCCGATCCTTCGACTTCGGCTTTCCTCTCTTTGCGACAAACCTGTTCAGAAAGACATGAAAGGCTTCCGAAGGAATAGGCGTCCTTTTGAAAGCGAAAAGGAGGTCGTTTGCGGGGGAAGGCCAGGAACCTCTCTCAGTCGAGCCTTTGGCCAGAGCGGCCTTTCGAGCATCGAGTTCCGACCGTTGCGGTCTCCGACGACAAGGGAAGGGAGACACCCTCAGCTCGGCAGCCGAATCACAGGCCCTTGAAGATCGCGCGCACCTCGTCAAGAACGACGTTATCCGCCACGACGATTGCCTTGTCGCCGGGAAAGAGAACCGTGTCCTCATTCATGACCTGCACATCGTCCTTGGTTGCCACAGCCGCGATCAAACTGTTGTCGGGCATGGGGATGGTCGATGCCAACACGCCGGCGTCGTTGGCATGATAGCGCATGCGGGGAACAACGATCTCCGTCAGCAGAACGTTGCCATGAGTCAACGATGATGCCACCGAAACGCTTCCCAGCAATGCCTCTTCCTCAATGAGGTTCGCGATGAGCGTCGTGGATGACACGCACTCGATGCCCACTTCGCGAAAAATACGCAGGTTCTTGGGGTTGTTCACACGAGCGATGCAGCGCGGCACATTGAAGACGCGCTGGGCAATCTCGCAGGACACCAGGTTGTCATCGTCTTGTCCCGTGGTCGCCACAAACACGTCGGCCTTCCGAATGCCGGCATCCTCCTGATACTTCGAATCACATCCATCGCCATGGATGACGAGATAGCGACCTTGAAGGGCGGCCGACAGGCGGTCTGCCGTCTGCAGGCTCTCTTCGATGAGCGCCACATCGTTGCCGCTCTGCAAAAGCACCGAGGCAAGATACTCTCCAATTTTGCCGCCTCCGGCGATGACGATGTACATGGCTGCTCCTAATCCTGAATGTAACGGGAGAACTGCTCGATAAGCTCATGCCGGACACACGCAAGAATCGAGTCGCCCTGGTACAGGATGGACTCGCGCGTGGGAATTGAGCTTGCGGATCCGTCGCCACGCTCAAAAGCGACGATGCGGATGTCGTGATCACGTTCCAGATCCGCCACGCGTATCGTGCTCTTCTCCGTGGAACTCAAGTCAAGAGAAAAGCGCAACACTTCGAACTCTCCGAACGTGTCCAGATGCGCGCCATGCCCAGAAACGATTTTGCTGAACACGTCCTCAGCAACCAGCGAGGTGCCGCAAACGTAATCGATGCCAAGCTGCATATAGGCACGCTCGTGATCCGGGTTGTACAAGCGGGCAATGACATGGGGAACGCCGAACAACCGGCTGCCCACCTCGGCAACCATGAGATTCGTATTGTCGAACTGGGTCACAGCAGCAACGACGTCACAGTCCTCGACGCCCGCCTTCAGGAGGGTCTCCTCATCGAACCCCACGCCCTGCACGGTGGAACCGTTGAAATTGCGCCCAAGATTCGCAAAGGCATCGGCGTTGCGGTCGATCACGCACACGTTGCCGCCATTGTCGGACAGCATGCTGGCAAGTTGCGATCCAACACGCCCGCATCCGACCACGATCACATTGCTCATGGGATTCCTTTCGTGAAGCGCATGCCATTTCCCTCAGGGCTCAGCATACCGCAAGCATCACCCACCCGGGAGAGAAGCGCATGAACGACAGCCAAATGACAACGCCACCCGAAGGTGGCGCTGTTGCAGAGGAAGCGCTGACTGAAGGGAGGCCGACGGCGAGACTGCCTGCCGAGTCAATCAGACCTCCTCTAAAGAAGCGCCGATTAAAGCGAGGTCGTCGACCGGGCGAGCGCGTCTCTTGCTGGGCGGGCGAAGAAACCGCAGGCAGGCTGGGGGCACGTCGAGGATTTCCGAGCCTATCCAGCGGGAAACGGGTCGGCTGGACGGCGTGCCGAGCTAATCGGCGTTTCCCTAGATCAGCTTCATCTGATTGAGGGTTGCGCTGAACCAGTGATCGGCGTTGGGAGGACAGTACTTGGCAGCAAAGGAATAGGTGAGCGAGTAGCCATAGCCGGCAGCGAGACCCGCCACATGGGCATTGATGGCCTCTCCCCAACTGCTCCAACCCGTCGAGCCCCATCCCCATGCGTTGTAGGGCAGGAAGCAATGGGTGCCCTTTGAGCTTTCGGTGTTCGCTATGGCAGGAGACCAGCGGGGATCAACCCCGTTGCTCCATGCGGCAACCGCAAACGCCGCACCTTGCCCTGCAAGCGGCGATCCAGCGAGATAGGAGTCGATGCGCGAGCCCCATTCAGCCACAAACGCGTCTTTGCCCACGCTCCAATCGACATCGGAGAGAGAGGCCAAGGCGGAAGCCGCTGACTCTTGGGCGGCGGCCGCCTGCTGCTGCTCCTTGGCCGTCTCAGCGGCGGCGATACGGGCAGATTCCTCCGCACGCTGAGCCTCCTCAGCCGCGCGGCGAGCAGCCTGCTCCTGGCTTTCGATCGCTTCAATGCCTTTGGAGATGTCGCGCGAAGCGGTGCTCGTCAGCACGGTGGACTCACGAGCCTCGCCGTCAGAGCTCTCCGAAGAAACATCGGCTTTTGCGGAAGAGGTTGACTGCCCAGCGTCGATGCCAAATGCCTCGGCATCGGACGACACGCCGCCCCCAGCGGAGGCGATCCCGAAGCCAATGCAGCCGGCGAGCACAAATGACGTGCAGCCGACGGCGATGATCTTCGCAGCCAAGCTAGATTTCCGCTGTTTATATCGTTTCACGGCCAAATTGTCGTTAACCTTTCGTTTTCGCAGCACAAAGCCATCCCGCCGAAGCGGTGACAGCGTGGTGAGTTGTAAGCGGGGGTTTGCTGCCGAGGGGCGCTATGCTGTTGTATCGTTGCGTATTTTAGCCCAGATCACATGGCAAGGGCAATAAAATGTGGAGATCGTCTCCATGTTTTGTTCGCTTGACAAATCAGAAAAACGCACAAAGCCAGATGGGCTTGGGCGGCATCTCCTGAAGGCCTCGAAGAAAAGCAGCCTCCTATCGAACCGCGAATTCATGCTGCCAGCCAAACGGGGCAGTCAGGACAAAGGCGTCCGTTTGGCCCGGCAGAGAAAACAGCCCCAAACCGACGATGCAGAACGCGACGAAGCACAGGCCCCCCGCCAAGGTCCACCACGGAAGCCCCAACGCCTTGCCGAGAGCAAACGACACGACTCCCGCCAACAGCAGAGGCCAGAGGCTTGCAAGCATGACTCCAATCGAGCTCCAGCTTACAATGTCAACGCTCATGGCAAGCAGCGTCGTGCCCGAAAAGAAGAGGACGAGGCCCCCCACAAACCGGTACACACGGCCGCCTGATTCGCTGGGAACGACCATGCACACGATGCCTGCGATCATGAAGCTCAGTGGCCAGAAACGCCACCATGCCATTCCTTCGATGAGATTGGCCAAAACAGCGAGGGCGCTGAAGAAGAGGAGCAGCGAGCCCACCCAAAGGGCTGTCTTCACGGCAAGCGGGCGCTCCTCATGCGAAGGCTGCGAAGGAGGGGTTCTGTCAGTCGGGAGCGAAGATGCCGACGGACACGTCTCGCCGACCGACGTGGGTTCGTCCATCGATGCCGGCCTCCAAGACGCATCGGTCCCTTGGTTCCGAGCGGCGCCGGGGGGCGGCACCGGGGGCATGTGCCCTGCGCACTGATGTGCATTCCCCGAAGCGTCGGCCGAATCGCCGCGTCTTGCGTCGGGGGAGCCGCATTGAAAGCCATTCGCCGTCCAGTCGATCCGGCCGTACGTCTCAGAATGCACCGCCGCGGGTTCCACATCGAACGGACGGGAGACAGCCGGTGCCTTCGGCAGCATGATCCACAGGGCGAGATAGGCAAATCCCAGCACTCCGCCGGTTGCAAGCGTGAGGGCAACGACGATGATGCGCACGATGACGGGATCGACGTTGAAAAAGTCGGCAATGCCAGCGCACACTCCTCCTATGAGCGCGCTTCGCGACCGATAAAATCGCCTGTGGGACACCTCAATCCTTTCAGAACCGCACGAGACGTCTCATGCCGGCAGCACAGAAGAGCACCCGTCAGTTTCATTCCCCGAAACACCGTCGGACCGATCTGCGCTCTCCTCGTCCAAGGCATTCGGCAGCTGCTCGACGCGAATCTTCGAAATGCGGCGGCGACGCATCGCCTGAATGCGGAAGCGATAGCCCCTGACATCAAACTCATCGCCCACCTGGGGAACAACGTCCACCTTGTCCAACAGCCAGCCGGCGATCGTCTCGTAGTCATCAGACTCGCGAACGGGAAACCCTGCCGCCATGGCATCCTCGACCGGCAGACGTCCGTCCGCGATCCAGGTGCCGTCAGATCCCTTGGAAAGATACTTGTCTTCTGAATCCGTCTCGTCAACAATCTCGCCGACAATTTCCTCGACGATGTCTTCGACCGTTATTAAACCATCGGTGCCGCCGTACTCGTCAACGACGATGGCCATCTGTTGCCTATTCGTTTGCATTTCCGACAGCAGCGGGTAGAGGTCCTTGGTCTCGGGAACGAACAGCGTCTCGTAGGCGTAATCGCCCACCGGATCGTTCTCCTTGCCATCCATCAGCGGTGACATGAGATCCTTGCAGTGCACGATTCCAACGATCTGGTCATAGTCCTCATGATAGACGGGCAGGCGCGAATAGCCGGTGCCCCGCATGCGCTCCACAGCCTGCCGAACCGTCTCCACGTCTTCTGTCAAGATCATGTCAACACGAGGCTGCATGACCTCACGAACCGTCATGGCACCCAAGTCAATGATGTCATGTATCATGCGCTTCTCGTCATCAAGCAGCGCATCATTGCCGGTCACCATGTATTTGATCTCATCTTCCGACAGATTCTGCCGGTCGTCGGCGTTCTTGACGCGAAGAAGCCGCGAGAGCCCATCGGCCGATGCCGAAGTGAACCTGACCAACGGAGCAATGAGCTTCTGGAAGACAGACAGGGGGCCGGCAACCGCCTTGCTGACGCGCTCGGCATCGGCAAGGGCGATGCGCTTTGGCACCAGCTCGCCAACGACGATGCTCAGGTATGACACGACCAGGGTGATGAGAATGGGCGCGATGGCCGGGGCGGCGAAAACGAGCCAATCGATGCCAAAGCTCGCGATCCATCCCGAAAGCGGGTCAGAAAGGTTGGTCGCAGCCGCCGCCGAGGCAAAAAAACCGACCAGGGTGATGGCCACTTGTATGGTCGCCAAAAAACGACTCGAGTCACTTGCAAGCGCCAACGCACGCGCCGCCCGACGGTCGCCGTCCTCGGCCTCCTTCTGCAACAACATGCGGCGCGCATTGACCAATGCCATTTCTGACATGGAAAAGTAGCCATTGACAAGCACGAGCACGAAGGTGACGGCAATGCTTAGACCAATATCCATAATGTGAGGTGTTCACTCCTTTGCAAGCAGGTTCAACGATGCGCATTCGCATCGCAATCCCAAAGCACGCCACGCATGCAACGCAGGCGATTCGCCTCGGGCAACCATGGGGCTGTCATGCCCGCGCGCTCTCGCACGCACCGCTTACATGATGAAAAAGGCGATGGCAAGAAACTGGCAGACACTCCCAGCCAACACCCAGAGATGAAAGATTGAATGCATGTAGGGAACCTTCTTCAGAACATAGAAGATGCAGCCGACGGAATAGCAGAGCCCTCCCCCAACAAGGAGCCACAGTCCCGGAGCGGGCAAAAGTTCAATCAAAGCCGGCAGAAACCAGATGACGCTCCAGCCTAAAAGGAGATACAGCACCGCCGAGACCCATCGGGGACGAAACACCCAGAATGCTTCGCACGCGACGCCGACGAGTGCCACAGCCCATACGAAAACGCACAGCAGGACACCGCCTGAGTCGCTGAGGGTTATCAGACAAAACGGGGTGTAGGAACCGGCAATGAACAAATAGATGCAGCTATGGTCCAGGACCTTGAAGACCTTCTTTGCCTTGTCGACGGAAAGGGCATGATACAACGTGGACATGGTGTATTCGAGCAGCATGGTGAGCGTGTACACCAATGCCGCAAACAGATAGACGCCACCGCCGGCATCGAGCGCCCTCACGGTGAGGATGGGGATGGCCGCAATGGCAAGCAGAGCACCGATGCCATGCGAAATGGAATTCGCTATCTCTTCGCCAAGCGTGTACTCGCGCACGTTGCGCGCCCTGTTCGCCGCGCTTGCCGACGTGTTCGACGACTCATCCGCAAGCGCACGAACCTGCGCAAGGTCGCGAGGCTTGAACTGAGACGGCGTCCAAGCCGGAACCGGATCATGAACCGCGACAGGTTCGGCAGCGTCAGGCGTAGCCCGCACGGGCTGGTTGCTTGGCCCGCCTTCCGAATCGGATGATGTCGCATGTGTCTTCATAGAAATTTATCTTACCATATTCTCCCGCGGCTGAAGCCATTCCAACCAAGCGTGAGCATCTTCTTCACGCACATCTATCAGCCGAACAGTTGTGCCGCCGATTCCTGCGGCCGTGCGGGCGTTGACGGTGACGGTGCCCGCCATCCGTTGCAGGGGATTCGTCTTGATGAATCCGTATTGGATCTTCTTGCGGGGAAAACTGACGGTCTCACGCGAAAGACCACCGTTGCTCACCTGCATGAAGCGGCTGTTAAAGGCAAATCCCGACTCGCGAAACCAGAGGATAGCCCCCACTGCGTCAAGGATGATCAGGACCAAGCACAGCGCATAGCCAACAAAGGCGCCCGTGTTCACGAAAAACACGACAGTGGAGCCCTCGCCAGCCAAAGGCACGAACGCATTGACTCCCAGTTGGATGATGGCCACGATCACGGCAAGCCAAAAACCCTCGCCTTGCACGATGCAGCGGCGGGTGATGGCGCGACGGCGCGCAACCGGCGCAACCGGCGTGTTCTCGACCGGCACATCGGCGAATTCCGGAACAAGGCCCGCGAGTATTTCGGGCACGCGGCTCATTTTCACAAAAGGATGGATGACAAGCCCCTGGCTCAATCCCGCCTGCTGCTCCTCCGCCCCCTCGACCGCCGCATCGATCTTGCCGAGCGAGAGCTCGCAGTAGCCGATCATGCGCCTGATGAAACTTTGCTTCACGATGACCGACTGCACGCGATCGACGTCGACTCCCTGGAAATGATGCTGAAGAAGACCGCGCTCGATCTCTATGCGGCTGTCACGGCGACGCGCCTTGAAGCCGCCGTACGAGATGCACGTTCCAATGATGGAAAACAGCCATATGACCAACATGACGGCAACGAAGACCGTCACGCCCGCGGCGATTGCGTTGCCGCCGAACAGCTTGACGCCCGCAGCGACGACGTTGCCCACAACCGGCTCGAGCATGCCCGCCATCAGCGGAGCCACCTGGCCAGCAAACTGCGCGACCGCCCCCAGCACGCCCAAGACTATCAACACGAATGCCATGTTGTTCGAAAGGCCCGTCAGGACCAGTTCCTTGTTGCCCAGGCCGTACTCATAGGAGGGTTCCGGCTCCCCAAATGCCGCCGTTCCGAAGACTCCCCGAACATCCTGGATGATCTCCGCCGGCATATCGAGCACGTTCGCGCTTTGCGGCCCCGCCGAAGGCCCAGGGTAGGAAGCCGCAGGCCGTGAAGCGGCAGAGGCCTCCGAGCCCCTCAGCGACCAAGAAAGGGGCGCAGCAGGAGCCGAACTGCCTCCAGCCTGCACGGCCACCGCCTGCTGCTTTCGCGCGAACAGCTCCGAACGCAACTGCTCCGCTTGGGTGTTCTGAAGATAGGGCACGACGATGGCCTTGTTGGCCGAGCCGCCCGCCGTGTCCACATGAACCGTGCACACACCAAAAATGCGCTGGATGAGCGTGGCCTTCTGATTGACCGATTGGATCCGATGGTATGGCACGTGAACACGCTTTTTGTTGAGGATGCCCGAGTACAGGTTGAATTCCTCGGGTCCCAATTCGTAATAGAGATTCTTATACGAGAGCCACTGTATGAGCACGATGATGCCCACAACGGCCAAAATGGCAAAAACTCCTCCAACGCCCAGCACAGCCAGGATGGGCACCCCGCTTGCGCCCACGGCCTCGCCTCTGGACAAGGACCCAGAAATACCCGAAACCGCAGAGACGGCAACCACGATCAACAGGGTAAATGAGGCTTGGATGCTTCCAAGCCAAATATAGCTATGATGCACATGGAAGCGAGCCCCGCGCTGCACGTCCTTCGATGGGGGGAAGGAGGCGTTCTGTTCGGCCATCACACGTC
>JAEZDJ010000110.1 GCA_023429565.1 Actinomycetes bacterium
GAGTGGCTTCGGAGCCGCGAGAAGGGCAGAGCTCCCTGATTATGTGCGGGAGGCGAGGAAGGACGTCGACCATGAGAATGGAAAAACACCGCGATGCCGTTTCCCGGTTCTTTTTTGACATCGAGCGACATATCCCCAGAAAGATATTAGCTGTCGTCATAGGCGTGTGCATGCTTGTCTTTGCCGTCTTGATGGTGGCAGCGCTTCTTTTCGTCGACGTTCTGGATGGCGGTGTGGTGTCCCTGATTCTCTCGAGCGCCGTCACGGTGGGCATAGTCTACGACACCATGGTGAAGTATCCCGCTGCCCTGAGCAAGCATCCCTTCATATCCCTTACCGTATGTCTGACGCCCTTCGTGATGATGATTGCCTTCTTTTGGTTCGCCTTCACCAAAAATGATGGCTATCCGGGATCAATAACACTCTTTCTCTGGGGAAACGCCATTCGAACGTACTATATGGCCAGAAGTTATGACGAACCGTCGTCGCCGTCCTGAGGCTTGATTTCGACGCTGTGACAAATGAGGCTGCCACAGGCGTTCCGGAGACTGTTCCTCGGAGACCTGTGACAGCCTTGTGCTGTGCTGTGCTGTCGGTGGCGGAAGGAGAAGGCAATCGGCAGCGGCCGCTGCTGCAGGAGGCAGTCTGGGCTACTTCCTTTTTCTGTGTAGCGCGTATGCGGCGATGCCGGCCGTTGCCAGACCCAGCGCCGATGCCAACGCCAGCGGCCCAAGGAGGGTTGCGTCACCTGTTCTTGCCAGAGAGGAACCCGTGGCCTTTGTCATGCTGGTGGTAGGAGCTGATGCCTGGGTGTAGGTGGGACCCTGGGATCCTGTGGTGGGTTCCGTGGTGTCGCCCCCTCCATTGGTGGCTTCCGTCCACACCGCCCACAGGGTCGTGTTGTCCTGCACGGTGTCGGTCGCGAAGTCCCACAGCACGGGATCGCCGGAGACGTCAAACGACTTCGCCCACCCGCCGAACGCATAGCCTTCCCTCGTCGGGGTCGGGGGCGTTTCTGTTACGAGCCCCCTGGCTGCACGGTCGTCTTGAAGAAATCGGGATAGGCGGTCCCGTCGTCGGGGTCGAATGCGACGGTGTAAGTGATGGGGATTTGGCGGAGGCTTTCCTCTGGTTCCGCTTCGGACGCGAATGCGGGTATGGCGATCATCCAAGCTGCGATCAACGTGACGACAAACAAAAGCATCGACACTTTTGTTTTTGAGATGTTGGTCATGGAAACCTCCTTGGTCGTAGATGTTCTGGCTCCAATCGCACGGTAGCATCTCAGGTTTTCAGCATTGTGTATTGATGCCATATTGATGCCGTTGAGCACGGGACCATCTTTCGCTTTGTCTTCCAGTCCCTAGATCCGCCTATGCCGTGGGGATTCGTCAAGGGGGTCAAAGACGGGCGTTCGCCCCTTGTTTTTATTAATGATAACAAGTATCATTAATGCTTTAGAGCGAAAACGAAATAAGGCAACGACGTTCAAGAGAAACCGCTGCGCGACGTTCGCGGCGGTGGGGGAGGCTCTGCCATGATCGACAAAAGCGCGTTTCGCAGCCTGAGCTACGGGCTGTACATCGTCTCATCCGAAGCGGGGGGCAAGAGGGCCGGGTGTGTGGTGAACACCTTTCAGCAGGTCACTTCAAATCCTTTGCAGGCAAGCGTTGTCATGAACAAGGAAAACGCCACGACGGGCGTGGTCAGAAAGGCGGGGCGGTTCACCGCCGCGCCGCTCTCTCGGGAGGCGACGATGGAGATCATCGGTACCTTCGGATTCCACTGCAGCGACGACTATGACAAGTTCGCGACGTGTTCGGTCGACCTCGACGGGCAGGGCCTGCCCTACGTTGCCGAACGGGTGTGTGCCCGCTTTAGCGTGCGGGTGGAGCACGAGATCGACCTGGGAACGCACGTCCTGTTTGCCGGCAAGGTCGAGGAGGCGGAAAGGCTCTGTGACGACGAGCCCATGACCTATGCCTACTACCATGAGGTCAAGGGCGGCAAAACCCCGCCAAAAGCGTCGAGCTACCTGCCTGCGGATCCTGCGGGTGAAGATGGCTCGGCAAGGGAAGACGTGAGCGATGAAGGCGGGAAGGCGGACTGCTCACCTTCGCCCACGTATGCCTGGCGCTGTCCGGTATGCGGTCACATCGAGTACGTCGACCGGCTTCCCGATGATTTCGTCTGTCCCGTGTGCGGCGTTGGCGGGGCACTGTTCGAGCGGGTTGAGCTGTAGCCGTTCCGAACGCCTGCGTGCCGTGGCTCGCCTTCGGCATACCCCTCCCATCGATTGGGAACCTGCTGCAAAGATGCGTTTCGCGGTTGCTTTCCGTGCGTGCCAGGGCACGCACGGAAAGCATGGGGTGCTGCGCGGCGGGGTCCGTTACTTGTCCCAGGCGATGAAGGCCCAGGTTATTTTTCGAGGGTCGCGCAGGCGCAAGATTTTCTCGGGTGTGCCGTCACGGTCGGGTTTTCCCGCGTCAGGGTTCTCGATCAGGTTGTCTTTCAGCCAGATGCGCAGGCGTCCGAGCGCGGCCTTGAGTTCCCTGTCTGCAGCAAGGGTTCCGACGGCGCTTGCCACCATCCGCTCGAGCTCGTCGTATGCTTCGTCGATCGAGGCGTAGGTGCTGGCGCGCGTGCTCTCGATGTAGGCGATTTGGGGCTTGATGCCCTCGTTCGCCAGGATGTTGAACGCGTAGAGGTAGTCGCGTCCGAGCGCGCTCTGCAGCCCCAAGGCCGACAGGATGCGTTCGTCGCTGCGTGGCGAGGATCCCGTGGGAAGGGTGACGCACACGCGTCGGCGCGCCACCGCGTCCAGGCGCATGAGGGAATCCTTCAAGTCGGCGGTCGCAATGGAACGCGATGCGATGCACACGTCGGCCGTCCCCGGCTGCACGCCGTGCGTTGCCCAGTCATCCTCCCAGCTCATCTGCACCGTAGTGACGCCGGTGACGCCGTTTCGCGCAAGGGCGTCCTTCAGGCGGTCCAGCATGCCTTGGGAAAAGTCGGCGGCGGTCACCCGATGCCCCTCCTTGCCCAGCGGCACTGACAGGGCGCCCGTTCCGCAGCCCATGTCGAACACGGTTTCTCCCGGGTTGATGGCTGCGAGCTCGAGGAACCTTTCGACATAGGGATTTGGGGAATCCTTCACGAGAAAGGTTGAGGCTCGCTTGTCCCAGTAGGCAGAATCGTCGGCTCGGCGGCGGGCCTTTTGCAGCTGCTTCCATTCCTCGTTCCAGTCGCGGGTGGTAAGCAGAGGTGTGAAGTTTTCAGCCATGGCCGACCTTTCTTGTGGGGGCAAGGTTCGTTTCGGGTACCATAGTAGCGAAAGAACGCGTTCCTGTGCGCGCGAAGCCCTTATTCATCCCCGTATCGAGGAGTATGCGCCCCATGCACGTCGAACTTCTGTATCACACGCCAGATCCCGAACGCGCCATCGCCACCGCAGCCCGTCTGTGCTACGCGCCCGTCGGGGCGTCCGAGCTTATGGAAACCATGTCGGACGAGCGCGTGCAAAGCGTGCTCTCGACCATTTTGGGCAGTGGCCATTTTTCCACGTTGGAGCACGCCAGCTACACGTTCGCGGTCGATGGCGTGTCGCGTGCGCTCACGCACCAACTGGTGCGTCATCGCATTGCCAGCTTCAACCAGCAGAGCCAGCGCTATGTGAAGTTCACCGACGGGTTGGCCACCATCAAGCCCGAGAGCGTGTCGGAGTCTCCTGATGCCAGCGCCGTGTTCGACGAGGCGATTGAGGCCGCCATCGGCGCGTATGAGAAGCTGCTTGCAGCCGGCATCCCCGCAGAGGATGCCCGTTACCTCCTGCCGAATGCCGCCGAGACGAAAATCGTCATCACCATGAACGTTCGGGAGCTGTTGCATTTCTTCTCGCTTCGCTGCTGCAACCGTGCTCAGTGGGAAATTCGCGACATGGCCCACCGCATGCTTGAATTGGCGAAGCCGACCGCACCCTATGTGTTTTTGGACGCCGGAGCTCCCTGCGTGAGGGGTGCGTGTCCGGAAGGCAAGATGACGTGCGGAGACCCGTATCCACGGGTGACGAGGGGCTGACATGGACGAGCGGGCGCAAGGGCAATTCACCTCGAATTTGAGAACGAATGTTTCACGTGAAACATTCGAGAGATCTTACGGGGACGGCAACGATGTGGCTTTTGAGGGCAGCGGGAGCTTTGGAAACGGCAGCGAAACGGTTTCTGAAACCCCCAAGGGCTGCGCAGCAGTCGAGGGCGTCAGCTGCGACGGAGGGGACGCGAAGGCGGCGCGAGCCGAAAAAAGCGATCTGTCTCGTGCGTTTGCCGAGGACGGCGCCCTCAAGACGCACGTGGGCGGCCAGGCGCTCATCGAGGGCATCATGATGCGCGGCAGGTACAATTGGGCGGTTGCCGTTCGCGAGCCCGATGGCGGCATCTACGTGGAAGAACATGACCTCTCATCCGGGCGTGAGAAAAATGGATGGATGTACTGGCCGTTGGTGCGCGGCTGCCGCGCGATGGTGGAATCCCTCATGCTGGGATATCAGGCACTTCAGATTGCCGCATTGCATGCGTTTGCTGACGATGATCCTGAGGAGGTTGAGCCTGTTGAAGCGCATGCTGCGCCCCGGCCTTCCGCCGAAGCTCCCGGCTTCGCAGGCGATGCGTGCGCAGCAACGCCTTCCCCCGCTGAGGAGCGGTTCCGCAGCGGCGAAAACGTTGGAACCCGACAGGTTGCCGTCAGCGAGGCCGATGCCCGCCAGGTTCCCGCGGATGAGGGCGGGCGGGCGGATGACGGCGCATCGTTCGGAAAGCGCGAGATGGCCATCTCCATGGCGCTCGGTCTGGTGCTCGGCGTTGTGCTGTTCATCGTCGCCCCCGCGTTCGTCACGAACCTCATCGTGGGGGAGTACGACACGAACACGGTGCTGTGGAATATCGTTGACGGTTTGCTCCGTGTGGGCGTGTTCGTGTTCTACCTCTGGCTCATCGGCCGCATGTCCGACATCAAGCGCATGTTTGGCTACCATGGGGCGGAACATAAAACCATCCATTGCTACGAGCACGGCCTGCCTCTCACGCCGGAAAACGCGCGCAGCTTTCCGCGCCTGCACGTGCGTTGCGGCACGGCCTTTCTCATCATGGTCATGCTCATCGCCATCTTCGTCTACACCGTGACTCCCATCAACGCGCTCATCGCAGCGTGGGGCGTTCCTGACGGCGCTCCCAAGCTGGCGCTGGTCATCGTGGTGCGCATCCTCCTCATGCCCGTGATCGCCGGACTGTCTTATGAGATAACCGTGAAGTGGGCGGGCAGCCATCCCAGCAACCCGCTGGTGAAGGTGGTCCTGTGGCCTGGCATGCAGATGCAATATCTGACGACCAACGAGCCGGATGACGATCAGATCGAATGCGCCATTGCCGCCATGCAGCGGGTGTTGGAGCGCGAGCGGGCTGAAGCCGCCGAAGGAGCGAAGGCCGGGGAGGGAGCCGCCGAGAAGGTGGCACCCGAAGCCGCCTGACGTCGCTTGCAGGGTTCTGCACCGCATGTCATGTGGGCATATGCCTGGGCATTCGTCATGTTTTTGTTACCCGGAGGCCCTTGGGCATGCTCTTTTCGCATGTTAAACTCTAAAGTCGCAACTCATCATATATTCAGACAAGGCCTCATCGGGAACGTGGATGATGGCCTTTCAGGCGGAAAAACGGGAGGCTCCAGCGTGGAAAGCGCAATCTCGGTTCGGGATGTTAGAAAGAACTTCGGTGCCGTCGAGGCGCTGAAGGGTGTGTCGGTGGAAGTGGCCGAAGGCGAGAAGGTCGTGATCATCGGTCCGTCAGGTTCGGGAAAGAGCGTCCTCATCCGTTGCATCAACGGACTTGAGGTGCCGGATTCCGGCACGGTTGTCGTCGAGGGCATGGACTTGAGCGACCGCAAGGTGAACTCGCGGGCATTGGCACGCGATGTGGCCATGGTGTTCCAGAGCTACAATCTCTATCCCCATAAGACTGTCCTCGAGAACATCACCCTCGCTCCCATCAAAGTCCTCAAAGTTCCTCGCGATCAGGCCGAGGAAACGGGTCGGAAGTATCTGGAGCGCGTCGGCCTCCTTGACAAGATAGGCAAATATCCCGACCAGCTCTCCGGCGGCCAGCAGCAGCGCGTCGCCATTGCCCGTGCGCTCAACATGCATCCGAAAATCATGCTCCTCGACGAGCCGACAAGCGCGCTTGACCCCGAGATGGTGCAGGAAGTCCTTGACGTCATCAAGTCGCTTGCCGAGACCAACATGACCATCGTCATGGTCACGCATGAGATGGGCCTTGCGCGGGAAGCGGCTGACAAGGTTGTGTTCATGGAGAGCGGACGCGTGGTCGAGCAGGGCACCCCCCATCACATTTTCGACGAAACGGACAGCGAGCGAATCAAGAGCTTCCTGTCCAAGATCCTGTAGGCGATCGCATGTTGACGAGACGGGGTTTCATGCGCGTGGCGGCGGTCACGGCGGGGACGTTCGCGCTAGGCGGCAGTCTGGCCGGATGCTCCAGCGAAGACGTGTTGCGCGTCGGCACCAAGATAGACGTGCCGGGCTTCGGGTTCCAAAATCCGGAATCGGGCAGCATCGAGGGGTTTGAGGTCGATATTGCCCGCGAGCTTGCCCGACGCATCAAGGGCAGCCCCGACGCGCTGCAGGTGACGGGCGTCAACGTGACGACGCGGGGCATCATGCTGGACAACGGCACCTTGGATGCGACGCTCGCCACGTTCACCATCACCGAAGCGCGCAAGAAGAGCTACAACTTCTCCGCCCCCTACTTCACCGACCACATTGGCGTGCTGGTGAAGAAGTCGAGCGGCATCACCGAACTTGCCGACCTGAATGGCAAGACCGTCGGCGTGGCTTCAAGCGCCACGACGCGCGACAAGCTGGGTCAGGCGGGCGACGAGATTGGCATCCACATGAACTTTGCCGAGTATGCCACCTATCCTGAGATCAAGATTGCCCTTGTCACCGGGCGCGTTGACGCGTTTTCCGTCGACCGCTCCATCCTCAACGGCTATCTGGATGATTCCACCATGTTGCTTGATGCGCAGTTCGCTCCCCAGGAGTACGGCATTGCCACCAAGAAGACCAATACCGAGCTGACGTCTCAGATAGATTCTGCACTTGCTGACATGGAGTCGGACGGCACGCTGCAATCCCTCAAAGAGAAGTGGGGGTTGGCCGATGCTTGATGCGTTCGCTCCGTTCAAATGGGAGGCGCTTTTCCAGCGGTGGCCCGACATCCTCTCCGCCTTCGGCACCACGGTGCTCATCTCCTTCTTCGCGCTCATCTTGGCGCTGGTGCTGGGTGTGCTCTTCGGCGTCCTGTCCGTGTCGCGGTTTGCGGTCGCCCGCGGCATCACGCGGGTGTATGTTGAGGTCGTCCAGAACGTGCCCCTGCTGTTGCAGGCGTTCGTGTTCTATGCGCTGCTGCCGCTCGTCGGCATCAACATGCAGACGGTCTACATCGGGATATTCGCCATCGGCATCTATCATGGCGGCTACATATCCGAAGTTGTGCGAAGCGGCATAGGCTCCATTCACCGGGGGCAGTTTGAGGCGGCGAAGAGCCAGGGCTTCGGCTACTGGCAAGCCATGTTCTCCATCATTTTGCCGCAGGCGATGCGCATCATCCTTCCGCCTCTGGCGGTTCAGACGGCCAATCTGGTGAAGAACACATCCATCCTCGCGTTCTTCGTCGGTGGCGAGATCATGTACTTCTCGAATTCGTTCGCGGGTTCGACGAGCTACTATGGACCGGTTTATGTGGTTGCGGCCGTCCTGTATTTCATCATCTGCTTTCCCTTGTCCCGCCTGGCTCTGTATCTGGAAAGGCGGACGCGTTCCTACCGGCATGTGACCACGGGCGACGCGACCGAGCATCTGGCTGAGGACGCCATGGAGGTCACGCCGGGATCGCACGACATCACCGGGCACACTGCGGCTGACAGCATGGCGGCAGGCGTTCAGACCATGATGGAGACGGTCGACATCGCTCCCGCCATCGAGGCTCCCTCTCCGCGCCATCCCCTGCATGTCCTCATTGACCCGAACGATCCTGACGCGGTTCATGACGCGTATCCCATCACCGGCAGGCGTGCCGCCGAGATCGCCGACGAGATTGGCCTGGAGCTGCAACAGCAGATTGAGGCCGAATGCGAAGGCGACGAGGCCTGCGTGTGGCGCAAGACCCACACCAAGGCGGGGCGCACGGGCGCCAAGCGCCGGCTGGCGGAACGCAAGCGCCGTGAGCGCCGGGGCGATTCATCCGTGGATGACGCTACCGATCGCATTCGCATGAAGCGCAGCGGGCGAGGCGGTGCCCCTGCGCCCGGGTCAACCGACGAGACCGGCAATGCGCGGCGCGATGACGACGGAAGGGGGGAGGAATGACCATGGCAGAGCTTTTTTCCTGGGTGAACATCCAGTTCCTTCTGCAGGGCCTTGGCATGACCCTGATCATCTCGGCCATATCCATCCTCTGCTCCATCGTGCTGGGCACGCTGATATCGGTGCTCCGCACCTCCGGCAACCGGGTGCTTGCGGGGGTGGCCTCGGTCTACATCGAAATATTCAAGAACACGCCGCTGCTGCTGTGGATCATGTTCACGTTCTTTGTCGCCCAGCTGCCGCCCTTGGGGGCTGCGGTGCTCGCCTTCACGCTGTTCACGAGCGCAAGCGTGGCCGAGATCGTTCGCGGCGGATTGGCAAGCGTTCCGTTTGGGCAATACGAAGCCACCAAGAGCCAAGGCTTCAGCATCGTGCAGACCTATACGCTGGTTATTCTGCCGCAGGCGCTGCGCAACATGATTCCCGCATTGCTCTCCCAGTTCGTCACCACCATCAAGGACACGAGCTTCCTGTGGGGGGCCATGGCCATTCAGGAACTCATGGGCCGCGGCATGATCCTCATGAACAGCTACAACTCGACCGAGCAGATATTCGCCATCTTCGGCATCATGGCGCTGCTGTACTTTGTCGTGTGCTTCACGCTTTCTCAGATCGTGCGCGCCTACCAGCGTCGTCTCAAAGAGGCTCGCACGTCTTAGCGAGTGCCGATAGGGTGAGGGAGACGCGACCCATGGCAGGGCGGCATGCCTCGCTCTTGGGACGCCCTTCGGGAAGGCGGCCGCTCTGCCATGCGGGCCGCCCCTCGGGAGGGCGGTGCCCGCGAGGCATCCCCGGTGGAGCGCCTATCCGGAGGCGTCGGGCCTCGCCGGGCTTGGGCCCCTCCGCCTTCCGATGATCCATGTGGCCCCGACGCCCGAGGGCGTCGGGGCTTCCCGGGCAGCGCCTCGCTGCGGCGAGGCGAGGTCCCCGGGCCCTGCGTGCGCCCAGGCGGCATGCCGGGCCCCGTGCGTCCAGGCGGCGCAACGATGACCGAAAGGGAGGGCGGCGCGTCAAAAACACGCCAAGTGTGACATCTGGGCGGGAAGCCGGCCCGCCTGTCGGGCGCCCATGCCCCCGACAGGGCTTCGCCTCCTTTTTCAGAGGCTTCTGACCAGGCAATTCGCAGAAGGCGAAAGAGAAGCGACTCGTCGCGCCCGCTTAACGTCCTCAATCGCACTTCCCGGCTGTCACAATTGGTGGGAAAACGACCGTCTTGGGGACTTTCGAGTCGAGCAGGGGGGTGTTCCTATAGTTTTGTCAAGTAGGCCTTGTGATTGTCTCGGCCGTCGTGGAACGGCTTTGGGGCGCGCGGGACTGCGGCCGCCTTGCGAACCGGCGAGCCTCGAACCTCCGGCTTGAGC
>JAEZDJ010000113.1 GCA_023429565.1 Actinomycetes bacterium
ACCTCTGGACCAATCCCTCTTGAATGACATACCTGTCTTGCAGTGTCAGATGCGTTCCTTTTCCCTGTGGCATAACGTCCTCCTTCCCGGCACCCGGAGAAAAGGTGGACACACTATAGACCAAAAAATTATGATTAAAAACAAAAGCCTCCGATAAAGGAGGCTGAAAGACTAAACGCTACAGGTGTCTATGTATGAAATTCAATTAACTAAAATGTTCGCAACGGCCGCCGAAACGGCCGTTGCACATAAGGTTCGCCCCGTGATCCTATGCCCTCAACAACCCGGCCAGGCGATCGACGAGCACATCGACATCGGCCTCGGTGCAGACGAGCGGCGGCAGGAAACGCAGCGTCCGCGGACCGGTGTAGTTGAGCAGCAATCCCTCTTCAAGGCCACGTTCCACCACCCTCGGCGCGTCAAGGCCTTCAGCAAGATCAGCCGCCACCATGAGGCCGAGGCCACGAACCTCCGTCACGCCGGAAAGCTCCTCGAGCCGCTCTCTCAGATATGAGCCCACCCGCTCGACGCGAGACGCGATGTCTTCTGAAGCAAGCGTCTCAAGGGTGGCCTTCGCCGCCGCGACGGCAAGGCAGCTGCCACCGAACGTCGAACCATGGTCGCCAGGACCGAATGATGTCGCAACGTCCTCACGGGCGGCGCACAGACCCGTGGGCACGCCGGAAGCGACGCCTTTGGCAATGGTCACGATGTCAGGCATGATGCCAAAATGCTGAAAGCCGAAGGGATGGGTTCCGCAGCGATAGACGCCGCACTGGACCTCGTCGCAAATGAGAACCGCGCCGCGCTGCTCCGTCAGGCGCCGCACCGTCTGCAAAAACTCTTCCGTGCACGGATGCACGCCGCTTTCGCCCTGCACGCATTCCACCATGACGGCGCAAATCTCGTCGCCCTGCGACGCGAACAGATTATTGAGCGCCTCGAGGTCGTTGAAGGGCACGCGCACGAACCCGGCAGGAAGCGGTTGGAACGCCTCCTGCTTTGCCGGCTGCGCTGTGGCGGCGAGCGTCGCGAGGGTGCGCCCGTGAAAGCTCGCATCGAGGGTGACGATCAGGCGAGGCGCAGCCTCTCCCGCAGCGTGGGCGGCAGCCGTGCTGGCTCCCGCGTCGAGCGCCTTTTGCACGGCACGTCTCCTGGCATGGAGGCGTGCGAGCTTGATGGCGCATTCATTGGCCTCTGCACCTGAATTCGCGAAAAAACTCTGCCACACGCCGTCGCCATCGGTCGAGCAGGCATTGAGCAAATCGGAAATCATGCGAGCGACTTCGCCGCGATTCTCGATATAGTAATAGTTGCTCACATGAATGAGGGTCTGGGCCTGGCGCGCCAACGCGTCGACCACAGCCGGATGGCAGTGTCCCAAGCTCACCGCACCCACTCCTGCCACAAAATCGAGATACGTGCGGCCCTCAGCATCCGTCACTTCCATGCCCCGCCCGCTGACAAGTTCTACCGGCTTGCGCGCATACGTGCCCATGACGTAGGTCTGCTCAAGGTGGCGTTCTTCCAAATATCCCACGGTTCCTTCTTTCGTAATTCGATGCGTGCATCGAGGTCTTCGGTCAGGACTGAACAGCTGTGTCGCACTTCGGCATTCTTTCGCAGCCAAAATCAACCTTGAGCAGCCGGCGCCTCATCGGACGGATTGCAGTTCTCGATGAGCTTTGCGGCAAAGTTGCCCAAGGGGTGGGCGTCGAAGCGGCAGGCCTCCTCCGTCGAATGTAACACCGTGCCGACGCCGGTGCTCGTAAGCAACTCGAGCAAAAGCGCATGGGGCGTCGTGCCGTTGATGATGTGCGCGCGGAACACTCCGGACTCAAGCGCATGGATGCATGACTTGAGCTTGGGAATCATACCGGTGGAAACCTCCTCGTTCTCCACCATGCTCTGCGCCTCGAAAAGCGTGAGGTTCGAGATGAGGGAGTTCCTGTCATCGAAATCTTCGTACAAACCGTCCACGTCAGTCAAAAACACGACCTTGTGTGCCCCGATGGCCGCCGCTATGTGACCCGCGACCATGTCGGCATTGACGTTGTAGAAGCCGCCTTGCTCGCCGAGGGCAACCGACGCGATGACGGGAATATAATCACCCGCAACGAGGTCGTTAAGCAACGCCTCGTTGATGCGCGTGATGCGGCCAACGCGCCCGAGATCGGGCGAGGCTTGCTCGGCGATGATGGTGCCCGCGTCAGCCCCGCTCACGCCGACGGCGAAATTGCCATGCTCGTTAAGCGCCTCGACGAGCTCCTGGTTTACCGTGCCCATGAGCACGGTCCTCACCAGGCTCATGGCTTCGTCGGTGGTCACGCGCTGTCCGTCGCGGAATTCGACCGGCAGCCCCTTGCCGTCCATGGCCGTCGTGATGGCCCGTCCGCCGCCATGGACGATGACCGGGTTCACGCCAACGATCTTGAGCAGCACGAGATCGTTCATCACGTCGGCACGCAGCTGACGGTCCACCATGGCAGAACCGCCGTATTTGATGACCACCGTCTTTCCCGTGATGCTCTTGATCCAGGGAAGCGCCTCGACCAGTATTTCCGCTGCTTTTCCTGGTGCGCCCTGCGGCCGTGTGTCCTTTGCATATTTCATGAGCGATAGTCTCCATTGATCGTAACGTAATCGTGCGACAGGTCGCACGTCCATACCGTCGTCTCGAAATCCCCGGCGCCAAGATCGATGTCTATGACGATCTCGGGCCGGTCGAATCGTCGCAGCGCCTCGGTCTCGTCAAAGGGCACAGTCAGGCCGCCCCGGCACACGGGCATGCCCATCATGTCAATGGAAGCGTCTTCCTGCCTGAATGCCGCTCCGCTCTTGCCGATTGCCATGGCGATGCGACCCCAATTGGCATCATGTCCATAGACGGCCGTCTTGACCAACGGCGAATTTGCAACGGCGCGGGCGGCGGCGTCGGCATCGGCAGCGCTCACGGCGCCGCTGACGTTCACCGTGACAAGACGCGTCGCGCCCTCGCCGTCAGAAGCCATCTGCCGGGCAAGGTTTTCGCACACGGCGCCAAGCGCAGCCTCGAACGAAGCGAAAGCGGGCGTGCCAAAGGAAAACGGCACGGCCCCTTGGGGCGCCGCCATCCCACTGGCCAACAGGAAGCACGAATCGTTCGTCGACGTATCAGAATCGACCGTAACCTTGTTGAAGCTCATGCCTACGGCACGCACAAGCGCTTCGTGCAAGACATCGGGCAACACCGGCGCGTCAGTGGTGATGACGGCGATCATGGTTGCCATGTTCGGCATGATCATGCCTGAGCCCTTTGCCATGCCCCCCACCGTGAACGTGCAGCCCGGATAGCCAATGCCCTCGCCCGCGAACGCGACAGCCGCCTCCTTTGGGAGGGTGTCCGTCGTCATGATGGCGCGTGCGGCGTCAGCGCCCCCCGAACGTCCAAGACGCCCGATCGCCTCAGGCAGTCCGGACTCGAACGGCGCAAGGGGCAGATGCTCGCCAATGACGCCCGTCGACGCCACCATGACCTCCTCGGGAGGGCAACCAACAGCGTCTCCAACGAGCCGCGCAGAAACGCGCGCGGTGTCGAGCCCGCGCTCGCCTGTCGCCGCATTGGCGGTGCCCGAATTCACCACAACGGCCCGTGCGCAGCCGTACGACACGCCATCAAGATGATCCCGCGACACAATGACAGGCGCGGAACAGAACACGTTCTGAGTGAACGTTGCCGCACAGGAGCAGGGCTCGTCGGCAACGACGAGCGCGAGGTCGAACCTGTCGGGATTTTTCCGAAAACCCGCATGGATGGCCGATGCAAGAAATCCTTGGGCGCTCGTCACCCCGCCCCCCTCGATCCACGAGAAGGAAGCCTCGGGCACTGCCGCCTCGCGACGAGCAGCCGGCGAATGCAGGGGTTGGTCAGACGAAACCACAGTCACGGCAGGCATGCCGCCAAGGGCAGAAGGATCGGTATTCATGGGAAGGCTCTCTTTCTCGGATGCGGCAGGAATAGCGAGGTGGGGCGAGCTCAGCTATCCTGTGCCCCTCACAGCACAGGAATGGCGACGGGCTCCAAACCTCGTCGCTCTGAAAGGCCGCAAACGATGTTCGCGCATTGCACGGCCTGTCCCGCCGCGCCTTTCCCTATGTTGTCAATGGCGCATACCACGATGAGCATGTGCGCGGCTTCGTTCACCGCCATGCCGATGTGGGCATAGTTGGTGCCGACGACCGACGAGGTCTTTGGCATGGCGCCTTCAGGAAGAACCTGGACGAATGAATCGCCCTGGTAAAAATCGGAATACAAGGCCTCGATGGCCGACCGATCATGAGTCGCGTTGCCAGAAAGGGGAATGTTCACCGTTGACAACAAGCCCCGGCTGAGCGGAGCCAGATGAGGGGTGAACACAAGCTGTCCTGGAATGTCAAGGATCTGCTCGATTTCTGGCGTATGGCGATGCGTCCCGACCCCATAGGCCTCAAGATTCTCGTTTGCGAAGCAGAAATGCGTGCGCGGCGACGGACTTTTCCCTGCTCCCGAAATGCCGGAAACGGCATCCACCACCACGACGCCCTGAGCCGCCTTGAGGCCGGACCGGATAGCAGGCGCCGCAGCAAGCGACGTCGCCGTGGGATAGCAGCCAGCACAGGCGACGAGCACGGAACCGCCTGCCGCACGCATCGCAGCTGCCGCGTCGATTTCCTTGCGGAAAAGCTCCGGAAGGCCAAAGACGGAAGAAGCCAACAACTCCTGCGCCGTGTGAGAGGTAGCGTACCACCGCTCGTAGACGGCGGGATCCTTGAGACGAAAGTCGGCCGAAAGGTCGATGACCGTCGTTCCTCCCGCGACAAGCCGCGGGGCCAGGGACAATGCGGCCGTATGAGGCACGGCGAGGAACACAAGATCGCAGTCCTCGAGAGCCGGGTCGTCATGGGATGAAAACACCAGATCGGTGGCACCGGTGAAACCGGGATACTCCGACGCAAGGGGCAGACCGGCAAGTTCGTTGGATGTCGCAGCGACAAGCTCGAGATCGGGGTGAGCCAAGACGAGGCGCACGAGCTCGATGCCCGTGAAACCCGCCGCTCCCACAATACCCGTCGCTATGGACATGCTCTCTCCTGCATTCATCGGTTTCCGGGCAACCAAAACCCGGGCGTCGGGCCGCAGCCAAACAGGGAATCACCCACGTGCGCGAAAACGCGCCCCGACATCGTTGCACACCATCCTAAAAAAGATCGGGCGGTTTGACAAGCCACGCAATGAAATAGTTACACAGAAAGTGCTGGCCGGTTCGTCGTGTGACGATACGTGGGCACGGCTTCCTCCAAAATGCGGACAGCTTCCTGATCGCATTTGCCAAGAGACGCCTCAAGCTCGTCGAGCTTCGCGGCCACCTCGTCGTAACCTATGTCCTGCCCTGTCGATATCATGATGGAATGATTGTCGGTGGGAAGGGTGCTTTCCTCATTCATGAGCAGCTCCTCGTACATCTTCTCACCTTCACGCAAGCCAGTGAAGACAATCTTGATGTCAACGTCGGGAACAAGGCCCTGAAGCTGAATGAGCCCTTTGGCAAGATCGACGATCTTCACCGGCTCGCCCATGTCAAGAATGAATATCTCGCCGCCATGCGCCATGCCGCCCGCCTGGATGACAAGACGTGACGCCTCGGGGATGGTCATGAAGAACCGCTCGATATCGGGATGAGTCACCGTGACGGGACCGCCAGCTGCTATCTGGCGTTGAAAGACGGGGATGACACTGCCGCTCGATCCGAGCACATTGCCGAAGCGCACAGCAGAGAACACCGTTTTTGACGTGCGTGCGTAATACTGCATGACCATCTCGCCCATGCGCTTCGTCGCACCCATCACGCTGGTCGGGTTGACCGCTTTGTCCGTTGAGATGAAGATGAACCGCTCGGCACCATAGGCATCGGCCGCCCGCACGGTATTGAGGGTGCCAAACACGTTGTTTCGCACCGCTTCGCGCGGACAGGCTTCCATGAGAGGAACATGCTTGTGCGCCGCCGCATGGAACACGGCTGAAGGCCGATACTGCGCAAAGACTTCGTTGATGCGAGACTCCTCGCAGACGCTGCCGATCTCGATAGCCACTTCGATATCGTCGTGTTCGGCAAGAAGCTCGTTACGCAGCATATACGCATCGTTCTCATATATGTCGAAGATGACGATGCGGGCAGGCGCAACCTTGCATATCTGCCGGCAGAGCTCCGAACCAATGGAACCGCCGCCGCCCGTGACAAGCACCGTCTCGCCGGCGATGAAGCCCGACACGGCACGCGTGTTGAGGACGATCTCCTCCCGACCAAGCAAGTCGGCGACGTCGACGTCGCGCAGCCTCACGTCGCCGATCTCCTCAAGGGACAGCTCTCGGACGTTTGGCAATGTCCGCAACCGGCAGTCCGTCTTCGTGCATTCTCCGTAGATGCGCCTTCGCTCCTCGGGCGTTGACGAGGGGATGGCCACGACTATTTGCTCTATCTTGTACTTGTCCACCAGATCGACGATGTCGTCCGTAGTGCCCTCCACCTTCACCCCGTGGATGCGCAGGGACCGCTTCGCGGGATCGTCGTCCGTCGCAACCAAGGGGATGCCCGGCATGAGCGGATCCTGGGACGCCATGCGACCAATGGCGAGCGAGCCGGTTTCTCCGGCTCCGACCACAAGGGTGCGAAGACGGACGCAATTCTGTCGCGATTGGCCGATCACGCGCTTCTTCTGCCTGATGACACGGTACACGAGCCGAATTCCACCCATGAAGAAGATAAGCAGGAAGCACGCGACGAAGAAAACGCGGATGGGAAGGCGAACGTCGATGACCCAGAGAAAGACGGCGCCGCCGAGAGTGGACAGGATAACGGCAAGCACGATCTCCATCGCCTCGTCTATGCTTGCATATTCCCAAAGGTTGTTGTAGAGCCTGAATAAGCCGAGGACAGCAACGTTGATAAACGCCAGAATGCCCAGCATGAAGTAGATCTCGTTGTTGACAAACACTTCGCCCTCAACATCCGTCAACAGCGACGCCAGCCAATAGGCGGCATAGGTCGCTACGATGTCAAGCAGAAGCAGAAGGGCTGTTCTTTTTGTGATACGCAGATTCAAATCAGGCCTTGTCTCGAATAGATGTGTCGCGGAATAGCAAATTGCCTACAAGGACGGCAGCCAAAAGGGTATTGTATACAAAGTACCGTACACTTGCACGGGCGCATACAAGGTTCAGGAGCTTGCTACATGAATAAAACAGCTGCGGCCGGAGAAGATTGGCAACCGGCGCGCGAGAGCAACATCGAAGCCTTCGTCTCGTTTTTCGAGAGCGGAGTCAAACGTGACGATGCTCCGGGGGAGCTGGGAATCGAACTCGAGCACATCGTCGTGCACGACGACTTGAGCCCGGTCTCCTACAGCGGAGACCATGGCATCGAGTGGGTTTTGCGAAAACTCACGTCCGACTACCATCGCACCACGTACGATTCGGCGGGAGACCTGCTCGGCGTGTCACGACCGAACGAGGCGGTCACCATCGAGCCAGCGGCCCAGCTGGAACTCTCGGCAGGCCCCTATGAAAGCCTTGACGAAGCTTCGACGGCATTCTCCTCGTTCGAACGCACGTTGGAAGGCATCCTTGCTCCAGTTGGAGAATGCGTTGCCCCCATCGGATACCATCCCACCGCAACGGCCATGAGCCTGGAGCTCATTCCCAAACGCCGTTACGAGTTCATGGACCGCTATCTGGGATCTAAAGGAAAATTCGGACCCTACATGATGCGCGGCAGCGCCTCGACCCAAGTGTCCATTGACTATTTCAGCAGAGAGGACTGCCTGAGGAAGCTGCGGCTGTCATACGCCCTCGTGCCCCTCTTTGCTCTCATGTGCGACAACTCGCCCGTGTTCGAGGGGCGGCCCCGCACCCATAGGCTGGTGCGCACCAAGATATGGCAACGCTGCGATCCCGACCGGTGCGGAGTCGTCCCCGGGGCCTTGGAAGGGGATTTTTCACTGCGGCGTTATGCGGAATACCTGCTTGACACGCCCGCCATCCTCGTTCCCAGCGACAATGAGGAGTGGGAGTACTCGGAAGACACGTTTGGCGACATCTATGCGAACCAGACGATGACACGTGCCGAAGTGGAGCATGCGGTCTCGATGTTCTTCAACGACGTGCGATTGAAGACCTACATCGAGATACGCCCGGCGGATGCGATGCCCATCCCTTATGTCATGGCGTATGCCGCCCTGATCAAAGGATTGTTCTACGATCCGAAAAATCTCGATGAGCTCGATGTCCTGTTCTCCGGAGTCGATGCCGTGCAGATGGAGCAGGCAAAGAACGAGCTCATGGCTGACGGCTACCAGGCCACAACGTACGGCAGATCCGCGGCGGAGCTTTGCGACCGCCTCGTCGAGCTCTCCTATCGCGGTTTGGCAACAGACGAACGCCACTACCTCGACCCGCTGGCCGAATTGGTGGAGCGCCGGACGACGCTGGCGGACGAAACCCTGCTCGATCTGTGTTGCTCCGACGATGATCGGAGCAGATGAGGAGAGCAACGGGGAAGCAACGACTTATGGCGACTTGGAGCAGGTTTGCGGGCGCAAGCGCGGCCGCAAACCCCTCTCGGTTAGACTGAGGGAGACGCTCAATCCCGAAAGACAGGAGCTCTCCATGAGCAACGAAGGCAAAAAGGTCAAGGTTCATTACACCGGAACGCTCGATGACGGGACAAAATTCGACTCATCCCTCGATCGCGGCGAGCCAATCGAATTCACCTGCGGCGCCGGTCAAATGATTCCCGGATTCGATGCAGCGGTCAAGGACATGGAGAAGGACGAGACGAAGACCGTGAACATTCCCGCCGCCGATGCGTACGGAGAACGTCGCGAAGACATGGTGCAGCAGGTCCCCGTTTCCCAGATCCCCAACGGCGAAGAGCTTCCCGTGGGACAGACCATCTACATGCGCGGTCCTGAGGGACAGCCCTTCCCCGTGTTTGTGCGTTCCATCGAAGACGGCATTGCCACGTTCGACATGAATCACGAGCTCGCTGGCAAGGATCTCACGTTTGAGATCACGCTTGTCGAGGTTGCCGAGTAACGCAGCGCGCCACGCCACCAGAGAACCTTCGACAAGCGGGCTCGCGAAAGTCTCTAGTTGGCGTACATGCTCTGGTACGGACGAGAACTGGCAGGCTTCAGGCGGTAGAAGCCTGCTCCGCTCGCATCAACCTGCGCACCGAGGTCGGCAGCGAAATAATCGTTGTAGCGACCAAGAAGCGTCCGAAGGACGGCACGGTCGTCATCGTCGACCGGCTCCTGAACAAGTCCTGCCGGAATGTCGCCGTCGGCAAGCTCATGCCTCATATAGATGACTCCGCCATGCATGCCGGTTGCCAGATAGTTCCCTGGCTTTCCGAGCAGGATGACAATTCCTCCAGCCATGTACTCTCCGAGGAAGCTGCCAGCGTCGCCGCCGATGACAATGGCAGGACACTTGTCTTCGAATTGCTTCATATGAATGCCGACACGCCATCCGCAACCTTCGCGCACGAATATCTGTCCGCCGCGCATCCCGTATCCCGCAGCGTCGCCGCAACGGCCATGGACCACGATGCAGCCATCGTTCATCGTATTGCCGATCTGATCCTGCGCGTTGCCGAAGACCTCGATCTCGCCACCGTCCATATAGCATGCCATATCGTTCCCCGGCACCCCATGGATCTTCAGCGTTTTTCCCGCAGGCATGGCACACCCCAGGTAACGCTGGGCGAACGCCTCGTTGATTTCCACGGTGTCCGCCAAAGCCAATGCCTCGCGCACCACTTCATTGGCCTCCGTGAAATGCTCGGTGCCCAAGGTCACGGAAACGAGGCTCTCCCCGTTGCTCCCCTTGGTCGTCGCTGTCGTCATGCCTGTTCCTTCCATCCGCGTCGGTCTCGATCAGGAGGATAGCATCGGTGAAGCCGAGCCCAACGCACGTCGGCAGGAAAATCAAGGTTGACCGGCGCATCCTCAAACACATTGCCCGACAGCGTAGCAAGCTTCACACGCTGCTCGATGAGCGCGGTGTATATGCCCGCATTCGTCGGACGGTTCAGCAAGATATATCCCACAAGGCAGTCGTCCTTTGTGACGAACTTGGCGTAGACGGAACCTTCTGCGACAACCCTGACCTCATAGCCTTCGTCGGCGGCAGGATTGATGACGCCTGCCGTCAAGAGAGAGATGTCAAAGAAATCGACGGCATTGACCGCGAAATTGCCCTCGAACGGTTCAGCCTCGGCAGCTTCGGCCATAAATTGACCCGCCGCTTTTCCTTGGCGCATGGCATTCGGCCAGAGCGCGAGGGGACGTTGCGCCCCATCAAGAATGTCCGTCACCTGGGTCACATCGCCTGCTGCATACACATCGGGAAGACTCGTCTGCAAGTCAGTCCCACAAACCAAGCCGCGGCCCTGCTCCGCGCCCGCCTCGACCGCAAACGCTGAGTTGGGACGCACCCCAACCGCGGCAATCACCAGGTCGCACGCAAGTTCCTCCCCATTCGTCAAAAGCACCGACTCTATGGATGTCCCCGCTCCCCTCATTTCGTCGGCAGACACGCCCGGCAGGCAGGTGATGCCATGCCGATCCAACAGTTCCTGCAAGAGGGCAGCCCCCTGATCGTCCAAGACTGCGGGAAGTATCCGGGGAGCAAGCTCGAGCACAACGACGTCGTCCACATGGTGGCTCAACGCTTCGGCCGCCTTGAGCCCGATGAGGCCCGCACCGATGACGACGGCACGGCTGCTCCGTTCCGCAGCATGGGCGCGGTCCGATGCCGCACGTGCGGCATCCCACGCACCCTTGGCGTCGTCGAGGGTGAGAAACGTGTGGACGTTGTCTTTCCCCTCAAGCCCCTTGATCGGCGGCGTAAAGGGGACGCTTCCAGTTGCTATCAGGCACTTTCCGTATTTGACGCCTTCGCCGTTCGCCAGGTTCGCCACATGGGCATCCGCGTCGAGGGACGTGACCTCATAATCGGGACCCAACAACGTGTCGAGGGAGTTCTCCTCATAGAACCCCTCCTGCTTGAATCCCAGGCGGTCTTCGGTCGTCTTGCCTTCGATGAGATAGGAGATGAGAGGCCTTCCATACACGGCATAAGGCTCTCGGCTCACAATAAGCACCGATCCGTCAGCATCAGTGGCCCGGATGTATTCCGCGGCGGTGACGCCGGCAGCCGAGTTGCCGATGATCAGATAATCGGTTTCGCGGTTCGCCATGATTAGCACTCCTTGCTTTCCACGTAGATGAGAGCGCGGTTTGGACATGCCTTCACGCAGCTTGGCTCACCCGGCTGGCCCGGCACATCCCCACACAGGTCGCACTTGTATGCTATACCCTTCTCCGCCACATCCTCGATGCGAACGCAGCCGAAAGGACACAGCGACACGCAGGTCCTGCATCCAACGCATTTTGCAGGATCGGACGTGACCACGCCGGTGACCGGATTCTTGGTCATCGCACCTGAAATGCACCCTTCGACGCACTTTGGATTGGCGCAGTGGCGACAGTTGATGGCAACCGAAAGCTGCTTTCCTCCTTCGACGCGCACACGATTCTGAGGTTTGGGATACTCGACGGCAAACGCCTTCACCGCGTTCTTGCTGGCAGAATGGAATGTCTTGCAGGCAACTTCACAACGCTTGCAGTCCATGCACCATTGTTCGATCGCGTAGATTCGCTTCATGACCATCACTCTCCCGCATATTTCACGCCGAGGATATCAAGCTCCTTCTCATTAAGGCCCACGCCCCGCAGCATGAGGCGATTGCCCCGCAGGCTGTCGATTGCGTTGATGCCCATGCCGCCCATCATTTCCTGAATCTCGTGGTTCCAAGCGCGGATGAGGTTCACCACGCGTTCCGCACCGATCTCAGGATTGAGACGTTTCACCAATTCAGGACGTTGGGTAGCTATACCCCAGTTGCACCTGCCGCTCGCACAGTCTTGGCACTGATGGCAGCCGAGCGCGATGATGGGCGCACTGGCACAGTATACTGCGTCGGCACCCAAGGCAACTGCGCGCACGACGTCGGCCGAACTCCGAATGGAACCCGCCGCCACGAGGCTGACCCGCGAACGAATCCCCTCGTCACGCAGCCGCTGATCAACGGCTGCCAGCGCAAGCTCGATCGGGATGCCAACGTTGTCGCGAATGCGCGTCGGCGCAGCCCCGGTGCCTCCACGAAAGCCATCGACGACGATGATGTCAGCTCCCGCACGTGCCATGCCGCTCGCAATGGCGGCAGCGTTGTGCACGGCAGCTATCTTCACGGCGACGGGCTTGCGATAGAGCGTCGCTTCCTTGAGGGAGAAAATGAGCTGGCGGAGATCTTCAATCGAGTAGATGTCGTGATGCGGAGCAGGTGAGATGGCGTCGGTCCCCTGCGGAATCATGCGAGTTTGCGACACCTCTTCATTGATCTTCTCGCCAGGAAGGTGGCCGCCGATGCCCGGCTTGGCCCCCTGCCCTATCTTGATCTCAATCATGGCACCCGCATTGAGGTAATGCGCGTCCACGCCAAAGCGTCCGCTGGCAACCTGCACGATGGCATGGTCTCCATAACGCTCGAGATCCTTGTGCAGGCCACCCTCGCCCGTGTTGAAATAGGTCCCCAACTCTTCGGCGGCAATGGCAAGCGACTTCTGCGTGTTGAGCGACACGGAGCCAAAGCTCATGGCCGAGAACATGATGGGGACGTCGAGCTTGATCTGAGGAGGCATCTTGGACACCACCGTATGTTCGCGTTCGTTGACCTTGAGCACGTCAGGCCGGCTGCCAAGCATCACACGCGTCTCCATGGGCTCACGCAACGGGTCGATAGAGGGATTCGTGACCTGGCTTGCGTTGAGAAGCAAATGATCCCAATAGATGGGGTAATGCTGGGGGTTGCCCATTGACGACAGCAGCACGGCTCCCGTCTGGGCCTGCTTGGCGATGTCCTGCATGGCTCCAAGGGTCCAATTGTTCGACCCATTGCCCACCTGCGGCCATTTGGTTATGGCAAGGGCCGACGTGGGGCACATGACCACGCAACGCTGACAGTTCACGCACGCACGATGGTCGGCCGTCACCCGTCCGAGCTCCTTGTCGACCTTGTGCACGCCATTGCTGCAGGACCGCTCGCAGACGCCGCATTGGATGCAAAGATCCTCGTCACGCTCAACTTTATACCGGGGAAGCAGATAATCGAGCATAGCTCACGCCTCCTTTCTATTTTCAACTGGAGCAACGCCGGCAAGGACGCGCAGCCCGTCTGGAGCAGGTTCGTTCTCAGCGGGTTCCTGTGCCTTGCGCGCAGCCACCTTGTCGAGCTGCACGACGAAGGGCACGCCTCCGTCAATGGAACGCACGTTCTCGACGTCCGGGCAGACGATCTCGATGGCCGCCTGCTCGGAAGCCAGATACACCATGCTTCCCTTCTCGCCCACCATGAGCGCCCGCAGCTTCAGGCGGTCATTCAGCGCGAGCAAGCCCTCGTCCGAGCCGAGAATGACCGACATGGGGCCGCTGATGAGCGCACTGGAATAGACACAGCGCAGCGCCGTCTCGAATGCGGCGCGCTCGGGACCCATCTTGTCGATCTCGTCCCATGCGCTTGCCGTCATGATATGCGCCGCCATCTCCTGCGAGAAGCCGTGCTTGCGCACAAGCAGGTCGAACAGGTAGGTGATGACTTCCGTGTCGGTCTGCAGCGTGCAGTCATAGCCGAACTGCTCCACGTAGCGACGATTCGCATCGTAGCTCGATATCTCTCCGTTATGAACGATAGACCAGTTCAAAAGGGTGAAGGGGTGAGCTCCGCCCCACCAGCCAGGCGTGTTGGTGGGGAAGCGGCCATGCGCCGTCCACAGCCAGGCGCGATAGTCTTGGATGCGATAGAACTCCCCTATATCCTCAGGATAGCCAACGCCCTTGAACGCGCCCATGTTCTTTCCCGACGAAGCGACGAACGCGCCAGGAATCGAGGCGTTGATATGAAACACATGCTGCATGGTGTACTCGTCCTCATCGAGGCCGCTCATGTCGAGCTTCGTCGGATGAGGCGCAACGAAGTAACGCCAGATGTCGGGAGGATCCTGGATGGATCGCACCGACTCAGTGGGGATGCGCTCCTGCTTCTCGCTCATGAAGAACCCGTCGAGATACGCCTCGGTCTCGTCGCGTGCATCCTTGCTCTCATACATGATGTGAAAGGCGTACAGTTCGGCAAACTCGGGATAAATCCCGTAGGCTGCAAAGCCGCCGCCCAAACCGTTGCTGCGGTCGTGCATGAGCGCGATGGATTTGAGGATGTCGCCACCCCCATGCCGGTTGCCGCTTTTATCCATAATGCCGGAAATGGCGCAGCCGGACGGTATCCTGACATTGCCTTCCCGAAGTCCCTGCTTTAAGGGCATCGGTCACACTCCTCGTCTCGTCTCCCACTCGGATACGGGGCTGCGCGCTCTCGCCGGCCACATCCCCACTGCGCGGAGGTCCGAGTTCGCGCAGTGGGGACGCTTCGCCTGTAGGCATAGCCAGCGAGGGCGCACAGCCCCGTATCCCCATAGTCCCCTGATTCTACGGACAGAATGTTACAGCCGCGTGCACGCTCTGTTTCTATCGTGTTTCGAAACCATGATTGTCATGCCTGTCATATCGCCGTGAAACGAGCGGGAGGCGAACGAGCCCACGCGCCTTATTCCACCCTGCGCTCCCAGTCAATAACCCGGTCGCAAAGATCGATCCGCGCCTTTCGGTTGAGCCTCACGACGCACTGCGTGAGCCGGTCTCGGTAGTCGAGATCGAAACGGTCGGGCTCTTTCAGCCCCATGCTGAGCGAAAGACCCTTTTTGACATCCGAAATGGTCGCTCCCCCATGTGCCGGAGCATCCGACCCGCGATGTCCCCCGACGAAACGCGCCGCCTTTTCGTGCATCATGCGGGCATGGGCGCGATCGTATTCAAAGCCAAAATAAGTCATTTCCCAGAAGGCTGCCGCCAATGACGCATAGCGCTCCCGCCGGCACCAGGGCCCGGCAAGCCAGACTTTGGTGGCCAACGTTTCCTCCCAAGGCCGGAGCGCATACTCATGCGAAAAGGGGTCCCCTTCGTCGGTGTCGGTGCCGGCGCCTTCCTCGAGATGTGCTCGAACGTTGTGCACCAGGGGCGCGTCGCCCTTGATCAGCAAAACTGCTCCAAGACGATGCACGATACGGAGCGACGTGCCCTGAAGGACGAAGGATTCGCTTGGGAACAGGACGCGATCGCGATTGCCCTTTGCGTCGACAGGAAGGGCCTGCATGACATCGAGCGTTGAGGCCAACCGCTTGCGTGCGCTCTTCGTTGCCGTGCGGTCTTGCTGTCGAGAATCATACGCCGTGAGCCCATCAAGCAAAACGCGTATGAGATTGTCTCGGTCGCTGACGCAGAGAGCGTCCTGAAGCGTCGGCATTTCCTTGAACTTCACCCGATCCTTCTCCCACAGGCTAGCAGCGGACATGGGTGACCTCCTCAACGAGGGACGCCGCCTCATCACACCCCAAGGCAGCAACGCCGCGAAGCGGCAACCGCTCCTCCAGGCAAAGGACGCACGTTTCGCACTCAGGCCCGATGGCTGACACATCCCGCCCGTCCTCCCGCTCAAGCGCGCAGAGCGGAATTGCCTCGATGATGATGAGGGCGTTCTGCCGGGAACAACACTGCTCTTTCGGAAAGCGACACATGGCGCACACCTTCTTCAGGCGTTCCAAATCTCAGAGGATCCTGCAAGCGTGGTAAGGACGACGTGGAACACCGCCGTCAGCTATGGACCACCATCCTCAGGAGAGCGCATGACGGCGCTTGCATTGGCTCTTTATCTGATGTCATTGTATCACATTACACGAACGTTTGTTTGTCATTTATTCATAAAGGCCGAGAAGGTCTATAAGCTCGTCCCGGGAGTGCACGTCGAGCTTGCGATACACATGCCGGATATGGGTCTTCACCGTTCCGTTGGCAATGAAGAGCTCCCTCTCTATCGTGCCCACCGTCTTGTGCTGGGCGAGAAGCAGCAGAACCTCCTCCTCGCGAGGCGAGAGGCCATGTTCGCTCGCCAAGCTCTGGCAACGATTCGCCAGCTCCTGCTTCTTCACGACCGCCGTGTCGCCCGGAGTGTCCTGCCCGCCCAAGAACGTGATGCCCCATCGGCTGGAGAGCTCCTTTTCGGAAAACAAAATCATGGTGGCCGCCACCACCATGATGATGACAAGGGCGCTCACCGTCTCCTGAGACCAGGAAAAGCCAAGCGCAGGCGATTCCAAAGACTGCTCAGCCTGACGCCCAAACAGGGAGAAGAGCGCGCGAACGCCCCGCTCTATGCCGAACAGCCAAATGGCCGACATGCCATACCGATATGAAAGGTTTGCCATGATCAGCATGATGAGAATGGAAAACGCCGCATACGAAGCACTGGTGCAGAAGTCCGACACGGCCCGAGAAAGGGGGCCGACGCTTGGCAGGATGAGGAAAGCCGCCACCATGAGGGGCAGCGCGATGCGGTAGATAATATCAAAATCAAACTTGCCGCCCCGCGCGATGACTCCCGCAAACACGATGGCTGCGACGGCAAGGGTGCCGAACGCCGAGTGCGGGCCGAACGTCGATTGGTACATGGACGGTTCCTGCAAGCCATATGCAAACGCATAGATAGCCATGAGCAGCACAATCTTCCAGGGAAACGAAAACCTTGTCGGATGCGTGCTGGGCAGCTCGCCCGCAGGAAGCGTCCGAAAACCAGCAGCGGCCCAAGCAAGCGAGGCCACCGGCATAACCGTCGTGACGACCGCAAGCCAGGGGTCGGCAAGTCCGCGACACAGGTAGACGACAAACGCCGCCACTATCATCGATGCCGAATAGTACAGAGCGACGCGGAACGGGTTCAGGCATCCGTACAGCTCCGACCACAGCAAAATGACCAGAGCAATTCCAAAACCCCCCAGCACAACGGCGGGAACAGCCAATGAGCCGGCATAGCCCGGCATGCACAGCGAAAGGAACATGCACATCGTGGAGAGCACCAACGATGAGCCCGAAACGACATAGACCCAGCGACGGCCGAAGAACGGCCCGATGCGCTTGGCAAAGGCCGCACAGGAGAAAAGCACGGCCACCATGACGATGTCAAACAAGTCGTGGCTTGCGACCTGTGCTGTTGGAAAATCAACGAACGACCCGACGAACACGATCTCTATCCACGCACGATAGATGCCGAGGCCTAGGAAGCAAAGGGGAATGCGTGGCAGCCAGCCGAACAGAGGACCCAGCAATTTCGGATCCTTTGCAGGAGACACGCCAGACGGACCAGCCTCGCCACCTGCTGGCATCACCGTTTCCGTGCATTCGTCGCACGCGTCAAAGACGGTTTCGCCATCGCCCGAGACGTGTCCGGTCCGCAGTTTACCGGTGGTGTTCAGAGCTTCCCCTTTCCCCAATCCCTGCCACTATTGTAGCGAACCTTTTGCACGAAGCAAAGGCGACGCGAATCACCAGAGCCCTGAAAGAAAGTGTTTCTCCTGTTCACTGTAGGGTGATCAGCAAGGGTGAGGGAAATAACCCCGGAGTTTTGACTGCGGACGAAAGACGTGAGGGGTTCAGCCCGGTATGGTCTTGCCCGGGAGCCGCACACACAACGGGGGCGGCGTGGGACGATTTCAAGGAGGACATGATGAAAGGGAAAACTACGGCACGGGACATCAGCCGCCGTGATCTGCTCAAGTTCGGCGGCGTTGCCGCAGCAGGCATGGCAGCCGCCGGCGCGCTGACCTCATGCGCGCCGAAAGGCACGGCGGGCGAATCAGCAGGAGGCGTCACCCAAGCTTCGTCCGGCGAGCAGACCACGGCCGCCGGTCATCTTCGCACCGGGATGCCCAGCTTCCTCGAGCAGCCGGCAGCCATCACCGACATCAAGGACACGCAGGATTTCGACGTGGTCGTCATCGGGGCGGGCGCTTCAGGCATCCCTGCGGCGCTCTCGGCCTTTGAAGCAGGTGCACGGGTTGCCTTGCTGCAAAAGGAGTCACAGGCCGTGAGCCAAGGCAATTCCGGCAGCGGCATCGACCTCTCCACCAGCGACGAGGCTGACATCGAAAACCTGATTTCTCAACTCATGGCCGACAACCAGCATCGTCCGACGCGCGCATTGCTGGAATTGTGGGCCAAGAACTCCGGCGAAGCCGTCAAATGGGTCATAGAAAAATCGGCTGAGGGTGGCGCTCAGGTGATCGACCAGGGAAACCAGCAGCATGCTCCCCTCATCAGCAAGCATGGATACACCATGAACTTCGTCACCTCGTTCTTCGGTCCGAAACCGTACAACACCGGCGACGGCATGCGCGCATTGGCCCAGACGGCGGAAAACGAAGGGGTGGAGATCTTCTATTCAACCCCTGCACAGCAGCTGATCACCGACGAGGCGGGCAGGGTCACCGGCGTCATAGCGCAGGGCAAAGAGGGGAACCTCCAGTTCAATGCAGGCAAAGGCGTCATTGTGGCATGCGGTGACTACCAAAACGACGAAGAGATGCTCCATTACTACCAGCCCGACATGACAAACCTCGAACCGAAGCAGACCAACAAGACGGGCGACGGGCACAAGATGGTGGTATGGGCCGGAGGAAAGATCGAGGACCTTGCCCACACCAAGATGCTCCATGATTTCGATGCCGGCCCGGCCTCCATGTGCGACATGCCGTTTCTGGCGGTGAAGATGAACGGCACGCGATTCGTGAACGAGACGGTGGAGATGTCTCTCATGAATTGCTACCTGAGGTCCGCCGAGGATGCAGGCAACTACTGCCAGATATTCGACAGCAACTACATGACTGCGGCAGCAAGCTGGCCGGGCAAACTGGTGGATCCCGAAGCACTTAAGGTGTACATGCCCGAGGAAAACGTGGAACGTGTCGGCGTGTTCGAGGGACAGATCAACACATTCAAAGCCGACACGTTGGAAGAGCTGGCAAAAAAGCTGGAGATCACCGATGCAAAGGCCTTCGTCGAAACCGTCAATCGCTACAACGAGGTGGTGGCTTCCGGAAGCGACACCGACTTCGGCAAGCCGGCGAACTTTCTCATTCCCGTTGCCGCTCCCCCCTATTACGGCATCCATCGCCATGTGCGCATGAGCGCCATCTGCTCAGGCGTGGACATCTCCGACCAGCACGAATGCCTGACGCCTGAAGGAGAGGTCATCGAAGGCCTCTACGCCGTCGGCAATTGCTCCGGCCACTTCTATGGCGGAATCGACTATCCCCTGACGGTGTTCGGCCTATCGCTTGGGCGCTGTTACACCGAAGGGTACGTCATCGGCCGCATGGTGGCTGAAAAGTAGACACCTGTTTTGATCGCATGGATGGCCCCTCCCCATCCGCAGGAAATCAGGGAGCAGCGCAAAAGCCTTTTCGGGCTGCTCCCGCTCTTCCGGGCTCGTGACTCTTCACCAAGACAAAAGCTCGAAACCGTCCTCGGTCACCATGAGCTGATTCTCCCATTGGGCCGTGTCGCTGCCATCGGCCGTGCGAACCGTCCAGCCATTGGGATCGCTCATGTCTATGCCTTGCTTGCCGGCATTGACCATAGGTTCAACGGTAAACACCAGGCCGGGCACCAATACCATGCCCGTTCCCGGTTCGGAGACATGGCTCACAAACGGGTCCTCATGGAAGTCGAGGCCAATGCCGTGTCCACCAAATTCGCGCACTACGCTGTAGCCGCATGACTGCGCATAGGCGTTCACCGCTGCACCCACGTCGCCCAACCGTCCCCAAGGCTTCACCGCCGCAATTCCGGCCTTCATGGCCGCTCTCGTCTCGTCCACCAGACGGCGGCGGTCCTCTGACACTTCCCCAACGCAGAACATGCGGGAAGAGTCAGAGTAGTAGCCGTCCAAGATGGTGGAGCAGTCCACATTCACGATGTCGCCCTCACGCAAGACGTCGTCTTCTGAGGGAATGCCATGGCAGACGACCTCGTTGATCGACGTGCATACGCTTTTCGGATACCCCTCGAATCCCAAGTCAGCGGGCATGCCTCCACGTTCGACCGTGAAATCATGAACCCACTGGTCAATCTGCTGGGTCGTCACGCCTGGCTCTATGCGCTCAGCCACATAGTCGAGCACGCCAATGTTGATGGCCGCGCTTCTCTTGATGCCCTCCCTGTCCTTCGCCGTCTTGAGCAGCGCACGCGGAGGGACTTCCAGCCCCTGCTCGTGGAGACCCTGAAGCCGCTCGTCAAAAGCCAAATGACACTTCTTGTACTTCTTCCCGCTACCGCACCAACACTGGTCGTTGCGGCCGGGCTGTCCTTCGCCATCGTACATATGCCTGTCCTTTCGTTCGCAGCCCATTGTACTCCTGCCGCATCCAGCGTGGTGCCCAAACCTGAACGCATGACGTCCTTCTAGCCTCGTACCTCGGCACCGGTTGCTCCGCACACCTTCTTCACCAGGCGCTCATGGGCCTTGTCGACCTCTTCGCCCGTGAGCGTTCGATCCGGGGCACGGTACGTGAGGGCGTAGGCCATCGACTTTTTCCCCTCGCCGACACGCGCGGCATCGCGATACACGTCGAACAGACGCACATCCTCCAGAAGCTTTCCGCCGGCCGATCCCATGGCCTGGACAAGGCGCTCGTGCGTCACGTCCTCATCCACGACGAACGCCACGTCGATGGACACCGCCGGGAAAGAGGGGACGTCCGCGCTGTCGCGCGCCGGACGGCTGGCTTTCATCAATGCGTCCAACGAGAGCTCGAAAGCGACGACCGGAGCAACGGCATCGTAGGCGTCCACCGCGAGGGGATGCAGTTCTCCGACCCAGCCAAGCGAAGCGCCTCCAGCAAGAACCTCGGCCGCACGACCCGGCTGCAGATGGGGAGCTTCATCTGGCCCGAGCGCCTTGAAACGCACCTTCGCGATGGCGAGTTCGCGCACAAGGCTTTCGACGGCGCCCTTGCCGTCGAAAAAGTCAAACGCGGAAGGAGCGACATTCCATCCCGGATCCCCCATGGCACCGCTCATGACGCCGGCGAGCATCTTTTTCTCCCGAGGCTGCTTGCTTCCGTCGCGAGCGCAGAACACCACGCCGACTTCATAGAGCTGCACGTTCCTCACGCCATGGCTCTGATTGTAGGCGACCGACCGCAAGAGCCCGGGAACGATGCTTTGGCGCATGATGGACTGGTCTGCATTCATCGGGTTGATCAGTTCGACGGCCTCTCCCAGCCCTTCCTCGGACATGCGCAAGCGCCCAAGGTCACCTGGCTCGGCAAACGAATAGGTCATGGTCTCGTTAAGGCCGCCCGCGCGCAGGGAGAGATGCAGCTTGGAAAGCAAATGCTCCTCTTCTGAGCGCATCCCCACGCGGCCACGACCGGCCGGCAACGTGGCGGGAATGCGATCCATGCCCCACAGGCGCAGCACTTCTTCGTAAAGGTCGATCTCACGCTCGAGGTCGGGACGAAACGTGGGAGCAATGACGGAGAGCACGTCGGGCGTGCTGGAGTCAGAGACGTCGCAACCCAGGCGTGAGAGAATGTCAACGATGTCGTCCCGGGGAATGTCGGCCCCCATCATGCCCAGAAAGCGGGGGATGCGGAAGGCCAGGTTCAGGGGTTCCGATTTGGCCAACCACTCATCGACGATAGCCGTTTCGCCGAGCGAGGAGGGGCTCACGGAGCCACCGGCCACCTCCACGATGAGGGCAGCCGCAGCAGCCGAACGCTCAACGATTCCATGGTCGTCGACGCCACGCTCGTAGCGCATCGAACTTTCGCTGATAAGGCCTAGGTTGCGGCTGGTTCGGCTCGTGCGTCCCGGCTCAAAGGTTGCCGCTTCCAACACGATGTTCACCGTGTCAGCAGTCACCTCGGTGTCAATTCCTCCCATGACGCCCGCGATGGCCACGGCCCCTCGCTCGGGCGTGGCAATGACCGTCATGTCGGAAGTGAGCACGCGATCCTCGCCATCGAGCGTGGTCAGAGCCTCGCCTTCTTCGGCAGCGCGGACGAGCAGGTGCGCATGGCCCGAAGCATCGGCAAGCTTGTCGAGATCAAAAGCATGAAGCGGTTGCCCAAACAGGAATAGGATGTAGTTTGTCACATCCACGATGTTGTTGACGGAACGCTGTCCGATGGCGGCAAGCTGCTCGACCATCCAGTCAGGGCTCGGCCCCACCTGCACGCCGCGGATGACGCGCGCCGTGTAGCGTGGGCAGCGCGTCGCATCCTCAATGGAAACCTCGACCGTCTCGTTGACGGATGCTGCACGTTCGGCGGGTTCAAGCTTGGCAGCCATGTCCTCAAGCGGGTTCCGGCACTCGGTGCGGTACATGGCACCCAGCTCGCGCGCCATGCCCACAACGGAAAGGCAGTCGGGACGGTTCGGGGTGATTTCCAGGTCGAGTATCGTGTCGGACATTCCAGCATAGTCGGCGAACGGCATGCCCACAGGAGCATCCTCCGGCAAGATCATAATGCCTTCGTGGTCAGCCCCCAAGCCCAGCTCCCTCGCAGAACAATTCATGCCACGGCTCACGACGCCACGCAGCTTGGACTTCTTGATCTTGACATCCCCCGGCAACACAGCGCCCACCAAAGCGGTGACGATGTGGTCGCCTTCATTGAAATTCTGAGCGCCACAGACAATCTGCAACGGCTCGGGACGGCCCTCTGCGTCGGTGTTCTGCCCGCCGACATCCACGGTGGTTACCCACATATGGTCGGAGTCGGGATGCTTCTCCTTGGCGAGAACGAGCCCTGTCACCACCTGATCAAAGGCGGAACCCGTCTTCTCGACGCCCTCGACGCCCGTACCGGTGAGGTCGAGTCGATCGCACAGCGCCTTCACGTCAGACGGCACGTCAACATACTCAGACAGCCATTTGAGAGATACCTTCATGTTAATCTTCCTCTTTCCTGAAATCCGCGGTCCGTCTAAAACTGCCGCAGAAACCGCATGTCACCCTCCAGAAGCATGCGGAGGTCGGGGACGTTGTACTTAAGGCAGGCAATGCGCTCGACGCCCATGCCAAAGGCAAAGCCTGAGTACACCTCAGAATCGATGCCGGTGTGTCCGAACACATTCGGGTCCACCATGCCGCATCCAAGGATTTCCAGCCAGCCGGTTCCCTTGCAGAAGCGGCAGCCCTCCCCATGGCATATGCCACAGCTCACATCGACTTCGGCCGATGGCTCGGTGAAGGGGAAGTAGTGTGCACGGAATCGCGTCTTGCGATCTTCCCCAAACATCTGTCGACAGAAGAAGTCGAGCGTGCCCTTCAGGTCACCGAACGTGATGCCCTTGTCGACAACCAGTCCTTCAACCTGCGTGAATTGGGGGAGATGGCTCGGGTCCGCCACATCCCGTCGATACACTTTCCCCGGCGCGATGATATAGATGGGAGGATCTTGCTGCTCCATGACGTGCACCTGGACGCCGGAAGTCTGCGTGCGCAGCAACACCTCCGATTCTCCCCGCACATGAGCGACGTCGCCTGAGCGATCCCTCACATAGAACGTGTCTGCCAAACCGCGCGACGGATGGTCGGCGGGAGCATTCAGCGCTTCGAAATTGTAATAGTCGGTCTCAACCTCCGGCCCCTGCGCCACCGTATACCCGATGCCGAGGAATATCTCGGCGATCTCATCGGTTATGCGGCTAATGAGATGGCGTGTTCCCAGTTGCTGAGCGCGACCAGGAAGCGTCACGTCCACCGCGCTGGCATCCATCTTCGCCGTCAACTCGGCTGCAGCCAACTCTGATTTTCGCGCGGCAAGCGCGTCTTCGATGGACGAGCGAACCTCGTTCAGCGTCTTGCCCAGCGCAGCGCGTTCCTCTTTGGGAACCTGGCCCATCGAGCGCAAATACCCCGTCAGAGTACCCGACTTCCCAAGCACCGACACGCGAACCTGCTCGAGCGCAGCAGTCTCGTCCGCACGCTCGATGGCGGCAAGCGTGCCAGCCTCGAGCGCCCTGAGATCGTCCATCGTCGCCATATGCCTCAACCTTCCATCCGCCAGCCCCGTCGGGACCCTTTACAAAAAAAAAGCCTTCTCCGCCCTTGCATCCAAGGACGAGAGAAGGCTCTCGCGGTACCACCTCGGTTGACGGATCACACTCACGCCAATGCCGACGACGCGTTCGGCGCCTTCGAATGACATGACGGTTGAACCGCCCGCTCGTTTCGCCCTGTGACGGGAGCTCCCGGCAAAGCCTACTGCACGTCCGCGCTTTCACGCCCCGCCTTCAACCCTGCTGCTCGGAAGGGAATCGCCGCGCGCTCTCCCGGATTCTTCCAGCCAAGGAACCCGTCTCTGCCGAAGAGGCCTGCACGACGCTGTCTTCATCAACGCATTTGCCTTATTCAATGTTGTACGAACGAAGTATAGCGCAGGAAACCCCGCCCGGCGCAAACCGACAACTTTTCCGCACGCCGCAGGCCAATCGCCATGATCTGCGGCAAAGCCGAACGGGGAGGAGTATCCCTCCCTGCCTGCCTCTCGCACCCTGCAGTCTGCCGCGAAGCCGAGAAATGGCAAGGCAAGTCGCGCCAACGACTGCAAGAATTATCGATACACGAGTGAATCCCCAGTTCAATGGATGGGATGGTTTTCTTACTCGTGACACAGGCTGCCACTTCTCGTCTTCGCGGCATGTCGTCTCGGCGTTCGGGCCGGACCCTTCAACCCTCACGGCAGGTCACTCGCAGTCATGAGCATGCGATCGCACCCTCATGGAACACCACACTCGTCCGCCTTGGGCGACAGGAGAGGAACCCGAACTCAGAGTTTCAGGCTTTGGCCCGCAGGACAGGCCCAAACTCAAAGGAAACGGTAGTTCACCGTTCGCAGGCCCCAGTCGAGGCAGGAGGAAAAGCCGAAGGCCTTCCACACGCCGGGCTGCAAGTCGAGCGATCGGCTGCCGCCTCCCATGCCACCACAGTCATTGACCGTCGCAAACACGGTCATGCCGCCATAGGATATCTCAACCGTGCGCCCGTAATACTGCCAATAGTTCGGCCACGCCATAGGCACGGCGACCCCCATGGAGTTGTCGTCGCACAGGGCACCCGTGGCCGTCGTTCCAGGATTGGGGGTGCCGGGATCGGTCGAGCCGCCGTAAGCCGAGGCCACGCCGGTTGACCAGCCTGTCTCGCTTCCGCCAGAGCCCCCTCCCGCGTCGGGCACCGTCGGTTGGGGATTGGGGGCAACCGGTGTGTTTTCCGGCACGACGTCGCTCCGGTCCACCGTGTTTGCGTCTTCGACCACCACCGGTTCGCCGACGTCGCCTTGAGCCGCCATTTCCTCGGCCTTCCGCTGCAGCTCAGCCAAGCGCGTGGCCTGATCGTCCTGGGCGTTCTGCAGTTTCGACGACGCGCCGGAAACGATTTGCGAGGCCTCCTCCTTCTTCTTTTCGAGCTCGGAGAGCTTCTTGCCCTGCTCGTCCCTTTGGAAATTCAGGCTGTCCACAAGTTCGTTGAAGTGAGCGATGCGCTCTTTCTGCGCGGCGACCTCGTCGCTGCGATACTGCATGATGGTCTGGAGATACGCCACGTTGCGCACGAGTTCGTCAAAGTCGTTCGACTCGAGCAACAGCGTGAGAAGCGACGAAGCAGAACCGCTTCGATATTCATAGGCAGCCGCCTTGCCGAGCGCTTGGCGTCCCTCGATCATCGCCTGCTGCGATTCCATGGCCTGGGCCGCAGTTTCATCGATCTGCTGTTGCAAGGCATCTATCTGCTGAGACAGTCCATCGTATTCCGCAGCGAGGGAGGCCATGCTCGATTCTGCAACGTCAAGCGTGGACTGGGCTTCGTCGACCGTCTTCTGGGCATCCTCAGCCTCGTCGGCAAAAGCGCTGTCAACTCGGATCGGAGCAATGCTCCCGCCAAAGCCAAAAGGCAGCGAAAGCGCAGAGACGAGGACCGCGACCATCGCCGTGCGGGCGATCCATCCGCAACGGCTGAGCGTCTCGCTCGGGTGTTGGCTGGTTTTCTGCATGCGCCCATGGTAGAGAACTGCAAGGCCTCGTGGCGAAACGACCGCGGAATCTCCACGGCCGCTACCGATCGGCTTCACTTGTCCCATGCAGCTCGCAGGCAAGCGATCTCGTCGGCATAGCCCGACAGATGGTCATGGGGAGTTTCGAGGTAGAAGGGAAGATGACGCAGGCGGGGATGGTTCGTCACGGCCGACAAGGCCGCAAAACCGATCTCGCCCTCACCTATGCGCGCATGGCGATCCTTGTGGGAGCCGCGCGCATTCAGGCTGTCGTTCAGGTGGATGGCCCGCAAGCGGTCAAGGCCAATGACACGGTCAAACTCTGCGACCACGCCGTCGAGGTCTCCTGCGATATCATACCCCGCATCCCACACGTGGCAGGTGTCGAGGCACACCCCCACCTGGCCGTCCAGCTCAACCGCCTCAATAATGGCAGCGATCTCCTCAAACGTCCCACCGACCTCCGACCCCTTGCCGGACATCGTTTCCAGCAGCAGCATGGTCGTCTGGGAAGGGGCCAGCACCTCGTTGAGCGCGTCAGCGATTCGCCCAATCCCAACCTCGACGCCCTGTCCCACGTGGCTTCCCGGGTGCATGTTATACATCTGATGAGGAGTTTCCTCCATGCGGGCGAGATCCTCCCCAAGCACCATGAGCGCAAAGTCGCGCGTTTGCTGCTTGTCGGATGCGGGGTTGAGCGTGTAGGGAGCATGTGCGAGTATCGTTCCTATGCCGTGAGCCTCAGCATAGGAACGATACGCAGCAACGTCCTTGGGATCAATCGCCTTGGCCTTTCCTCCACGTGGGTTACGCGTGAAGAACTGAAACGTATTCGCGTCGATGGACACTGCGGACTCAGCCATCCTGAGATATCCCTTGGCGCTCGACAGGTGACAGCCAATGGTGAGCATGGAGGCATCCTTTCCAATCGCACAACGTGTGCGACACATGGTACCAGATGACGAAAGCTCACCTCATTTCGCTACAGCAGCACTCCGATCACGATCAGGAGGACAGCCAGAAGGGCAACGCCCGCGTCGGCGGCATGAAACGGGTAGTCCCGCACGCCCGACGTCCGGTCCCGCAAATAAAAACCGCGGACCTCGGCAGACATGGCGGCTTGTTCGGTCCGACCGACCGACGTGATGAGCAGAGGCGCGCACAGGGGCAGCATGAGGCGCAGTTTGCGCAACGGGTTCCTCGTGTCGAACTCTATGCCGCGTGCCGTCTGCGCTTCCATGATGGCACCCATCTCGTCGGAGAACACCGGGATGAACCGGAGCGCCGTGGTCAAGGCAAACGCGTATTTGTAAGGCAGTCGGGCGCGCTTCACCAGCGCGCCGGCCAGGTCGTTCATCTGCGTGAGCGCCAGCATGAGCGCAAGAGGCATGGTAGCGACCATCAGGCGCAACGCCACCAGGCCGCCAGTGCGCAGGCCCTCGTCGGTGACGAACAGGAACACGGGAGTTCCCGAGCGGATGAACAAGACCTGCAGCACGAACAGGAACGAGCAGATGCCCACCAGCCCCACCAACAGCTTGAGCGTCTTCTGGCGAATGCCCCCCAGCAGCCCGATGCCCACATCGATCACGAGCAGCGCCACAAGGAATCCAAAGTTGTCAGACAGAAACGCTGAAACGCAGATGCCGAGGGAAAGGACTATCTTAACGAGTGGGTTCAAACGGTG
>JAEZDJ010000007.1 GCA_023429565.1 Actinomycetes bacterium
TCCTTGAGCAGACAAACGACGAGATGTGGCTGCTCGTCGACTCAACCGATATTTCCGATGACCGTGCCGATCAGATCGCAGAGCTGGTCGGCACGGGCCACAGCTTCGAGGCTCAAACCATCGCCGACCTCGCCAGCCAAATAGACATCCCTCCTGCCGCCTTGGAAGGCACCATCGAGGGATACAACTCGTCTGTGAAAGCGGGAACAGATACGCAGATCACGCCGGGCAAAGAATTGTTGGGAACAGAGTTCTCCGATCCGGCATACTACGCATCCAAACGCATTCCCACCATTCATTACACCATGGGCGGCTTGCGCATTGCGACAGATGCGAAGGTATGCACCGAAGACGGCCAAGCAATCCCTAACCTGTTTGCTGCAGGAGAGGTAACAGGAGGCGTTCAAGGAGGCAACCGTCTTGGCGGGAACTCGTTTACGGACCTCATCGTGTTCGGTCGCATCGCAGGGGCATCAGCCGCAGCCAATGCATAAGAACCCCCCAGGTAAAGAGTAAACCTCTCTTCAAGAGGGGTTTACTCTTTACATTCCAAGGGTCGCAAAAGCATAGATGATCTTAACCCATTAATCATATGAACGTCTTGCCCACCAGGTGCATGATGCGGTCGGCACGACCGGCAAGCTCCTTGTCGTGAGTTGCAAACAGCAAGGTCCCACCCTGCTCGACCCGTTCGAACAGGGTGTCGGCCACGCTCTGGGCGCTTGATTCGTCCAGATCGTTCGTAGGCTCGTCCGCTATGATGATCGGAGGATCAAGCAACAAGGCCCGCGCCGTCGCGACGCGCCTCTTCTGCCCAACGCTCAGCTGGTAGGGAAAATGCATGAGACGGTCGGACAGCCCCAGGTGGCCGAGCAGCTGCTCGGCGCGTGCGCGGGCATCGAAGGAGCGCCTGCCGGCGAAATTGGCCGGCACCATGACATTCGTGACGGCCCGAAGCGAGCCGACCAGCTGCGTGTGCTGGAACACGAACCCGAACGTCTCGCGGCGCAACGCCGCGAGTTCTTTGTCGTCCATCGCGTCGCTGTCCCTGTCGTCAACGAGAACCGTGCCCGTCGTCGATGACAGGAGCAGGCCCACCATGGAAAGCAGTGTCGACTTGCCCGAACCGGAGGGCGAGACGAAGGCGATCGACTCGCCCGGACCGACCGTGAACGAGACGTTCTCAAGAACGGCGTCGTCGCCGTAGGATTTGCCTAAGTTTTCAATTCTCAGCTTGCTCATGTCAATCAATGTCTCCCTGCTGCATGGCCAATGATGGATCAATCCGCCCCACCTGTCGCAGCGGCCAAACGATGGCGAGCGCGGAAATCGCAGCAAACAGCACGGCGATGCCCGCCCCAAACAACAGCACCGCGGGGACGCTCATCCCGATAAAGGGGAACGCCAGAGAATCGAGCAGCAACGCAAGCAACAGCTGGTAGAGCGCTGCGCCCAATGCCAATCCGACAACCAGCCCCACGGCGACGATGCAGGCGATCTCGCCACCTATCAGCTTCTTCAAGTCACCGGCGCTCGCCCCGATGGCTCGATACAGCGCAAGTTCGCTCTTGCGATCCCACACACAGGAATAGAAGCGCGCGAAAAGCTGCAGCAACGTGATGAGAATCATGATTGCCGCCGCTCCTGCCAACAGGACGAACACCGCTTGCAGCTGGGCTTGTGCACGATCGACAGTCTCGGAATGCTCGACATATGACACATCCCTCATCAGGTTCAGATTGGTCTGAACACGCGCTAGCTGCTCGGAGTCAATATCAACCATGATACAGCTGACCAGCTGGGATGGATCGCCATACTCGTCCCAATAGCGGTCGTTTCCTGCGGTTGCGCGGGAAACCTCCCGGGCCGTTTCGATATCCATGACAATGGACTGGTCGAGTTCCCCTCCCGACTCCGCCATGACGGCAACCACCTTGTAAGGCTTGCCCAAGATGGAAATCTGTCCCTGCGACATGCCGTCGACCTTGCTCCCCACAACAACCTCGTCAGGCCCCAGGCTACCGGAGAATCCTTCGGGAATAAGCGGCGTCACCACGAAATCGGTCGCGAAATCAACGCCGATGAGACGCGTGGGGCTCGTGGCCGAACAGCAGGACTGATCGAGCGTCTGGCTGAAGAACTGCCCCGTCGCACGCGTGACGCCTTCGATGGACGCCACCTCGTCAATCATGCCTTCATTCATATACATGACGACCGGTGCGCCGGTGAACAGGAGGTCTGCTCCGGTGAGATACTTCTCAGCATCGGCCGGGACCACCATGATGTCCGAGCCGCCGCGTTCGGCCGCCACAACGCAGCGCCCCTTTTGCATGGTGCAGGCCCAGGCGGATTTCGACGAACACGAGAACGCCAACGTCTACCGCGGCGCGTACGAGCTGTCGGCACAGGCGACCGCCTCATTCAACGGCGCGCGTGCAAAGCTTGAGGACTTCATCGGCGCGGACCGCCGCCAAACCGTGTTCACGGCCAACGCCTCGGCGTCGTGCAACCTCGTCGCCCAAGCATGGGGCGAACACAACGTCCAGGCCGGGGACCTGATCGTGACGACCCTGTCCGAACACCATTCGAACATGCTCCCCTGGCTCATGCTCGCCCAACGCAAGGATGCTCAGCTCGCTTTCATCCCCGTGCGGAACGACGGCCGGATCAACTTCGACGCCTATCGGGACCTTCTCCTCCAGCGCCCGAAACTCGTCTGCATGTCGCACATCTCGAACGTCCTCGGGCTGCTCAACCCCGTGGAGGAGGCCGCTCAGGCTGCTCACGAATTTGGAGCGCGATTCTTCCTTGACGCGGCGCAGTCTCTCCCCCACATCCCCATTGACGTGAAGGCGCTCAATGCTGATTTCGTCGCCTTTTCCGCGCATAAGATGTACGGCCCGCTCGGCATCGGCGCCCTTTGGATATCCGATGACGCGTTTGATGAGATGGACCCCCTGGCAAGCGGCGGCGGCGCAATCTCGCATGTGGGCATAGATTCCTATTACTTGCGCCAAGGTGCTATCCAATACGAGGTCGGGACGCCGCCCATCTCGCAGGCGATCGGGTGGGCGGCCGCGATCGACTACCTCAAGCGGCTGAGCATGGACGAGGTAGCCTCCCATGGCGCCACGCTGACCTCGTATCTGCTGGCCGGAATTCACGGCATCGAAGGCATCACCGTCTGGGGCGACCACAGCCGTGCGGATGGGCAGACAGGGCTCGTCTCGTTCTCGCTTGCGGGTGTCACCCCTTTCGATCTGGGAACGGCGTGTGGCGCATTGGGCGTGGCCATCCGCTCCGGAGGACACTGTGCCCTACCCTTGGCGGCGAGCATCGGAGTGGCAGGAACGGGCCGAGCCAGTTTCGGGGTCCACACGACGAGAGAAGACGTCGAAGCCCTTCTCGTCGCTGTCGAGACCTGCCGGCACCTGTACCGCCGTTGAGCGGTGGAATGAGGAGAGGACGACGTGAACCAACCGACCGATCAGACGAGGGATCACTATGCGGAAGTCGCGAGAAAAGCGCGCCGGGAGGCGGATCGAGCGGCATTGGAGAGCGTATGCGCCTCACCTGGGACCTCCTGCTGTAGCGACCCGCTTTCCAGCGGAGAGGCGCGCCTCCTGTATGGCGAGGAGACTCTCGCCGGATTGCCTACCGGGGCACTCGTGGCAAGCCGCGGCTGCGGGGACCCGGTGGCCCGCGCCAACCTGCAACCCAGAGAGCGTGTGCTCGACCTGGGAAGCGGAGGCGGCATCGATGCGCTCATTGCCGCCCGGCTCGTCGGGCCCCAAGGATCGGTATGGGGGCTGGACATGACGCCGGAGATGGTGAGCCTCGCCCGCCACAACACCTCGGTTGCCGGAGTCGAAAACGTCACCTTCCTTGAAGGAAGCATCGAGACCATCCCGCTATCGGCCGGAAGCGTCGATGTCGTCATATCGAACTGCGTGATCAACCTGTGCGCAGACAAGGCCGCCGCCTTCGCCGAGGCCCGCCGGGTGCTCGCGTCAGGCGGACGCCTCGTCGTGTCCGACATCGTTGCGTTCGCTCCCATCCCCGCGGAGGCTCACGATGCCCTTGGCATGCTCACCGGCTGCTGCAACGGCATATCCGAAGCGGCTTCGTATGAGAAGATGTTGCACACCTGTGGTTTCGCACACGTGCGCATCGAGCCCAAGACCCTGTACACCGACGAGATCCTGCACGAGAAAGCCCGTCGGAAAAACCTTCTGTCCGCACTCGCATGCATTCGAAGCAGAAACGTCGGCGGCCTGGTCGGAAGCGCCATCATCCATGGAATAGCCGGGGAGAAACGATGATCGACCGTTCTGTGGAAGCGCTTGTCGATCGCGCGATCGCCGGAACGCCCCCCTCGAAGCAAGAGACGGTCGCGCTGCTGACGACCGACGCGTCTTCTCCCGAAGCGACCTACATCCGCTGGGGTGCGGAACTCATTGGGCGCGAAGCCTCGCAAGACACGGGGCAAATTTACGCGCAGATCGGCGTCGATGCGAACCCATGTTCCGAGAACTGCGCGTTCTGCACGCTCGCAGCGAGCAGCTCGGACAGGGAAGGACCGGCAGAGGTGGCCGTCGACGCCATCGCCGGCTATGCGTCCACCTTCGATCGGGCGGGGGTCCACCTCATCTCCCTCATGTCGACGGCAAGGTTCGACTTCAACCGCTTCCTCTCCATCGTGAAAGCCGTGCGGGAGTCCGTCTCGCCCGACATGCCGCTCATGGCCAACATCGGCGACATCGATGTCGAGCAGGCACGGGCGCTCGCAGCAGCTGGAGTCCAGGCGGCCTACCATGCCCACCGTCTCGGAGAGGGGACGATAACGTCCATCGATCCGGTGCGGCGCAAGGCGACGTTCGCAGCCCTCAGGTCAGCAGGCCTCAAGCTGATGAGTGCCGTCGAGCCGGTCCATGCCGCAAGCGATCACCAAGAGATCGTCGAGCGCATGTTCGAGGTCATCGCGCTTTCCCCCTACTGTTCGGGAGTGGGAACCCTGACGGCCGCACCAGGAACCGCCATGGAATCGTGCGTGCCCGTCTCCCGCAGGCACGCAACGCTGCTCGCCGCCATCATGAGGCTTGCCGCCGGGAGGTCCATCCCCTTCGGCACAGGCTGCGGCAACGTCGTGTGGACCGACGCGGGGACCAATCCCCGCGGACGAGACCTGGCCGCCGACCCCGATTACCTCCTGCGCGACGTCGCCCGCCTTCGCAAGGAACTTGCTGGCAATGAATGGAACGTCCCCGAGCGGCCCCTTGCCTCATGGCTCCCTGCAGATGCCCCGCTCTCCTAAAGCCGAAAGTCCTTAGGCACGCCTCCGTCTCATTTGGGCCTGCCGCGTTGTGTCAGGCTTCGGAGGAGAACAGGGTCGAAGGGCCCTCGAGAACCTCCCAACCGCACTCTTCGAGAAGGTCCTTGCATCGGGGAACGGTCCAGCCGCGATTCTCTTCCGTCTTCCCTTCCACGTCGCGCGGATTTGAACCGACCTCCGCCCAGAGCAGGTTCGCGCCGCTGAACGCCGAGAGCTGGTTGGGCTCATGCGTGCAGTTTCCCCGAATGCCTTCGCCAGTGATGAGAGAGACGGCAGCCACGATTGTCGACATGCGCGCATAGCTGACAGAGCCATGTCGGGCGAGCTCTGACGAACCGATAGGCGTGCGTCGCATTGAACCCGAAAACCGGGCGTCCATCTCTCTGGTGATGATCGTCTTCTCGACAATCTCCTCCAGCGTATATTCCGGCAACGTAGGTACACCTGTCCGCTGAACCGGGAACAGCAATCCGCTGTTTAGGAACAAGCTCCTTTTACACTGTCCTTGAC
>JAEZDJ010000015.1 GCA_023429565.1 Actinomycetes bacterium
GTCCTCGTGCAGGCGGGCAGAGCAACGGCGGACGGCGGCTTCATCGTTTCCCCATATGAGGACATTTGCCATGCGCACGTATGGAGGATAGCGAAGCAGCTTCCGCTTGGGCAGCTCGTCACGCAGGAACAGGGCCCGATCATAAGCGGCTGCGGCACGTATGGCAGCCGCGTCCGCCTCGTACGTTTGGACGAGCACGCGACCGGGCAGCGCTGCGCGGCCCGCACGTCCAGCCACCTGCTCGATGAGGTCAAACGTCCTTTCGGCCGCACGATAGTCAGGCAGCCTCAGCATGGTGTCGGCATTGACCACCCCCACAAGCGTGACCTCGTCGAAGTCCAGCCCCTTGGCGATCATCTGGGTGCCGAGCAGGACGGCGGCATCGGCTGCGGCGAATTGCTCGAGCAGCCGCTGGTGGGCTCCCTTGCCTTTTGTGGTGTCCGCATCCATGCGCACGATGGGCACGTCCGGGCCAGCCCCGGGGACCCCGTCGATGAGCGCTCGCAACTCCGCCTCGACACGCTGTGTGCCCGCGCCGAATTTCTTGAGGTAGGGACTCCCGCATTCCGGACAAACCGCCGGCGCAGAAACCTGGTAGCCGCAGTGGTGGCAGCAGAGGAGGTTTCCGCGTTCATGAAAGGTGAGAGAGGTTGAGCACGAGGGGCACTCGGGCACGAATCCGCAGTCGCGGCAGAGCAGGAATTTCGCGAACCCCCGCTGGTTGAGCAGCATGACCGCCTTGTTGCCTGCCACAAGTTCCTCGGAAAGCGCGCGGACGAGCGCACCTGAGAACATGGAGCGCGACCCGCTGCCAAACTCGACAGCCATGTCCACCACCTGCACCGCGGGAAGAGGTCTGCCGTTCGCGCGCTGCGGCAATTCGACGCGATGCCATCCGTCGTCCTTCGCGCAGGCATGCAACGCCTCGATCGAGGGCGTCGCCGAGCCGAGAGCCACGGCCGCTCCTGCCCGGCGAGCCATCCATACCGCGACGTCGCGCGCATGGTAGCGGGGGGCGCTGTCCTGCTTGTAGGACCCCTCGTGCTCCTCGTCGATGACGATGAGCCCCAGATTTGCAAGCGGGGCGAACAGGGCACTGCGAGCGCCCACGACCACGCGGGCCGCCCCTGACCGGATAAAGTCCCATTGGTCATAGCGCTCTCCCGCGCTCATGCGCGAGTGCATGACGGCGACCGTGTCGCCAAAGCGACCCCGGAAACGCGCGACGGTCTGGGGCGTCAGCGAAATCTCCGGAACGAGCACGCAGGCGGTGCGCCCAGCGTCGATGGTCCGCTCGATGGCCTGGAGATACACCTCAGTCTTGCCAGACCCGGTGACGCCGTCCACCAGCACGACCTCGCCCCTTCCCCGCTCCCGGGCGGCATCGATGACGGCAAGCGCGTTGCCTTGACCGTCGGTGAGCGGAGGCTTGACGCTGGGAGTGAAGGGTGCGCCGCCCTCCCCTTCCTGTGGAGAAGAGAACCCTCCCCTCATGCGGCGGCGACGCTCGATGACAACGACGCCTTTCGCCTCAAGCGTTTTGAGCGCAGGCGACACGCTGCCGAATTGGGCCGTGAGCTCCGCCACGCGCAGCTCCCCGAGGGCCAGGGCAGACAGGATGGACCCTTGCTTGACCGCATTCTTCTTCGGGCTATACGATGAGAATTCGGGACCGGGGACCACCCAACGGTCGTCCACCTCGCCGACGGCAGGCTCCTCGAGGCGCCATCGGCCGTCGCGCGTGCGGACCATGCGCGGCACGCCTCCGGGAGGAGTGAACAAGCGGACACAGGACGAGAGCGGAGCCAGATAGCGCTCGGAAAGCCACTGTGCGCACGCCGCTCCCTCTTCGTCGAAATAGGATGGGCTCACCCTTCTCAGGATGCCCTTGATCTTTGACGGGTCCAGGCCTTGAGGAACGTCTCCCTGCTCGGCAAGGCCGACCACGAATCCGACAGCCTGGCGATGTCCGAAGGGAACGAGCACGGCGCTGCCGACGCATACTTCCCCATCGCCATCGCCCGCCTCGTCGGGCACGCTGTAGGTGTAGGGAGCGTCAAGCGCCTGCGTGGGTATGTCCAAAATGACGGATGCGAGCCTCATGTGATCCAGTATACCAAGAGTCATGCCCCTATGCCGCCGGCCCCTTTTTCAGAGGCCGGCCGCCCAGGGCGCGCCTATCGGCCTAAAGCCGCCTTCAGTTCCTCCACCTTGTCGGTGCGCTCCCAGGTGAACTCAGGCAACTCGCGGCCGAAGTGCCCGTAGGCCGCCGTCTTACGATAGATGGGACGGCGCAGGTCGAGCTCGTCGATGATGGCGCCAGGCCGCAGGTCGAACACCGCGTCGACGGCGGCGAGGATGTCTCCGTCGGGCACCTTCCCCGTACCGAAGGTGTCAACCATCACCGAGACGGGCTTGGCCATGCCGATGGCATAGGCAACCTGTATCTCGCAACGGTCCGCCAGCCCCGCAGCCACGACGTTCTTCGCGACCCAGCGCGCCGCATAGGCCGCCGAACGGTCCACCTTGGTGCAGTCCTTGCCGGAGAAGGCCCCGCCGCCATGGCGCCCCATGCCGCCATAGGTGTCGACGATGATCTTGCGGCCGGTGAGCCCGGCGTCCCCCATGGGGCCGCCGATGACGAACCGCCCGGTGGGATTCACGTGGATCTCGGCATCCTCGGCAAGCTCCACCCCTGCGTCGGCGAGCACCGGCCCGACCACGAGCGCGGTGACGGCGGCGGCAAGGTCGTCATGGGAGATGTCTTCGGCATGCTGGGTGGACACGACCACCTTCTCGACGCTGACCGGCCGTCCGTCGACGTAGCGCACCGACACCTGGGTCTTGCCGTCGGGACGCAGGTACGGCATGGTCCCATCCTTGCGCACCAGCGAAAGGCGCTCCGCCATGCGATGCGCCAGATAGATGGGAAGGGGCATGAGGGTTGCCGTCTCGTTGCATGCATACCCGAACATCATCCCCTGGTCGCCCGCGCCTATGCGCTCGTAGGGATCGTCGCCGGCCAAGCCGCGCTGCGCCTCCCACGACTCGTCGACGCCCTGCGCGATGTCGGGGCTCTGTTCGTGGATGGCGTTCATGACGCCACAGGTCTCGCAATCGAAGCCGAATTTCGCACGGTTGTACCCGATGTCTGACAGGACCTCCCGCACGATGGCCGGCACGTCGACGTAGGACTGCGTGCGTATCTCTCCCGTGACGATGATCATGCCTGTGGTGGCCAGCGTCTCGCAGGCGCATCTCACCTGGGAGGGATCGGCAGGCTGCCCATTCGGCGCGACATAGCCGGCGGCAGCCAGCTCGGCCTCCTTGGCCAGGATGGCGTCGAGCACGGCATCCGATATCTGGTCGCATACCTTGTCAGGATGTCCCTCCGTCACCGATTCGGAGGTGAACAGGTACGACGACGAATTGTTCTCAGGGATGTCGGTCATGGTTCAATGCACTTCCTTCTCGAGTTCGTTGCAGAGCGAACGGGTTCCTCGTCGCCGTCGTTCTTGTAGCGATACGATAACTTCCGCGATAATGGCATGCCGCCCATGATACACTTTTTTTTCAAGACCGGCTCCCTTCTTCGGCGACAGCACGAGACAACCCGAAAGCCCGGGCCCCGAAAGGACTGCTATGCGAACCAATGCCGACCATACGCGCGAATACTTCGAGATAGCCGACGCTCTCGGCGGAGACGTCGAGGGCCGCCGTTCGGCCCATCGCCTCATGCAGGAGTCGACCGCCATCGTCCATCACGAAGTCGTTGCTTCGACCTTCATCCCGCGCCTGTTCAATGCGCAGACCTACCGCACGATGAAGGAGACGGCGGAAACGGTCCATCGCATCCTCTGCAAGGTCATCGCACGCTACTTGGAGGATCCCTCGTATCGACGTGCGTTCGAGTTCGACTCTCGCCTCGAGGAGCTCATCCTGCTGCCTCGCGGATACGGGTCACTCCTCCCCTTCGCCCGCGTTGACACGTTTCTCAACGAGGACGACTATGGCGTGAAATTCTGCGAGTTCAACGGAGACGGATCGTCGGGGATGAACGAGAACCGCGAGATCACGGCTTCCATCACGGGCTCCGCCACATTTGAGGAGTTCTCACGCCGCCACCGCACCCAAGGATGCGAACTGTTCGAATCCTGGGTGGACACGTTCATGCGCATCTATGCCGGCTACGAGCATCGCGTCGAAAACCCCCGCATCGCCATTTGCGACTATTTGGAAAATGGGGTCGTTGACGAGTTTCACATCTATGCCGGGCTGTTCAGGCAACGCGGCGTGGAATGCACGGTTGTCGACGTACGAGACCTGCATTTTGACGGGAACGTCCTGACGGATCCCAAGGGAGGGCAGATCGACGCCGTGTGGCGCCGCTGCGTGACGAATGATGTCATTGCGCACTGGGACGAGTCCCAACAGCTCATCGATGCCGTCAAGGCGGAAAAGGTGGCGCTCGTCGGGAGCTTTGCCGGGCACATCGTGCACGACAAGCAGATATTCAAGGTCCTGTTCGACGAGCGGACCGTGGCGTTTCTCGACGCGGACGAGGTGTCGTTCATCGAAAGGACCGTGCCCCTGACCGCGTTTCTCGACGAGGACCATGTCAATCTGCCGCAAATACGTGCCAACAAAGACGAATGGATCATCAAGCCCACGGACCGCTACGGAGCGGACGACGTGTATGCGGGCTGCTCCACATCCCAAGAGGAATGGGAGGAGCTCGTCGACCGCTTTGCCAACAGCCGCACCGGCTTCCCCTTCATCGTCCAACGTTACATCCGCCCCTTCAAGACGGAGACGCTGCCTCCCGACAAGGGCATCGACCGCCTGGCCGACGACGAAGTGTCTCGCGCCCCGCAGCTCTACAACAACCTGAACGGCCTCTATATCTATGACGGAGCGTTCGTCGGAGTCTTCAGCCGGCTGGGACCGCAGCCCACCATATCGAAGAAGATGGAAGGCATCACCGCCGCGACCATCTGGGTTGACCTCGATGACGAGTAAAGCCCGGACGGGAAACGCCGTCGAAACCGTCGTCTCAATCCTTGCCGCGCTTGCGCTGGCGGTGACCTTTCTCGGCGCAGGCTTCGCGGCATGCGCCGTGCCGCCCCAGACGACTGAGCTGCTTTCGCGGCTCTACTCCGGTTCCGCCGACACGCCTTTCTCGCACGCCCAGCTGGTGCAGGCGGCTGTCGAAACGAGGGACTACACCGTGGGACACCATGACCGCGCGTCCTTGCTTGCCGTGCTGCACGACATAAACGAGGCCGCGGGCACACCCTATGCCGCCGTCGACGAGTTAGCCCTCACCCAAGCCCCCGAAGCCTACACGCTCACCGAAGACGCCCTGTCCCATTTGGACGATGTCTACCACGTCGTCCAGACCGCGCGGACGGCGCTCATCGGCATAGCGGTCTTTGCCGTTGGGTCCTGTATCTTCCTTGGCGTGCGGGCACGCCGAAGGCGTGTTGGAGGCGTGCTGATCGGCGCAGGAGCTGGAATCCTGGCCGTCTTCGTCGGCCTTGGAGCGTGGGCTCTTGCAGACTTCTATGGATTCTTCGCCGCTTTCCATAGCCTGTTCTTTTCAAGCGGAACGTGGACGTTCTCCGCAGACTCCCTGCTCATCACCATGTATCCTCTGGATTTTTGGATGGGGATGGGCATGGTGTGGCTTGCAGTGACCGGCGTGTTGTCTATACTTGCTATCGTGGTTGGCGCAGCGCTGAGACGTTCCGGCTCCTGATTTCGGGAAGCTCCCAAGAACCATGACCTCTCCCGCAACCGCCCTCCAGCACAGAGGCAGCCACCCGGCAGCCTGCATGACGAGAGAAGAAGGAAACGTATGACCGATACCTCCAAGCGCCGCGTCCGCGTGCGCTTCGCCCCTTCGCCAACCGGACGCCTGCATGTGGGCGGTGCCCGCACGGCCATCTACAACTGGGCTTTCGCTCGTGCGATGGGCGGCGACTTCATCCTGCGCATCGAAGACACCGATCCCGAGCGGTCAACCGAGGAAAACGTTCAGGTCATCCTCAACGCCATGAAATGGCTCGGCCTTGATTGGAACGAGGGCCCCGAGGTGGGAGGAGAGGTTGGCCCCTACTTTCAGACGCAGCGCATGGACACCTACGCCACCGCCCTCGCACGGCTAAAGGAACGTGGCGCGGTCTATCCCTGCTTCTGCACGAAGGAGGAGCTCGACGCCAAGCGCGCGAAAGCCGAGCAGGAAGAGGGCGGCTACGCTGGCTACGACCGCACATGCCGCGACCTCGACCCCGCCGAGGCCCAGGCTCGCATCGCGGCCGGCGAACCCCACGTGTGGCGTCTCAAGGTGCCCCTCGACCACGGCCCCATCGAGTTCGAGGATGCCGTGTACGGTCCCCTGAGCTTTCCGGCAGAGGTCATGGACGACATGATCGTTGTGCGCAGCGACGGTTCCCCAACCTACAACTTCGCGGTGGTTTGCGACGATTCGAACATGGGCATCACGCACGTCATCCGGGGCGACGACCATCTGTCCAACACCCCCCGCCAGATACTCATCTACGAGGCGCTCGGCCTCGGTGTGCCCACGTTCGCACACCTGTCCATGATCTTGGGGCCGGATGGCCGGAAGCTCTCAAAACGTCATGGAGCCGCCTCGGTCGAGGAGTTCTGCGAGCGCGGATACCTGCCTGACGCCATGGTGAATTTCCTGGCGCTCCTGGGCTGGTCACTCGACGGAGAGACCACCATCGTCACCCGCGACGTGCTGTGTCGCGAGTTCAGCCTCGATCGCGTGACCAAAAAGGATGCGGTGTTCGACGAGGCGAAGCTTGACTGGATGAACGGCATGTACATCCGCGCCATGGGCGCGAACGAATGGGTGAAGGCTTCCCTGCCCTGGATCTATCGCGCATTTGCAGGCGTTGCCGCCGGAGACGACCTCGACGAGGCCTTGCGCTCCGCCGCCGCCGCAGACGTGCAGGCACGGCCCGAATGGTACGCCAAGCTCTATCCCCTCGTTGCCGAACGTCTCGTGCGTCTGGACGAGACGTCATCCAAGCTGGCGTTCATGTTCTGGGGACCCGAGGTGCGCGCCCTCGACGAGAAGAGCGTCGCCAAGGTCCTCAAAAAGGAGGGCGCTCGCGCCGACGTGGCACTTGCCGCCTGCCGCGCCATTCTCGCTGACGAGAGAAACGCCTGGGATGCCGAAGGGCTGCAAGAAGCCTGCCGGGAACAGTGCGAGGCGTTGGACATGAAGCCGAAGCTTCTCTTCCAGCCGCTTCGCGTGGCCGTCTGCGGAAACATGGTGTCGCCGCCGCTGTTCGAGAGCATCGAGCTGTTGGCCCGCGAGGACGTCCTCGCACGCATCGACCAGGTCGCAAGCGAGGTGTTCGATGGCTGACGAGCCCCTCGAGCCAACGGTCCCACAGGCCGGGGGCGGGTCTCCCACCCGCCCCGAGGCCATCGTGGCGCTGCGTGACTTCTGCATTCGGACAAAAGGTTCCGACTGTCAACGCTGCGTGGCCGCCTGTCCCGCCAAAGCCATCACGGTCGAGGACGGACGGCAACCATCCATCGATGCCGAGGCCTGCACGCGATGCGGCATCTGCCTGGGAATATGCGATGGACTCTCCTCGACACGCGTCACTATGGAAGACCTTCACGCACGCATCCGCCGCATAGCGTTGCGAGGCGAGGAAGTGATTCTGACCTGCGAGGAAAATCTGTTTCCCGGCTTCGAGCCCGCATCGAGAGTCGTCATCCTCCCCTGCCTGGCATGCCTCTCTCCCGAGTTCTGGACACGTATGCTATCCGAGAACATTCCCGTCAAGGTCGCCGTCGACCTGACGTCATGCGACAGCTGCGCACGTGCGGGCGAAACGGGCGAAACGCTCTATTCCCATGCCATTGAAACCGCCGAGACATGGAGCGGCCGATCGGTCGGCTTCACCGATGACGTTCCCGAAAAGGAAAACCTCGTGAAAGACCTGGCAAGCCCGACCGGCGTCGACCGGCGGAGCGCATTCACGGGCTTGGTGGGAGAGATCGGTGACATCGCCTCGGGAAAACGCAGGCTCCGCAATTCGGAGGTGCTGCAGGAATTCTACGAGCGCCGCGAGCGGTCGCGGGCGGTGGCACGGTTGAACCTGGGATCCGAAACCGAGTTCAACGATTTCGTCCCCATGGGCCGCACGAAGCGGACGATGTGGCCCAAGCGAAAGATGCTGCTCGAAGCCATCGCACGTGATCCGGATATCGCAGCGCGAGTGCCCCTCACGCTGTCGGAGACCGACCTTGCCCGCTGCACCCATACGCTTGCCTGCACGAAGGTCTGCCCAACGGGAGCCCGCCGTCCTGACCCCAATGACGGAACCCTCGCCTACGACATACGCTATTGCATCGGATGCGGACTCTGTGTCGACGCATGCGGCCAACAGGCGATCACCCTGAAAGACGCGACAGCTGAGCTGCTGGTGACCGACGGGGATTGACCTGCGCGCCTGACGCTCAGCGGCTTCGCTCCTCATGGCGGGCAAAGAACGACAGCGCGTTCCCAAAGAACACCTTGTCCGCAATGACGGCGCCGAACTCATGCGCGATGAGGGCATGGAGTCCACTGACGCGGTCGCAGGGATCGAGCCAGCTCGGCACCTCGCACCCATCGTAGTCGCTGCCGAGGGCAAGCACGTCCTCCCCCGCCACCTCCAGAATGCGGTCGATATGGCGAAGCATGTCTTCAGGAGAAGGATCGGGGTGAGCGTCAGAGATGAAGTGGCTGCAATAGTTGAGGCCCACGACCCCCTCGCGCGCCGCGATCTCGCGCAACTGCCAATCAGCCAGATTGCGGGGGTGTGGGCAAACAGAGCGCGCGTTGGAATGAGAGGCGGCAAAGGGGCGTTCCGCGCAGTCGCACAAGTCCTTGAAACCCTCGTCATTGAGATGCGAGGCGTCCACCACGATATTCCGGCGCTCCAGCTCCCCCACAACCACGCGACCGAACCGAGTGAGGCCCTCATCCGTGTCATGGCCGCTGCCGAGCGCGTTTTGGCCATTCCACGTCAGCGTGACCATGCGCACTCCCGCCCGAGCAAGCTCGTCGAGCCGAGAGAGCGCCATGCCGTCGTCTTCGAGAAACGACGCAGCTTCGACCGTCAGCAGGCCGGCCGTCCTGCTCGTCGCATGCGCCACGCCAATGTCGGCAAGGGAGCGCACAGGCACGAGGGAGTCGGCAGAACGCCTCAGCTCTTCCTCCCAGAAACGTCGCACGCGCTCGAACAGGCCCCAGGCCGCCTCTCCGCGAAACTGGTCAGGGATGAACACGGCAAAGCACTGGCACCAGGAAAACGGTTCGACACGAGACAGCGAGAGATGGGCGTCGTTTTCTGCAAGCGATTCCATCCGCTTGCCCGATGACAACGTGGAGAGGACGGCAAGCCCGCCTGAAGCAAGGGGATCTCCCGGCAACGCAAGCCTCTCGAGGGTGTCGCAATGGAGGTCGAACACCTTGAGGCGCGATGACGGGACGCGCTCATCCTCTCCCGGTGTCTCGCCCGTCAAAACCCTGCCTTCAGAAAAGATTGACGCATCCATCCACCCACTCCTCTCCTAGCCCAACGATGGCCATGCCGCGACGCCTTGTGCACCTTCACACTCGAGAGAACACGGGCCTATCGTTCCGGCAAACGCTCCAATGCCTCGCCGGACACGCGAAACACCGTCCAGTCATCCAGGGGCACCGCCCCCAGAGAACGGTAGAAATCGATGCTCGGCTGATTCCAGTCAAGACACACCCATTCAAGCCTGCCGCAGCCCCGCTCGTTCGCAAGCCGCCCTAGCTCTTTGAGCAATGCTTTGCCATGCCCGTGCCCACGATGCTCCGGCTTGACGAACAGATCCTCCAGATAAATGCCGGACCTGCCCAAAAACGTTGAGAAATTATGGAAGAAGAGGGCAATCCCAACCTCTTCCCCGTCGGCGAGGGCAAATATGACCTCGGCCTTGCCCTTGTCGAATATCCACTCGGTCAGGAGATCCTCCGTTGCCACAACCTCGTCGAGCATCTCCTCATAGGCCGCAAGTCCTTTGATGAAGTCGAGGATGAGAGCCTCGTCTCCACGCCGTGCGTGTCTGAATGTCGTCTTCACCGGTGCACCCTTCCTTTTCCAATCCGTTTGCCCTCGCCCGTTACGAGAAATATCATGGCGATCATGAGCGCAAAGCCAGCCCAGTCCGCTCCCGTGAACACCGTGCCCAGCCACAGTGCCGAAAACAATGTCGCGCTGACCGGTTCGACAGCCCCCAAGAGGCTGCCCTTCACCGACCCGACGACAGACACGCCGTGCAGGTACAGCGCGAACGCGGCAAACGTGCCCACCACGACGACAAGGGCGAGCACAACCACACCCGACACATCGAACGACGGGGGAACGAGCGGCGCAGTTCCAGCCAACCCGGAAATGAGCCACATCGCCGTTGCCACAACGCCGCCGAAAAACATGCCGACGCCCGTGACCGGAAGGCTGCCCCAACGGGAGAACATCTTCTTGGGATACATGATATAGAACGCCACGGACAATCCGTTCGCCATTCCCCAAATCAACCCCGGAAGAGGAAGGGAGAGCGCGGCAGGATCACCCTGCGTCGCGATGAGCCACGTGGCGGCCATGGCTGATACAAGACCGACAAGCTCCTTCGCGCGCGGAATGCGGCGGCCTATCACAAAAGAGAACAGCATGACAAACGCGATGCCCGTACACTGCAGCACCGTGGCGGTGCCCGCATTCGTGTAGCTGACGACGACAGCGTAGGTGATCTGACACAGGTACAAGCCTCCCGCGCCGAACACCACGAGACGGCCAAACGTCCGCCGATCGAGGACCATGGCTTTGAGCTGTTCGCGCCGGCAGACGCCGAGCACCGCAATGAAAAACACGCCGGCACCGAGCATGCGCACGGCCGTGATGAAAGACGGCGTTATGTCGTAATTGGTCAGAAGATACTGGGCACATGCGCCTGAGAAACCCCACAGCGCGGCACCGGCAAGCGCGCACACGATGCCCTGCCAAAACCGCTGGCGGAAGAATGCTGCGCCCTCCTTGATCCCGTTACCGACCGCCCTGCGCCCCGCGTGAGAATCGGGCATATCGGCATCCATCACACCAGCTCCCTCAGAAACGCGAACACCGGACCCAGCAGGTTGTCTCCCTCATCCAGCTTGAAATATCGCAGCGGCAGCTGAAGCTTGCGCTTGTCGGACAGATAGCGCCCGCCCGCACGGCGAAGGGCAGTCATCCTGTCACGAGAAACGCTGACAGGCTCCACCACCAGGCGGCCACCCGTCACCGAAACGGTCTTCAGGCGATGCTCGTTCGCGAACGCCTTGATGCGCGCCTTTTCAAGCAGGTTCTTTGCCGCCTGAGGCATGTCGGGCCGTTTTTGGGCAAGATCGGCAGCCACTTCCTCCACGGACTGCTCAGTCGTTGCCGACGCGATCCTGCGATACCAGAGCACCCGCTCGTCGGCATCGGGCACGTAGTCCTCGGGAAGATAGGTGTGTCCCGGCACATTCACCGTGATGTCAGAAAGCGCGGGCGGAAGCGCGTCCATGGCCTTGAGGTCCCCTTCGCGCGTGGCGCTCACAGCCTGGGAAAGCATTTGGGCGAACAGGTCAAAGCCAACGGCCGACATGTTGCCGCTCTGCTCCGCTCCCATAAGACTGCCCGCACCACGAATCTCCAGGTCACGCATGGCAATGCGCATGCCGCTACCCAAATCCTGATGCTCGTTCAGGGCGGTCAGGCGTGCCGTCGCCTCCTCCGTGAGCGAAACCTTTCCGGGAAACATGAAGTATGCGTACGCTTGCGTCGACGACCGGCCCACTCGGCCTTTCAGCTGGTACATCTGAGCGAGGCCCAAACGCTGCGAGTCCTCGATGACGAGGGTGTTGGTGTGGGGGTTGTCGATGCCGCTCTCGATGATGGTCGTCGCCACGAGGACATCCAGCTCGCCTGCCACAAAGTCCTCCATGACACGCTCGAGTTCCTCCTTGCCCATCTGCCCGTGAGCCACGCCGACGCGCGCCTCCCCTGCCGCCGCCATCACCCGGCGCACGGCCTCGTCGATGGACCTCACCCGGTTCGAAACATAGTACACCTGACCGTCGCGCGCCAACTCGTGCCGTATTGCGGCAGACACCACATCGGGGTCCCATTCTCCCACATGAACCTCCACTGGACGCCGTTCGTCAGGTGGCGTGAGGATGAGGCTCATGTCGCGCACGCCGGACAGGGACATCTGCATGGTGCGCGGAATGGGCGTTGCCGAGAGCGTGAGGACATCGATGGATTCGCGGAGATTCTTCAGCTGCTCCTTGTGCCCCACGCCAAACCGCTGCTCCTCATCGATGACGACCAGACCGAGATCATGCGGATTCACGTCCCGCGACAAGAGGCGATGCGTGCCGATCAGCACATCCACCGATCCGTCAGCAAACCCCGCAAGAGCCTTCGCCTGCTGTGGCGGCGTGCGGAAACGCGAGAGCACCTCGACGTGCACTCCGAAGGGCCCGAAGCGCTCTTTGAAGCCAGCGTAATGCTGCTGGGCCAAGATGGTCGTTGGACACAGCACCATGACCTGCTTGCCGTCCTGCGTCGCCTTGAACGCCGCGCGTAGGGCCACCTCCGTTTTGCCGAATCCCACATCGCCGCACACGAGACGATCCATGGGCTTCGACGACTGCATGTCGGCCTTCACGTCGGCTATGGCAGCAAGCTGGTCGGGTGTTTCCTGATAGGGGAAAGCCTCTTCCATCTCCCGCTGCGCCGCCGTGTCGGCACCGAAGCGATAGCCTTGCACCGTCGCCCGACGGGTATAGACGTCCACGAGATCAAACGCGAGCTTCCTCGTGGCGGCACGCGCCTTCTTCATGGCGCGCGACCAGTCTGCCGTGTTCAAGCGCGTGAGGCGGGGGCTCGCACCCTCGGGACCCACGTATCGCGTCACCCGATCCAGCTGCTCGACCGGAACGAAAAGCTTGTCGCCCTCCGCATATTCGAGCAACAGATAGTCGCGCGCGGTGCCGTCCACGTCCCGCCGCACGAGCTCCCTGAAGTGCGCGACGCCGTGCGCCGCATGGACCACGTAGTCGCCAGGCTGATAGGGAAAGGTGATTTCGGTGATGTCCACGCGCCTGCCCGGCCGCACCGTCGTCGCGCCCTGGGTGTCAGAAATGCTCACCAGGGCCAGTTTTGCCTTCGGGATGATCATGCCGAGGGGAATGTCGAGATCCACCACGTTCACGGCACTTCGCCGCAAGCGACGTTTCGCCGCGCCCTCTTCCACCTCTTCGTCAGAATCCAGCGTTTCCTGGATAGGCAGCCCCTGATCGACAAGAGCCAGCTTCATATCCTGACGAGCCCGAAAGCCCGGCACCGAAAACACGGTCGTGTAGCCGCCTTCGACGAGGGAGCGGAGACGGCCGTACAGCTTGTCCGGATGGCCCGCCACCTCGACGCGCTTCACCGGCACCTCGTCATCCAGCTGCCCGCCGACGCGCAGGATCGAGACATAGGTGGCACGCTGGCCACCGCCGAAGCTCACGTCAGAGGGATCGACGTACAGGCCCTTCACCCCAATGCCCGAGCCCTTCGCCCTCCCCAGGACATCCTCGTAGGCGTGCGAAAGATCGTCGAACAGCGAACGCGGCTCCACCAACGTCGTGCAGGCGCCTGAGCGCACGTAGTCGCCCAACGTGGAAACCTCGTCGTAAAGATAAGGGAGCAGCGCGTCGGACCCGTCGAACCGCAATCCCCCGTCGAGCTTCTCCAACAGGTCCCGCAGGGCGGAATTCGTCTCGGAAGGACGGGCGATCTTCTTGCGGGCGCGCGCGAGGGCGGCGCCCGTTGCAGAATACTCCACGACAGGAAACACCTCGACGGAGGGGAGCGTGGCAATGGTCTGTCCCGTCGTCGGAACGATGCGGCGAATCTCATCCAATTCGTCACCGAAGAAATCGAGCCTCACGGGATAGACCAGGTTTCCGGGGAACACGTCCATCGTGCCGCCGCGCGTCGCAAACGTGCCCGGACCGTCCAATTCGCCGGTGTTCTGATAGCCGCGCTCCTCAAGTGCGCGAGCCACGTCCTCGAACGCGCCGATGCCCGATGCTCCGGCACCTTCCATCTCCCGCAACTCGCAGCCCGACGAGAACGACAGGGGACGCGACACATCGGAACCGACGGGAGGCAACGCGCGAACAAGGGCACGGGCGCTGGCGACGACGAGGACCTCGCGCCCCGTCACAAGCGCATGGACGGCTTCCATGCGACGCGCCACCTGAGAGGGGTCGCTTGGACGTGGGTTGAAGGGATAGTCCGTGCGCTCCGGAAAACGCATGACGCGCTCGTCCCCCAGATACGCCGCGACCTGCCGCGCGAACGCAGCAGCCGCATCTTCCCCAGCAACCACCACAAGCGTCGCCTGGGGGTGGTGCACGAACCGAGCCGCAGCCAAGAAAGGGCGTGCGGATGAGGCGACGCCGAGGGTGGCATCCTCGCCGGCATCGAGCTTGCCCCAAAACGTACCGAGACAGTCCGACTTCTCCAGCGTGAATGTAAGCGATTCTATGAGCATGGCCATCCTTTTCCCCATCCGGGCAACACGAAAAGCCGCCCACAGGCGGCCTCGCACGCGTACGCTGCTTCCCTTACGACATCGTCCGAAGCAAACGAAGCCAAGTTTACTATACTGGAGGGTGATCGACGATTCCAGGCAAGTGACGTGAAGGAGAAACCACATGCCACGCGAGACCATGAAAGACAAGCGATCCCGCGCCCTCTTGGTTGCGGAGCGCATGAACGAGCACTATCCAGCCGCCGAGTGCGCCCTCGTGTACGGCGGGGACCCCTTTCGCCTCACCATTGCCGTCCTGCTGTCGGCGCAGACCACCGACAAGGGCGTCAACAAAGTCACCCCCGCGCTCTGGGAGCGCTACCCCACGCCGGCAGACCTCGCTTCCGCCAACGTGATCGAGGTGGAGCAGATCATCCGAACCATCGGCTTCTATCACACGAAGGCCGCGAACGTCATCAAATGCGCCCAAATGGTTGTCAGCGAGTATGGCGGAGAGATACCGCAAGACATCGACGAGCTGCAGAGGCTGCCCGGCGTGGGACGCAAGACGGCGAACGTCGTGCTCAATGAAGCCTTTGGCATCGTCGAAGGAATCGCCGTGGACACGCACGTGTTCCGCATCGCCCATAAGCTGAAGCTGGTCGGACCGGCGAGCGACACGCCGGCAAAAACGGAGGATGCCCTTCTCAAGCTGTATCCGCGCGAATGGTGGGGGCCCATCAACCACCAATGGGTTCTGTTCGGGCGTGAGACATGCATCGCACGCCGGCCCAAGTGCGATGCCTGCTTCCTCTGCGACCTCTGCCCGAGCTGCGAAACCGTCCTGTAAGCAGACGGCAACCCGCCAGGATCAGCCAACTGGTATAATGGAACGGTCGGCTCATCCTGTGACCGATCTCACAGCCTCCACGCGCCATCCCGCGCGCGCTTGCCGTCAATCCGACGAATCGTCTAGAGGAGGTTCCCATGTTCGCATCGGGAGAAATTGTCGTCTATCGACACCACGTCTGCAAAGTGGCCACCACGCGACAGGCTTATTTCGAAGGCAAGGACTATCTCGAGCTGCACGCGCTCTTCGAGAAATCCCTTAAGCTCTATGTCGCCGTCGAGGACGCCGAACCTCCCACCCTGCGTCCCGCCATGACACGCGGAAGGGCCCTTGCCCTCATCGATTCCATCGCGGACGCGGATCCCATCGACGAGGAGGCCTTCAAGCCACAGGCGGACACGCCGATGCTGCTCGAACGGCGCATAAAGGAGGAGTACAACAAGCATCTTCGAACGTTTGCCCCCGAGGACCTCATTCCCATCATGAAGTCTGTCCGCAACCGCACCTCGCGACGTACCGACGCGGGGCGCAAGATCACGGCGACCGACAAGAAGTACTTCGACCTCGCCGAAGGCCTGCTCTGCGACGAACTTTCCGTGTCGCTTGAGATGGACCGAGATAAAGTGAAGGACTTCCTCATCGAGCGTGCGGGAGACATAGAGCCCAAGGACGAAGCGCACCGTCTCCACACATGACGGCCTGATTCCCCACACGCCGTGGCGGGCGGGGGCCACGCACGGCACAGAATGCCGCCAAGCCGCAGCAAGCCAACGCAGCACCGCTTCCTCAGACCGCTGCGCCCCTTCTGACGGGCGGGAGGCCGACGCGGGCGAGTTCTCCGGCGACCGTTTCCACCAACAGGGGAAGGGCCGCATGAACCTTCGGGGTGAGGCCGATGGTGATCACGGAAGGAGAGCTGTTCTCCACCTGCATTCCCAGGCACAGCCCCTTGGCTTCATAGCCCAGAAGGGCCGCCGCATCGAAGAGGTCGATGAGCTTCAAATCATGGAGCGATGCCGAAGCGCCGCTGTGACGGGCCATGGCGTCGGGCTCGAATCGAAACACGGTTCCCGGTTCCTCACCCGAGGAATCCACTGCGTCAACGGTCAGGATGAAGTCGTATGATTCGACATGCGAAAGCATTTCCATGCTCAGGCAGCCGACATCATACAGGTGCACGTTGTCGGGAAACTCGTAACGCGAACGCAATTCCTCATAGACCGCAGGGCCGATGCCGTCATCCAGCATGAGCTTGTTGCCGACGCAGAGCACGGCAACGGAACCAGGTATCGACAGGCCCTCCCCCTCCGGGGTTTGATCGACGATTGTCTGGCCGGCCACGGCTCACTCCCCCAACGTCGGACGGATGGCAAGGTTGTAGAATGTCGCCGCCGCTATCATAGCAACGCCGAGAATGACGCAGACCACCGCCCAGACACGCTCGCGTTTCAAATAGAGGTCCCGCGTGACGCCCTTTCCTGCAGCTCGATGAGCGGCGATGGGCTGGCCTATGATGGCAAACGCGACGGTGAGGGCCACAAGGACGGCAAGCACGACGACAGCCAGGCCGATGGCGAGCGGCGTGCGTTCCGACAATGCCGCATAAAGCGTGTTGTCGGCAAGCAGCCAGACAGGGTAGAAGAGGATGGCGGCCCATATGCCATGAGCCGGGCCCCAAATGGCCGGAAGAAACAAGGCCCCTATATTCAGTCGCGGCATCCCATCAAGAAATTCCCGCTCTCGTGCCACCTGCTCGTCTGTCAATTCCGCCACGATGCATCCCTTCGCCAGTCCGCTGATCGCACCCATTATACCGAATCGCCGCCACCTTGCCGGCGGCTCGAACCAAGCGGCGCCACGTGGAGGTTCAGCGCCACTTGCATCGAATTGCGATCTCCTTCTTCACCGATAGGCTATCATGTCAGGAGCATTTTCATCAGGGATGAGCCAGGGTGCCAACCTACGCCAACCTGGCACGAAACCAAGGAAGGACCGTCATGAACATCCTCGCAATCGCCGGATCGCTTCGCTCCGACAGCTACAACCGCCAACTCGCCGAAGCGGCAGGGGTCGTCATGGCACAGCGCCACCCCGACGTGGGGTTTGCGCTCCTCGATTGGAGCGACGTTCCGTTCATGAATCAAGATCAGGAGAACCCCGCACCCGAATCGGTCACCCGTGTGCGCAAGGCCGTCAAGGAGGCTGATGGAATCTGGCTGTTCAGTCCCGAATACAACCACTCCATCCCGGGCCCCCTCAAAAACCTCATCGATTGGCTTTCGCGACCAGTCAGCAAAACCGAGGGACAGGTCCTTGCCGGCAAGCCGGTTGCCCTCGCAGGGGCGAGCGTTGGGATGAGCGGTGCGCAGCACGCCCAGGACCAGCTCGTCAACGTGCTCTGCTTCGTCGATGCCCACGTCATGAACAAGCCCCGCCTCTCAATCCCCTCCATCGGGTTGCAGGCCGACGGAGGGGTCCTCAAGCTGAGCACCTCCGCTCCCTATCTGGAAAGGCAGGCAGACGCATTCGTTTCGTTCGTCGAATGCGATGCCCGATAGGCCGGACGAACCTCATTTCCCGTCAAGCAGATTGGCAAAATCACAAAGCTTCAAGGGGCGAGAACGGTAGAAGCCTTGGATGTGAGAACATCCAAGGCTTTCCAGAACGTCTAGCTGCCGCTCACTTTCAACACCTTCAGCAATCACATCGCGCCCCAATTCAACCATGCATGACACAAGGTGCCGCAACACGCATGACAAGACCGGGTCCTCACATCCGTCGACAACGAACTTGTCTATCTTGAGCGCATCGAACGGCACCGAATAAATCGTCTTGATGTTGCTCATCCCGGCGCCATAGTCATCGATGAGCACCTTAAAGCCCTGTGCACGAAACTGTTCTATCTGGCTTTTGATCGCTCCATAATGCAAGTCACTCCGCTCCCCGACCGCAAGCGCGCTTTCGACAAGTTCAAACTGAACGAGGGAATGCTGCAGTTGATGGGCATCGACCAGCTTGATCGCCCGATCCGCGAAATCGCGATGGAGGACCATGTCGTCGCGTGAAAGGTTGACCGCCACCGGCACTGTCTTCGCCCCTTGGTCAATTCGCTTTCGCTGAAACGCACACACCTCCGCAAGAACATGCAGATCAACCTTCTCAGTCAGCGAGAGCCGCTCGACGATGGGAAGAAAGAGACTGGGCATCATCTCCCCAAATTCAGGATAGTGCCACCTCACCAAAGCCTCAGCGGCAACGACCGAGCCGTCTCGCCGGCATTCAAAGACCGGCTGCAACCGAATGGTCAGCTGTTTTTCGTCACAGGCTTTCACAACCAGGCTCTCGACGAAACACGCCATCCGCTCGTCCTCGAGCATTTCATCATGAAACCAATTGCAGGTCCTCCCGCTGGCAGGAAAGAACATCGCCAGACCGGCGAAAGCAAGCATTCGCTCATCGATGCACTGAACGATTTTAGGAGCATAGAGCCCCATCCTCACCGAGAAAGGGCCGCCCGTTTCGCCGCGCCTTTCGGGGGGGGGTGTTCCTATGGTTTTGTCAATTGGTTTTTCGAATGATCCTGCGGGGTTCGGGACATGCTCCGCCCTCCCCTCCGAATGGAGGGTTCTATGATGATTGCTCCGTACGTCGGCCGGCTAGGCCGTGTAGGGGACTCTGTCCCGCATGATCGCGTATATCACCTTCAGACGTTTTCTCGCCGTGGCCTTGAGCGCCTTGCCGTGCGGCATGTGTCGCTTCTCGCGCAGCATCCTGTAGTACCTGCCGAACCGGTTGTCGCTCCTGACGATCGAGTTGCAGGAGAATATGAGCAGGTTCTTGAGTCTCTTGTTGCCCTGGCGGGATGCCGTGACCGAGGATATGGACGTTCCGGAACGCTTGTCGCACGGCGCGAGCCCGCAGTACGACGCAAGCCTGTCGCCACCTCGGAACAGCGAGATGTCGATGCCGATGGCCAGTTCGGATGCCGTCCTGGTGCCGATTCCGGGTATCGTGAGCAGGCAGCGGTAGGTCTCGTCCTCGGCGAGCAGGCAGGATATCTCCTCGTCGAGCTCGGACGCCTCTGCTGCATCCTCGCGGATGCGCCGTGCGAGCATGCGCGCGCTTCTTCCCTCCGCTGCCACGACGGCCTCGGGCGGGCGCTTGGACCCGGAGGTGGACTCCACCAGTTCCGTCACTTTCCTCCTGTCCGCACCGCGCGTCAGCGCGCCGACCTCGGAAGCCGAAGCATCGGCGACCTGCCAGGGTCCTCCGAGCTTCTCTGCCAGGTTCAGGCACCAGGTCGCAGACAGGTCGATGACCTGCTCGAATGCCGGACAGGACTCGAAGAGGATGGCGCGCAGCCTGTTCCTGGCACGCGTGGAGTCGGCGACCACGAAGTCCCGCTGGGCGGCGAGATCTCTCGCGGCGTCCATGATCTCGTCGGCTTTCGGGCAGGAAAGCAGCGCAGCGGGCATCGCCATGGCGGTCTGCGCGATGACGCTCGCGTCACGCTCGTCGGTCTTCGCGTCACCCGGCAGCAGCTTGGCGGCGTTGTGCTCGGCAAGCCCCGTGAGGTAGGCGACGTCGAGACCGGCCTCCCTGGCGCAGCGGATGGCGAGCGCGCCGATGTTTCGCACCTGGTCGACCACGACGAGCGTGCCGGGATCGAGCCGCGAGAACAGCTCGGCGAGTGCCGTCTCGCGGTTGGCGACGGGGTGGTTCGCGATCACCTCGCCCTCGCGGGTGAGCAGGCAAGCCCAATGGCTCTGCTTGCCGACGTCGAGTCCGAGCACGGCTGTGGGCTTCGCGATCACGTCCATGGTGGTATCCTCCATTCAGTCGGCTGGCCGGAATCCATCCGCTCGACACCCACATTACCTGGCCGTGGTCCGCATGATCCGGCAGTTTCCTATGAGTCGTTCTGGATGGGGACCGCTCCCGGTGGCAACACCCCCCGGGCCCTCGACGGGGCAGGGGTAGACGGCCATCCGGGGTGGCCGGTCAGCGGCTCTCTCGGAGCCAGCCCCATCCTAGACCAACCTGCGAACCCGGACGATGCCGCGAGCATCGCCTCGTATGCTCTCGGCGGCCGATTTCTACTGTAATGGGTGAGCGCTCGCCGAAGGCTCGCTACCACGGCATCCTGGTCGAATGACTGGAGTGGCGTGAAGAAGACGATGTTCGAACCCCATGACTTCTCTAGGGCGGAATCAGGAGAAAGCAGCCCAGCCAATGCCTGAAGGCACCGATCCCTGCACGCCTCAAGGCTTCGCTCCAGGATCCGAGGGCTCTCCCCGGTCCCCTCTCCGGCTATCTTCACCCAGCTGAACACGAAGCGCTGATCCGCGCAACGCTCCGCCAATGCACGGGCCCTCCCAAAAAAGGGAGCATGCCTCTCTGCGCCGCTGACTCGCCCCTCGACAGCACGATCCTGTTTCAAGTCCATGCTTCCTCGTAACAAATCTTCTGGTGGATGATAATTGAACCTAACTCCTCAATTATACGCATCGTCACCCTGCTGACAAGGATTTTTAGATAATCGCTTGCAGCATGAACTCCTGGACCCACCCCCGTCACAGCACAATGCTCGACCCCTGTGACCGCCCCAATCCCCCCTGCTCTCAACGGACGGTCACAGAGCACTCACGCCCCCAGACAAGGCTGGCGGCTTCCCAAAGGGCTATCCTACAGTTCTGCCTCTTCCTTGACGAACGTGCCGTCATCAAGCTCTTGGAAAGCGCGCCGCAGTTCCTCCTGGGTGTTCATGACGATGGGACCGCCCCAGGCAATCGGCTCAGAAAGCGCCGGAGCGCTGAACAGGATCACTTCAGCTCCAGAACCTTCCACGCTGCGAAGACGTACCTCGCTCCCCCGGCCCAAGGCCAGAGCCGTCTTTTCGGCATAGCGCGATCCCTCAACCTCAACATCCCCTTTGATGAGAAAGAGGAAGAGCTCGTGGTCGGGCTTCGTCTCGCAGACGAAGTCGGCATCAGGGAAAAGTTGGATGTCAAATATGTCGGCAGGAACGTGCTTGCCCTGGAACCCAGCCGTGCCCCGGTAGCTGCCTCCCACGATGCGCACGAGCGCGCCCTCTTCAGAGACCTCCGGCATGTCGCGTATATCGTTGTAGGCAGGAGATGACATCTTCTCCGACGCGGGCATGTTGAGCCAGAGCTGAACGCCCAGCATCTCATCGGCAGGCTGAGGCATCTCCTCGTGCATGATGCCGGAACCAGCCGTCATCCACTGAGCCTCGCCAGCGCCGATGGACCCATGGTTGCCCAGGCTGTCACGATGGGTGATGCACCCTTTAGCCAGGTAGGTAACCGTCTCTATGCCCCGATGCGGGTGGAGAGGGAACCCCCGCACGTAGTCATCGGGATCAGTGCTGTCAAAGGAATCGAGCATCAAGAACGGATCGAAGCGATCCGTGGTCTCATGTCCCAGCACGCGAACCAACCTCACGCCCGCACCGTCCTGCGTCCTGACCCCGCGAACTTCTTCCACTATCTCTCGTGTCACGGCTTTTCACTCCCTTCGTCATCGATCAGAGCAACCGCATGTTCGTGTGCGGGACCGGCAATCGAGCCGTCCCGCCTTCCCCGCATGATACGATAAGGTCCACCGTCGCACAAGGAGATGGGGCAATGCCTACGCACGCCACGCTTCAAACGAAGAGACCGCCACCTCAGAAGCGGTCCTGCGTTCGCGGTCGACGGTCTCATAGTTCTCAATGAGCAACGAGCACAACAGGGGCGATATACCGCCGTTGTCCGCCATGTTCACAAGGATGGAGACCGCCTCGTCCTGCGGCATGCCTGCGCGATAAGGACGGTCCTCGGTGATTGCTGCGAAGATGTCAGCGACCGCCATGACCTGGGAACCGAGGGAGAGGTTGCGCGCATCGAGCTTGAAAGGATAGCCCCGTCCATCAAGGCGCTCGTGATGATAGGCGGCCCAGCGCGATATCTCGTGAAATCCCTCAAGATCATGCAGCAGCCGATAGGTGTAATAGCTATGTGACCTTATCACGTCGAATTCCCCCGGCTCAAGCCGACCCTGCTTCTCCAGTATGCTTCGGGGAATCGCGAGCTTGCCGATGTCATGCAGGCTGCCGGCAATGCCCATCATCTCGCACTCCATCTCCGACATGTGAGCCAGCTCCGCCAGCTTGACGGCGGCAGCCGCGACTCCCGCCGAGTGCATGGCGGTAAAGGGGCTCCGAAAGTCGATGACACGGGAGAATATGCGTGCGAGCAGCACCGTGTCATCGAGGCTGAGGCTCACCGTCCCAAAAGAGACGCTGCTTGCAACCGAGGGCAGGGACGGTGCATACGTCAAGTCGAGCCAGAGGGATTCGCGGTCGCATATCTTCAGGAAGGCGTCGACCACCCGGGGATCGAACAGGGTCCCCCTGCTTCCGATCACGAACTCTTTGATGTCCCCGATCTGCCCGATCACGCACTCCTTGCCATTGACCCGAACGGCAATCCGATCCGCCAGATGGATGATGCGCGACGACAGGGGGATGGCCTCGTTCCCGGAAGACGAATCAGCCAGGGGCTTCCATGGCCGATGATGGTACCTGATGATGGTGGCCACGTCGGCGAGAACGGGAAGTTCCGACAGCAGCTCGGCGCCGAGCCGGGCATGTTCGTCAATCCCCTCCTGCTCGTCCTCGTCAAAAGGAAGGGGGTCGTCGGTCGCGATGGCCCCCACATCATGAATGAGGGCGGCGACCACCAACGTCCGCCTCTCCTCGAAAGACAGTCCCAAAACTTCCCCTATCGCATGCGACAGGTAGGCGACTTGCTGGTGATGGCCGGTTATCTCGGGGCTCACGAGATCAAGAGCCTTCGTGAGACAGCCCACAAGAGTGTAGAGGTTCGTGAAATGGCGGACCCTGTCCACGTTGGATCTCCTTTGTCGATGAGTCTTTTGTACCGCGGGCCGATATGCCCAGGTGCCACGGGTGGCAATTCATCCCATTCTAGGAGATAGTCGACGCGAGGGCAAGGCATTCCACTTCTGGCAACATGACGGTTGGGCACGTCAGGGCACAAAAAAGGAGAGACCCGAGTGGATCTCTCCTTTTTTGAACGGCTTCGGCCCCTTCAGAGAAGTCTAGACCTTTTCGCCATGATTGAGTTCGTCTTCACCGACGATCGTGTGCTTTTCGGGATCATACACAAGCCCGCCATGCTCTTTCCAGAAGAACATGAGCAGCGTCGGGGAGATGCCCTCGATATTCGCCAGATAGACGTGGATGAACATGAAGCAGATGAACACGTACATCATGAAATAGTGGATGATGCGCATGGACATCAAGCCGCCGACCAAATCTGTGCCAGCCGCAAACAGGCCCAAGTCCATTGTGGGCCCCCAAAGGCAGAGCCCCGTGTAGAACATCACAATGACGAGGAGAGGGATAGCCAAGTAGCTGATCTTCTGAGGCACGCCCAGCTTTGCGCCGAGCGGATGGTCCTTCTTCAAGAACAGATAGTACTTGATCCATGCGCCAAGCTGATGGCGATTGTCTGCCTGGGGCAACCAGGTCTTATAGTCCGTGACCTGGAAACGCGTGCCGCCGTCGGGAGAAGACTTCACGAAGAACGCCATGATGACGCGCACGAGGCAGTTGAAGAACAGGATGAATCCGCAGAAAACATGAACGCCGCGCGCGATGCCCATGAAATACGGCCAGAACGGAAAATGTATGCTGAAACCCGTGATGATAAGCAGGATCATGCACACCAGATTGATCCAGTGCGTAATGACGAACGGCATCGGATGGGCTTCGCGATAATGTGCCAGATGCGCCATGCTACTTCACCCCCCAAGGGCTCGTGACGGTTTCAAAGCTCTTGCCCGTCGCCGGTTCGGTGATATGAACCGCGCACGCGGTGCACGGATCGAAGCTGTGGACGGTGCGAAGCGCGTTGATGGGCTTCTCGACATCCCCCACCGGCACGCCGATCAACGCTTGCTCCATAGGACCATGAACGCCGTCGGCATTCATGGGAGCAAGGTTCCATGTGGACGGGATGATGATCTGATATCCCGTGATCTTGCCATCCTTGACGTCCTCGTGATGATAGAGGGCGCCGCGCGGTGCCTCCCAGAAGCCGGTGCCCGACCCCGTGATGGTGGACGGCTTGCGGAAGTACTCGCTGTCGCCGCTCTTCACTGCCTCGGTCAGCTCGGCAACCCAGTCCTTCATGAGACCGGCGATGTAGAGCGTCTCGATCTGACGAACAGCCGTGCGGCCCAGCGTCGATTGGGCAACGCCGATCTGGCCCGAAGCGCCCAAGGCGTCAAGCATGCTGTCCACGTGGTTGACGATGAACGGCACATTGCGCTTGTAGGCAGCCAAGATGCGGGCGAGTCCGCCAGCTTCGTAAGGCTTGCCGTCGTAGGCAGGGCACTTGACCCACGTGTAGCGGTCATCTACGTCATAGGACGTGAACTCGGGCTCCGTCACGAAATTGGGAGACGTGTAGGTTCCGTCGCCTTTGTACCAGGAATGTCCCATGTATTCGGTTATGAGGCTTTCCTCGACATCGGAAAGGTTGAGCTTGTCATCGAGGACGCCCATGGGCAGATAGCGGTCGTCCATCTTCATGTTCTCACGCTCGAACACGCCCCAAGCGACGTAGCGTCCGCAGCCCTTGCCCCACGTCAACGCATCAGCATAGAACGGTGCGAGCGCGAGGGTGTCGGGAATCATGGTCGCTTCGACCCAATTGTAGATGTCCTCAACCATGTACTTGAGGTCGTCGAGCTTCTGGGAGGTCGGAACAAAAGCGGTGCCACCGGGAATGAGGGTCATGACATGGGGCATCTTGCCACCGAGCAGAGCCGCCACTTCGGAAGCGCGGGCCTGCATCTTGAGAGCCTCGAGGTAATGGGCCGTGCAGATGAGGTCGAGCTCAGGCGGCAAGGTGTAAGCCGTGCCGTCGTCGGCGTCAAACCAGTTGCCGGAAAAGATGGACAGCTGGCCGTTGTCGGCGAACTTGGACAGGCGCTCCTTGAGCGACACGAAATCGCTGTCCATGGACGTGCCGACGGCCTGGGCCAGATCATAGGCATCCGCGGGGTTGGCCTTGAGGGCGTTCAGCGGATTGACGTAGTCAAGCGCCGCCAGATTGTAGAACCACAGGATGTGGCTGTGAAGGAACTGGGCTCCCTCGATCAGGTTGCGGATGATGCGTGCGTTGTTGGAAATGGTGATGCCGTAGGCTTCCTCAGCCGCGATGGAAGACGAGTGTGCATGCGATATCGGGCAGACGCCGCAGATGCGCTGCACGATTTGGGCAGCGTCCTCAGGCGTACGGTCCTGCACGACGAGTTCCATGCCGCGGAAGCAACCGCCAGAAACCCATGCGTCGGACACCGTGCCGTTCGTGACCTCCATCTCGACGCGCAGGTGACCTTCGATGCGGGTGATCGGGTCGATAACTGAACGAGTCATTTAGGCGTTACCTCCCTTCGTGTCGTCGCCGGTGGATGTGGAGCTCTCGGCGGCATCATACTGGCCGATGGATTTGTCCGGGTGCTTCGCATCCCATGCGCGCTTCTTTTCGAAATCGGCGCCGCCATCCATGCGGCCCGACACCTTCATGCCGAATCCATGCACGACGAGGGCGGCGGCCAATATCCCCGTGATGCCGAGGGCGATCGTTCCAGGCTGGACCATCCAGTCGCCGATGCGCAGGTCGCGATGGCGCTTGTAGAACGGGGTATTCACCTCGACCCAGTTCTGGCCGGGATCGTTCGGGTTCGCTTCGCAGCAGCCTATGCAGGGAGAACCGGCCTGCACGCACCAGCTGCGGCGGTTGTTCCAGAGCACGACGCCGCAGTTTGACTTCGTCTGCGGTCCACGACAGCCCAACGCGTACATGCAATATCCCTTGGCCTCTTCCTCAGTGCCGAACTCGTACACGAATTCGCCATTCTCGAAGTGACCGCGACGCTCGCAGTTGTCATGAATCGTCTGACCGAAGATTCCGGCAGGCTTGTTCTCGCTGGTCAGCTGCAAAGCCTTGCTGTCGAGCATGATGACGTCAACCAGGACGGACATGAGCCATTCGGGGTTCGCCGGGCAGCCGGGAACATTGATGACCGGAGTCTCGATGCCCGCCTTGCCGAGGAACTGCTGCACGCCGAGCGCGTCGGCTGCATTGGGATGAGCCGCCATCCAGCCGCCGTTGACGGCACAGGAGCCGAGGGCGACGACCGCGTTGGCCTTCTCGGCCGCCTCGATCAGGTGCTCGGTACCGGGTGCATCGGCGACACGCAGAGCCTGTCCGCCCCACCCCTCAAGCACGGCGCCTTCGTAGATGAGGATGTAGTTTCCCGCCTCAATCGTCTGAGCCTTCGCCTCTTCCATCGAATGGCCTGCAGCGGCGGACAGCGTCTCGGAGTAGTTCAAAGAGATGAGCTCCAAGACGACGGTAGCCGCGTCAGGTGTCTCGACCTGTGCGAACGACTCAGTACATCCCGTGCACGACGCTCCTTCGATCCAGATAACCGGATACAAATTCCCCTTCGTTGCGCCGATCACGGATTTCTCGAGGGCCTGCGCAATGCTCGGAGCAGCAAGTTCTGAAAGTCCAGCCGCAACCGCGATTGCACCGCAGAGCTTCATGAAGCTGCGACGCGTAACGCCACGCGCGGACAGCATGTCCTGAAACTCCGAAGCCGTGGCCTCTTTTTCCATGTGCACACCTCCTCAGGTGCTCTCGTCTGACATCTCACTGGCATTATTTTCCACTGAGCTCGTCTATAAATACCAGCCGAGCATCGCGAGCGCAACGTTTAAACCGCAAATGGCTTGAAAATGTTACGGACCCTATCAGGCGTAACATGATTTCAGGACAGCCGGGAGCAGGACCGTTGCACGTTGATTGACACCATGCACAAAAGAGGGGGCAACGCCGTTCGAAGCGGTCTCGCCATTCCTGCCTCCACCTTGTTCGGGATCGGATAATTACAGGGTTCCGGTGATCGAGGGCCTTTGCGCATTCGCCACCGCGACATCCGCGGTATGATGCTCAGCAAACATCAGTCAACTACAGAAGGATGTCCCCATGGCCTCTCGTGATCCCCTCTTCGCCTACCTCGGCCCAGCCGGCACCTACTCAGACGAGGCTGCGCGCGCCTTTGCCCGGCGCCTCGCCGTCGATGAGCCCCGAATGGTCGAATGCACGTCGTTCGACGAGGTGTTTGACATGGTTGATCGCGGCAAGTGCGAATACGGGGTCGTTCCCACCGAGAACTCCCTCGAAGGTCCCGTGACGGCGACGCTCGACAACTTTGCGTTCAAGAGCTCGGCGACCATTCTCGGTGAGGAGATCCTGGACATCCACCATTGCCTGGTGTTGGCGCCGGGCGCCTCCGTTCAGGATGTCACGGCCGTCGCCTCCCACCCGCAAGGGCTCGCCCAATGCCGGTGCTACCTCTCCGAAAAGCTGCCGGGACGGACAGCGACGACAACGTCCTCGACGGCAGAGAGCGCACGCATGGCCGTGGCCGATCCGCATGTCGCCGGCATCGCAAACTCTTTCGCGGCCGAACTCTACGGAGCGGATGTCTTCGAAAGCGGGATTGAGGACCACTGCGGAAACCAGACCTCTTTCGCCCTCATAGGCCGACAGGGGCACCCGCCAGTGTTCTCCGGCGAGCGTTTCAAGACCTCGCTGACGCTGTTCCTGCAGGCCGACAAGGCAGGCGCCCTCCTCATGATCCTGTCGGAGTTCGCCTATGCCGGCATCAACTTGACCAAAATACAGTCGAGGCCGACGAAGCAGGCGCTCGGCGAGTATCTATTCTTCATCGACCTCGAGGGGAGCGTGAACGATCCGGAAGTGCAGACCGCACTGAGCTGCCTGCGCCTGAAGCTTCGCGAGGTGAAGGTGCTCGGCAGCTACCCCCTCGGATGACGGACGCGCTTGCCAACGCCTAACAACGCACCCGTCGTCCCATCGCGTCAGAACGAAACGATGCCCAAGTGCTCCAGGAGTATCTTCGTCCCGATGAGGACGAGGACGACGCCGCCAACGACATTGGCAAGCTTCTCGTAGCGCGCTCCGAAACGATGTCCCACCGCCACGCCGACGAGAGCCAGGACAAACGTCGTCGCGCCGATGAGGATTACGGAAGGCACGATGTCTACGCCCAGGAAAGCGAAGGTGATCCCCACAGCCAGCGCGTCGATGCTCGTCGCGACTGCCAGCATGGTGAGTTCGGGGATGTCCAGCTTTTCCTCGATCTCGCAGGTCGTCTCATCCCCCTTGCCCCGAAATGCCTCCCACAGCATCTTCCCTCCGATGAAGCCCAGAAGGACGAAGGCGATCCAGTGGTCAATGGGCGTGATGTATTGCTCGAATTGAGTGCCGAGCGCCCAGCCCACAAGGGGCATCACCATCTGAAACACCCCAAAGAACAAGGCGATGACAACAGCCCTCCTGATGTTGAGGCGCTTCATGCACAGACCCTTGCACACGGACACGGCAAACGCATCCATCGACAGGCCGACCGCAATCAGGAACAGCTCAACGAAACCCATGGCTTACCCCTTCTCGTCTTCTTTCATTGCAGGGCGTAAAAAAACGCCGGAGCGCATGCGCTCCGGCGTAGAGAGGACCGGTGCGACGGATGCGCCACACCGCAAGTCTTGTCGTTTAAGGCCAAGCCAGCTTCCTCGAAGCAGCATGTTGGCAAGGCCACGCATTCGATGCGCCGACTACTCCCCCACGGGTTTCTTGCCAGTCTACCACAGACGCGGCCTCATGCGAGAAACGCGTCTCCGTCTCTCCTGAAAAAGCCTTCGGTCACCAGATCGGACACAATGCCGTCAAACACTTCCCCGTCAACGGGCGGGCGGCCCGCAGTCCGCTCGAACGCGTCGAGACGCTCCAGGAGCTCGGTGGCGCCGATGCCGGGAAGCGCCAGCACGATACGCACGAGTTCGGCACGTTTTTGACGGCGGGAGCCCTCGAAGGCGCTCTGCTTCGCGTAATGGGCGCTCCGGCGTGAGGGGTTCGACACAAGCGCCTTGAGATGGGCACCGTAGTCGAGCAGCGCATAATACCAATCACGCACGCCATCGGCCGGACACGTGGCGGCCACCAAAGGCGCTATCTCGCGATCGGAAACCTTGTCCCGCCCCGGAAACAGCTCATGAAGAAAGACAGTCCTCACGTTCGTCTCAAGATAGCAGGAAGGTCGGTCATACGCGAAAGCCACCACGCCCGCAGCCGTCGCGGGACCTATGCCGGGAAGAAGCTCGAGCTCCTCGGCATCCTGCGGCAATGCGCCCGACCGTTCGGACGAGCAGATTTCGGCAGTCTTCTTGAGGGCAAGGGCACGTCTGTTGTACCCCAGTCCCTGCCACTGCTCCAGCACGTCGGCCGTGCTTGCCATCGCAAGCGCGTCAATCGTGGGAAACAGCGCCATGAACCGGTCCCAATGCTTCTGGACGCGAACGACCTGCGTCTGTTGCAGCATGATCTCAGACACGAGCACGGCATAGGGATCGTCCACGTAACGCCACGGCAGATCGCGGTGATGCGACGCGCCCTGTTCCCGCACACGCGCCACAAACGTGCGGGAATCAGGATTATCGCACGGCCAAGGAACCTGATCGGCCGGGCGCGTTGCTACCCGCACGTTCCCTGCGAGCGAACAGAGGGATGCATCGCACAGGCGCAGGCTTCGCCGGGGCGGTCTTTCCTGCCAGAGAGAGATGCTCCCTCGGGCGGCATTTCTTCGACGGTCTGCGTCATTGCACGGGCAACGACGGGATGGTCGGCGCCCTGTTCGAACATGTCCTTGAGGGTTATCGACGCAAAATAGGTGTTCAGCAGACGGTCCGCGCCTTGCCATACCTTGTTGTAGGTGCAGTTCTCCTGCTTGTCGCAATAATCTGGATCCAGCACGCACAGCGATATGCTCACCGGTCCCTGGATGGCCTCGAGCACCTCGAGCATCGTCACCGACGAGGGATCGCAATTGAGCACAAGTCCCCCACGCGCACCCCGGACGGTTTTGATCAGGCCGCCCTTGACCAAATCATGCTGGATGCTGCGCGCAAACGCATAGGGAATGCTTTCGTCTTCGGAGATGTCGGACACGGATACGTAGGCATCGCCGCTCCGGTAGGCGGCTCGGAGTATCCGGCATGCGTAGTCGCAGCGTCGCGTGATGTCCATGGACTACCCTTCCTCTCCTTTCAGCAGGTCATCGAGATGATCCAGCTCCATCCTGAAGCCGTTCACGACCGCATCTTCCAGAGCGCGGTATTCCTCCGAATCCAGCGGTTGGTATGCCGCCAGCTTCTCGAAAAGGGCATCGGAGGTGACCGGAAGATAGCGCCGCGCGACGAGGCTGGCCTTATACGTCTCCTCAATCGCCTCGCGAGCAGCCATGTACATGTCATAGCGAGGCATCTTGGCTGAGAGCTGCACGAGGGCCGCACGGTCGATGCCTCGAAGCGAAGGATGGTCGCGCGCAATCTCCATCCAGATGTCAGCACGTTCGGACGATGTCGGATAGCCGATGTCAATGAGGGAAAGCGGTTCGAGTATGTCTAAAAAGAACGGGTCGACGTCCCCTATGTCCGCGGAAGACGCAAGGACGAACACGTCGGGATTCTCAACCGCAGAGCGCACGAGGCTAATAGCCTCCCGCGCGCCTCGGGAGAGGCTGGCAAACATGAAGCCGCCGAATTCCTCGCCCAAATCGCCGACAGGCGCAGCCCAGAGGTCCAGATCCTCCAAGACGAGGACGCCAGCACCCTCGAAGGCGTTGCGGGCCGCATTGAGCTTCGGCTGGTTGTCGGTCTGCGCCATGACGCACAGCACGGGCATTCCCTGAAGGTTTTCCTCCATGCGCATGCGTATGCCCGGCAAGCCAAGCTCGCCAAGCGTAGCGGTCATGAAGCGGTTCGCGTCCTCGCGAGCAGGTGAACGGAACAGCAGCACATCGGCAGCGGGCATCCGGTCCAACCCGTGGCGCACGTTGAGCGTGTCCACAAGCTCGTGAAAGCTCGGGTCGCCCTCCATGCCCACGCCGAAGTCGCGCATGGAGGCAACGGCCTCGTCATATCCGACGATATCGCCATACGAGATGCTCTCGACAGGAAATGCCACCACGGGCGCCCCATCGTCATTCCCGTCGGCAGCGGTTGCCTCGGCCACGATCGGAGCATCTTCCTTTGTCGGCAAGGCCGCGCCGTCGGCAACGTCCTCAGACGCTGGAACGCTCTCGGGATCAACGGACTCGGCATGGTCGTCGTCACGGGGAGAGACACCCACGCTTGCAAGGCATATCCCGACGCGGTTGTCCGACGTGTCGCTTTTCTTGGCCTGGGCAGAGGGCATAACGCGCTCAACCTTCATGATGCGGGTTCCATCGAGGCCGAGAAAGTCTTGGGAGATCATGTCCGTCATGTCCCGCAAGTCCTCACGCGACAACCCGAATTCCTCAAGCTTGTCCAAGGCGAGCCGCTGAAGCTGCTCGGCGCAGGCCGCAACTTCGTCCGAAGTCAGATAGGGTTCGAGTTTCTCGAATATGTATTCGGCAAGAGCCCGCTCCTTGAGACGACAGGCAAGGGACCAGGCCTGCTTGAGCCCCGCGACGGCATCCTCGCTTGGGGCGAAGCGTTCGTCAACATGGGCGGCCTGCTCGAAAGCGGCAATGTACAGGTGCATGCCAAGCACCGCATCGCCTGCAGCACAGGCATGGGCGGCACGCTTCAAGTAATCTTCGAACGAGTTGTCGTATTCATCGTTCTGGCTGGGTGAGCCGTTCGCATCTGCGTTCTCCAACAAGGGACCCACCTCCTCTTCGGTCATGGGACAGGCATACGGAACAAACCATATGTAAATATCCAGGTATCATATTAAAGGAGACGAGGGCAAAAGCATACCCACGGGCACAAAAACCTTCAAAGGCTCTACATTGGACGGACACGGGAAACAGCATCGAAACAAACATTGCGTCCTTCGGGCGGGCGGTCGATGCCCAGCAAGGCGAACAGCGGCGCCGACGACCGTGCGCCGCCTTGTCCAAGGGCGTGCCCGCCTACCACTTCAGAACGGTCCATCCACGCTCACGCGCCGTTCGGAGCAGCGGTCGGTCGGGAGACACGGCAAACGCATGGCGGGCGGCGGAGAGCACCGCCCGGTCCGAATGATGGTCGCCATAGGCCGATTCCAAGACCCATTTGCCCGCTCCGAACAGCTCATCGCCCATCCGGCGCACGGCCGCAAGCTTCTCCTCCCCCTCGACGGGGCGGCCTTCGACCCTGCACGTGTAGGTGCCGTCGTCAGCAATGCCCATCCGGGTGGATATCTGGAATTGGAAAGGATGGCGCTGCATTGCCCGCAAGATGATAGGCTCGAAGGTGGCAGACACCACCATGACGACATCTCCGGCTTCCTTATGCGCACGCATGGCGACGTCTGCCTGCGGACGAAACAACGGAGCAATCTTCTCGTCGTAAAACTCTTCAAGGAAACGGTTGACCTCGACGACGGGCCGCCCCTCGAAGGCCGTGAACACCAACCCGCGCACCCAGCTTTCATTTTGGGGAAGGCGCAGCTTGTAGGCAATCGCCCACAGCATGATGCGCAGCAGGACACGCTTGCTCAGCATCTTCTGCTTCGCCAGATATCCCACCAGAAGCACCGGCGAGTTTCCCGCTATGCTCGTGCCGTCGAAATCGAACACGGCGAGCCTGATGGGAACCGTCGCATCCGAGGACGCGTCGACGCCCTCGCTGCCCGGTCCCCCGGTCGTGCCCGTATTTCCCGCCTGAGACATACTGCCACCCTTATCCGCTCACGGCAAAGCGAGAGCGGGCCCGGCGGCCACGCTACCCCTCCACCTCATCGACGCATTCAACGAATTGTGAATTATACAGCTCCGCATAGAAACCGCCAAGCTCCAGCAGTTCCTCATGGGAACCCTGCTCCACGATGTCTCCGTCACGCATGACCAGGATGAGGTCGGCGTTCCTGATGGTGGACAGACGATGGGCTATGACGAAGGACGTCTGCCCGGCCATGAGGTTGTCCATGGCCTTCTGTATCCGCTCCTCAGTGCGCGTGTCGACCGAACTTGTGGCCTCGTCGAGGATGAGCATGCGGCGATCGGCCAGAATGGCACGTGCGATGGTCAGAAGCTGACGCTGGCCCTGGCTGATGTTGCTGGCGTCTTCGTTGATCTCCGTGTCATAGCCAGCAGGCAACGTCTGGATGAAGTGATGGACGTAGGCCGCCTTCGCCGCCGATTCCACCTCCTCGTCAGTGGCATCCAGCTTGCCGTAGCGAATGTTGTCACGGATGGTTCCATGGAACAGCCAGGTGTCTTGCAGCACCATGCCGAACAGGGAGCGAAGGTCGTCGCGGGCAAACGACCGGATATCGTGCCCGCCCAGGAGAATGGCTCCACCCTGAACGTCGTAAAACCTCATGAGAAGCTTGACCATGGTGGTCTTGCCCGCACCCGTGGGACCCACGAGCGCAACGGTTTGTCCCTCGGTCACCCGCGCCGAAAAGTCTTTGATGACGGGCTTGTCGGCTTCATAGCCAAAGCGCACGTGGTCGAAGGTGACCTCGCACTCGACGTCGGCAGCCGTGGCGGTCACCCGGTCGGGCTCCTCCTCAGGCTCCTCCAAAAAGGCGAAGATGCGTTCAGCCGCGGCAGCCATCTGCTGAAGGACATTCGAAACCTGGGTGAGCTGCGTGATGGGCTGCGTGAAGTTTTTGACGTACTGGATGAACGCCTGGATATCGCCAACCGTGATGACGCCCTGAACAGCCAGGAAGCTGCCGGTGACCGCCACGGCCACGTACCCGAGGTTGCCGACGAAATTCATGATTGGCTGCATGAGGCCCGAGATGAACTGAGATTTCCATGCGGAATTGTACAGACGCGCGTTCGTCTCGTCGAAATGGGAGACCGCCTCGTCTTCCCGATTGAACGCCTTGACGACGTCGTGCCCCGAGAAGGTCTCCTCCACGAGTCCGTTGATCTGGCCCAGCGTTTCCTGCTGCGCCGCAAAGAACTTCTGGGAACGCTTCACCACCACCATGACCAGCGCGAGAGATATGGGCAGGATGACCACCGTGATAAGCGTCATGAGGGGATTGATGGTCAGCATCATGACCAGCACGCCAATGATGGTTGCCGTGGACGTGATGAGCTGCGTCACGCCCTGGTTGAGGCTTTGTCCGAGGGTGTCGACGTCGTTGGTGATGCGGGACAGGACATCGCCCACTGAGGTGCGCTCGAAATAACCCATGGGCATGCGGTCTACCTTCTCCACGATGTCCCGGCGAAGCCCATAGCAGGTGCGTTGCGAAATGGAACTCATGATCCATCCCTGCACGAACGAGCAGGCGGCCGAAAGGAGGTAGAGACCGAGGGTGAAGATCAGGATCCGCGCGATGGTGTCGAAGTCAATCCCACCCGACCCGTCGATCTTTGCCACGATGCCGTTGAACAGCTCGGTCGTGGCCGTGGACAGCACCTTGGGGCCGACGATGTTGAACACCGTGGAGCCTATGGCAAACACGAGCACTGCCACAAGGGAGATCTTGAAGTGCCCTACCAAGGCAATCATCTTCTTGAGTGTTCCTTTGAAGTCCTTGGGCTTCTCGCCGGGCATCATGCCGCGGCCAGGGCCGTTGCCTCCGAAGGGACCGCGAGGCGTGTGGTTTTGCCCTGCCTTCTCAGGGGAGTTCGTCTCCGCGCTCATGCCTCATCACCCCCGCCCAGTTCAGCTGCCGACAGTTGGGACATCGCTATCTCCCGATACTCCTCGCAGGTTTTCATCAGCTCTTCATGCGTCCCCTTTCCCACGACACGACCCTCGTCGAGCACGACGATGAGGTCGGCGTGGAGAACGGTGGATATGCGCTGCGCCACGATGATGACCGTCTTGTCCGAAAGCCTCGCGTGCAACTGCTGTCGCAAAGCGGCATCGGTCTTGTAGTCAAGCGCCGAAAAGCTGTCGTCGAACAGGTAGGCGCGGGCATCGGTCGCAAGCGCGCGGGCCATGGCAAGACGCTGCCGTTGCCCGCCCGAGACATTCGTCCCACCCTGGGAGATGGAGGCTTCGTATCCCTCGTCCTTCGACGCGATGAATTCGCTTGCCTGCGCAATGTCGGCGGCCCTCTCCATGCGTTCTTCCGGCATGTCCTCATCGCTGTAGGCGATGTTGGATCCAATCGTGCCCGAGAACAGGAAGGCCTTCTGAGGCACGTAGCCCAGCTGGGCACGAAGCGCCTGTTGGCTCAGGCTGCGGATATCAACGCCGTCAAGGGTGACAGACCCGCACGTCACGTCGTAGAAACGCTCAATGAGCTTTATGACCGTCGATTTGCCCGACCCGGTTGAGCCGACGAGGGCCGTCGTCTTTCCGGGTTCGGCGACGAAATCGATGTGTTCGAGCACGCATTCCTTGGAATCGCCATACTTGAAGCTGACATCGTTGAACGCAATGGTCGCGCCGCCCGCTGATCCGGAAAGCGCCGCGTCCTCTTCCAAGTCAACGGCGGGATCGTGGATGGTCGGCTTCGTGTCAAGCACCTCATCGACACGTTGCGCTGCCACGTCGGCACGGGGAAGCATGATGGAAATCATGCCGATCATGAGAAAGCCCATGATGATGACCATCGAATAGGTGATGAACGCGATGAGGTCGCCGGTTTGGATGGCACCGTTGTCGATGTAGGAGCCCCCCACCCACACGATGAGCACGCTCACTCCGTTCATGATGAGCATCATCAGCGGCATCATGAAGGTCATGACCCGATTCGTGAACAGCTGGGTCTTCATGAGACGGGTGCTTGCCTCGTCGAAGCGTTCCTCCTCATAGGACTGGCGATCGAACGCGCGAATGACGGACAGCCCCGTCAGCATCTCGCGAGACACCAGGTTCACGCGGTCAATGAGCTTCTGCATTATCTTGAATTTTGGCATTGCCACCCTCATCAGCACCATGATGAGAACGAAGATGACGGCGACCGCAACGACGATGATCCAGCTCATTGCCAAGTTGGTCCTCGACACCATGATGATGCCGCCGATGGCGAGGATGGGCGCATACAGGACCATGCGCAGAAGCATGACGGAAACCATCTGTATGAGCTGGATGTCATTTGTTCCGCGGGTGATGAGGGAAGCCGCCGAGAAGCTCTGGACTTCGGCATCGGAGAACGAAACCACCTGACGAAACAGCTTCGTCCGCAAGGTCGCCCCCACCTTTGCCGCAGTGCGTGCAGCAATGAAGCCGACGCAGACGGCCGCCGCCATGCCAAGGGCCGCAAGGCCCAGCATCATGAGCCCGATGCGAAGCAGATAGCTCATCTGAAGGTCGGAAAGGCTGTATCCGAGAGACTCGTATTCAGCCTTGGCCGCCGCGATGGCCTGCTGTTCGACGATGGAATCTCCCCCCTCGCCCAACTGCTGTTTCGCCCCGTCGATCATGTCGAGGACATCCTGCTTCTGGAGAGCTCCCGCTTGATATGCCTTCAGAGCCTGATCGAGGTCGATATCTGGCATCTGATGCGCATAGTGGACAATCGCGAGCGGCAGCGACACCATGCGGTCGAGCTCGGACTGGTTCGCCTCGCTCTGCTCGTTCAGCTGATAGGTGCCCCCATCCGTCTCGGTATAGGCATCGTCGAAGGCCTGCTCGTCTTCGGAGGGCAGCATCATGGCAACGAGATCATGGGTCCGAGCCGACATCTCTTGGGTTGCAGCATGCTCGACACCCGACTGCTGGATGCCGACGTCCACAATCTTTGAGGTGTAGTTCGGCAACGCAAGGTCAGAAAACGCCTGCACGATAAGCAGGCACGTTATGAGCAGAACGGCGATCTTCGAGTTCTTGAGATAGCGGATTATGCGCATGGCGCATCGCCTCCCTCGGGTGTCGCCCCGTCTTGATCGGCCTTTGCGGCAACGGCATCTGAGTCGGGCGTCGCAGCACCGGACCGGGCTGAGGGGCCAGGGCGTCCGTCCTTGCCGCCTTCGGCCTTGCAAGGGACGCCTCCCTCTCCCTTGCGCTCATGATACTCGGCCACCTTGCGCAGGATGCGAACGAGATGGGCCATGTCCGCTTCTCCCACGTACGCCATGATCTCGTCCATATGATCATCATGGAGCTGCTTGCTCTCGGTGGCGAAGCGCCGTCCCTCCTCGGTGAGCTTCACAGTGACGCCCCGAAAATCTCCGCCGGCCCGATGACGCTCTATGAGACCCTTCTCTTCAAGCGCCCTGAACGTCTGCGAAAGGGCGCTTGGCGTGGTGTGCGTGAATTCAGCCACACGGCCAGGGCGGGTTTCGTCATGGAGCCGGTGAAGCTCTTCGATCGCCACCACCGTGCGGGCCTCCGAAGGGGTCACTCCCTCGGGCGTCGGCGAGGAGTAGTCGCTCCGGTGCATGCGCTGCATGAGCTCGAAAAGCTCATGCTTGGTCTCTTTGAACGAGTCCGTCATACCTGTCCTTTCCGTGCATCACGCCGATGCCGCGGCCTCAAAGTGCGTCCATCCAAGGAAACTCACCTGCTCAATCCGCCATCGGCATCGAAGGAACCGGGTCAGCCGATCGAGAGAGAGGACCCGGGGGCTCAAACGGCCCAGAGGACGGCCACGAACCCAGGCCGAACCTTCGACACGGCAGAAGGCTTCATCTCCCTAGGGGGCTCTCACCTTGGTCAGTCTTTTCAGATCCGACGCCCCACCCACCTCTTGCGGCCCCGAATCTCAATCCTCATTTATTTTAGCTGCTAAACTTTATCATTGATGAATGACTTTTGCACGAGACATTCGCCCCGCCACATAACCTGCACGAACCGTCCGCGCTTCACCCATAACCCGCATCCTGCGAGGATCGGCACTCCCTCATGTGGGGCAGAGAAACGGCTGAATTGCCCCCACGACACTCGACAACAAATGCGCCGCAGCCCCGGGGTGACCGGATTGGATCCGAAAGCGGGTCCGAGCCGACCACGGTGTCGTTCAAAACTCGAATCACGCGGGAACAGGCAAGGGAGCCTGGACGGAGACGGAGCCGAACGGGACACGGAAGAGCAGAAGGGCACATCGAGGCTGAGCCATGCCCGGACAGGCAAGGCAGAAACTTTTTTCAAAAAGGGTATTGCGCAGTTCCAGATGTCCCGGTAAAATAGCCAACGCTGCTAAAGCACGGGGTGTTAGCTCAGTTGGTTAGAGCGCCGGCCTGTCACGTCGGAGGTCGCGAGTTCAAGTCTCGTACATCCCGCCATCAAAAGTCAAAAGCCGTCGGATTCGTCCGACGGCTTTTTACGTTGTTCTTCATGTTTCAAAAAAGATTGGGGGCTATAGGCAAGATTGGCGGCAACGGAGTGCCTTGGCACGTTTCTCGGTGGCTGAATTACGGACGAAGCGGAGCTCCGCGCCCTCTTCGAGGCAAGGCGGCCATCCTTGGGCGGCAGTCCGGAAATGACGACACAGACCGCTTCGCCCATACCAGAGGCCAACAGGCGCATCCTTGGCCCCTGGACCCCCCAAGGCGATCAGAGACCCCGCGAAAGCGCTCCAAAGGGCGCTGCAGCCCCTCCCTCCGCCGAAGCCCTTTCCGGCCGCACGACGCCCGAGACAACACGGAAAGCCGGACGCCGGCCAAGAGAGCTTGGCCGCAAGGGCGCCGACCGACAGATGCCCCATCTCTCTGCCAGCACGAAAGCTCAGAGGCGCAGGATCGGGGCACCGCGTTTCAGGCGCTCAGGCCAAGGGGCTCTGGTCTATCCGAGTGACCGTCAGTATCGCCAGGAGATTGTCCTCGCCGCAGGGTTCGGCGTCGATCAGCGTGACGTCGGTGTTCTCCACCACGAACGCAGCCGGGCTCATGGCATCGCCAGCGATGCCGTTCGTCTGGTCGCAGCAGGCGCGGAGAAGGGCGTCGGGCCGCAAGCTCCCCGTCGGCTTCGACTCCAAGGAAAAGGTCAGCGTCGCGCCAGCAAGCCGCATCTCCCCCACCAGAAAGTCCGAGACGCGCAGCACTTTTTCCTTCTTCTTGCGCACCAGCGTGATTTCGTGCGGAACGCGGAGCTGCGCGGGCGCGCATGACAGAAGCGCACGGTAGGTGCCCACGGGATAGGCGACCGAAGCAGCGGGGGCATCGGGCTCGATATATCGACAGCCCTTCACCATGAGATCGGTTGCGCTTGCCGCCTGCAACATCTCAAGAACCTGGTCGGGCGGCAAGTAGCGCGTCATCTGTAGGTCAAATGCCTCATGCGTGCCACCGACGCCGACCGGCAACGCGGCACCGAAGGCTATCTTCATATGAGGGGAAAATCCTTGGCTGATGGCGAAGGGCAGGCCAGCGCGCCGCACGGCACGCTCCAGCGCCCGGGCCACCTCAAGGTGCGACAGCAGGGCCAGCCTTCCCTGCTTGCAAAACATGACGCGCAAACGGAAGTTTCGTGGATCAGCCATGTCGGACCTCCGCAAGCTGGTTGTCGGTCTCGAACGTCGGGCATACGCCACAGGCCGAACACGTCTCAAAGGTGCAGTCGGGCGTGGTGCGCCCTTCTGCCGCAAGATGGCGCTCGCGCGCAAGGAAGCGCGCCGAGACGCCGGTCGAGACATGGCTCCAGGGCATGACGCGATTCGTCGGATACGTCGTCTGAGCCAGGGCGGCCGGGTCGATGCCCGTCGCGTTGGCGGCCTCCCGCCATGCTTCCTCATCGAAGCATTCCGACCAGGCATCGAACCGGGCGCCGCGAAGCCACGCCTCTTCGACCCATGAGGCAGCCTCCCGTCCGCCGCGGCTCATGACGGCCTCGACGAAGCTTGTTTCAGGATCATGCCAATGCACGTCCACGGCGCGATACTTCACGCTGCCCCGCAGCAAGTTGACCCTTCGCAGGGCCTCTTCGGGCGCAATCTGCCCATCCCATTGAAAGGGCGTCTGAGCCTTCGGCACGAACAGGGCGCACGACACGCTCACCTTGACGCTTCCGCGTTGCTCAGGCGCAACGGCCGCGCGGGCACGGTCGTAGGCACGCTGGGCAAGGCTTGCGATGCCCTTGACGTCTTCGTCGGTTTCCGTCGGCAACCCTATCATGAAGTAGAGCTTGCAGCGTCGCCACCCAGCCGAGAACGCCGCGTCGATGGCAGCAAACAGGTCGTCTTCAGACACGTTCTTGTTAATCACGTCGCGCAGGCGCTGCGTTCCGGCCTCGGGGGCAAACGTGAGGCCGCCCTTCTTCTGACCAGCCACCAGTCCCGCCATGCCCACGCCGAACGCGTCGAGCCGTTGCGAGGGAACCGATATCCGCACCCCTTTGCCGTCGCAGGCGTGGTTCAGCCGCGTGAGAATCTCAGATATCTGAGAATGGTCCGTGGACGAGAGCGAGGTGAGGCTCACTTCGTCATAGCCCGTCGCAGACAAGCCCGACAGCACCGACGTCACCACGTTGTCCACCGTGCGCTCGCGCACGGGACGATACATCATGCCCGCCTGGCAGAACCGGCAACCGCGTGCACAGCCGCGCAAGATCTCGACGTTCAGGCGATCATGCACCACCTCCGTGAAGGGTACAACGCATGGCTCCCATCCCGGACTTTCCGCAAAACCCTCGAACAGGCGTTTTTCTATGGACAGCGGCAACCCCGGCTGAAGGGGATCGATCCACGTGCCGATGGCCTGCGCTTCCTCATCTGTCCTCCATCGATACAGGGAGGGCACGTACCATCCATCCTCCGCCGCCAACGTGCTCAGGATGTCCGCACGGGAAACACCTTCGGCGCGGAGGCGACGAATGAGCGAAAGGGCTTCAGGAACAGACTCCTCTCCTTCGCCGATGCTGAACGCATCGAAGAAGGGCGCATAGGGCTCTGGATTGAATGCACAAGGCCCTCCGGCAATCACGAAGGGATCCCCCTCGGCGCGCTCCTCGGCATGCAGCGGGATTCCCGCGAGGTCAAGCGTCTCGAGCACGTTGGTGGCCGCCAGCTCATGAGGAAGCGTGATGCCGATGACGTCAAACTCCGCCAGAGGAGCACAGCTTTCGATGGAAAAAAGAGGCAGGCCCTCGGCACGCATCGTGTCGCAGAAGCTGGGGGCCGGCAAAAAGGCTCGCTCCGCGGCCATTCCGTCGACGGCGTTCACGGCGTTCACCAAGATGCGGACAGCCTGATTCGCCTGCCCAAGTTCATAGGTGTCGGGATACACCATGCAATAGCGAAATGTCGCGTCAGGCTTATAGACGCTCCCCCACTCGTGGTTGAGGTAGCGCGCAGGCCGCTCAGCGTCGGCAAGCAACGGCTCGAGCCGCGGCCAAAGATCCGTCATCGGAGTCACACTTTCTTGGATTTCTCGAGAATGGGTCGAGCGGCTTGGCCGCTATCTGCGAACGGCCGCGCCGCCGCCTGTCAGGCGAGCTGTCGCTCGCGAGGCCCGCTGGCGAAGGCCGGCAACGGTGCTTGCTCCGGCCGCGCGGGCCTTCGCCGTGGCATGGCTTGCCGCCGCGCCAACCGCCTTGTCACGGGCTTTCGCCACCACGTCGGCCAACCGGCCCAACGTGATTCCCCCTTCATAGTATTCAATGGCCGCACGTCCCATGGCCACCGTGCCCGTATAGCCGATAGCCGCCTTGACAGCCCATCCCAAAGCGGGAACGAACGTCACCAGCTGCCGCGCCACGGCACGACAGGCGAATGCGCCGCCGACGAGCGCAGCCAATTCCTTCACGCGTTCCATGTTCAATTCCTCGCCGTAGGCAGCAGCAATCATCAGCAGCATCTTTGCCTGGTTGAGCGTCATGACCGGCATGTCTGCGCCGGGGATGATGACCAGCAGGCCAACTCCCGCGTTCTGAAGGGCCGTCGAGCCGACCGCATCAAGCGAAAGGGGTTTGCGCACGAAGGGAAATGCCAGCGCAAACGCAAGCTTCTTCTCGCTGCAAGCCGAGATGATCCAACCTCCCATGCGCTCATTCAGCGATGAGGCCACATCAGGATCAACCGGATAGGGCTCGCTCGTCGCTGCAGACGGGGACGCCTCGAAAGAAGGAGCCTCCTCCCCTGCCAGCGTTTCGAAAGGGAGCACGGCAGGACGGCGCATCTTGGGAGACACGAGATCCCCGCGAGGAATGGCGCATCCCTGTGCGTGCGCGATATCCGCCACAAGCGAGGGAAGGGTGGTGACAACCATGACGGGAACTCCGGCGGAACGCAGGTCGGACGCGCACGATCCCACGCGCTCGCTCAAGCCCGCGACGATGACGGCCATGTCATCGCCTGCATAGGGAGCGATCTCGCGCCCGTCAAGATAGACGAGGGAAACGCGGGCGTGAGGCGACGCGCTGGCGAAAGACTGGCGCACGAGAGCCTGCACGTCACCGGGAGCGCTGTCGTCGAAATACACGCTCACGGAAAGCGCGGTCTGCCGCGCCTCGTCAATGTTGGTCGCCGCATCGATGACGGCCTTGATATCAACGGGTAGTTGCATAGCTGCCCTTCTTCCCAGTCGCGGCGCTGTGAGCCCACACCGAGCCAATGAGCCCCAACATGGCGAAATTAACCACCATGAACGACGAGCCATAGCTCATAAACGGCAGCGGTATGCCCGTGATGGGCATGAGGCCACAGGTCATGCCAATGTTCTCAAGTATCTGGAACAGCCACATCCCCACAATGCACATGACAATGACCATGCCGAACACGTCACTGGAAGACCTGGCAATGCGAAAGCATAGCAAAATGAGGGCGACATAGAGGGCAAGCAGCACCATTACACCGAAAAACCCGAGTTCTTCCGCCAGCACGCAAAAGATGAAGTCAGTGGGGGCCTCGGGCAAATAGTCGAGTTTTGCCTGAGTGCCCTGCAGCAGCCCCTTCCCGAACAGCCCTCCGGAACCGATGGCGATCTTCGCCTGCATGAGGTTGTAGCCGTCGCCATCGGGGTCCGATTCAGGGTTGAGGAACACGGTCAGACGTGCGCGCTGATAGCTCTTGAGCAGCTTGTATTCTCCAGTCGCCCCATAGATTAGCTGATCGATGGCGAAGACGGCCGCAATGCAGACGAGACCGGCCGCCAAGGTCACGAGCAGAAACTTGAGCCGGGCTCCGCCCACGACGAGCGCGACTGCCATGATGAACAGGTAGACAAGCCCCGTTCCTAGGTCAGGTTGCGTCATGATGCACAGAAACGGGACGAGCATGATGCCGAGCGCCTTGCAGTATTCGCGAGGATCGTCAAGACGGCCCCCGTATCGCGAAACGACGCTGGCAGCCAGGAGGACAACGGTGACCTTCGCGAACTCGCCCGGCTGGACCTGGATGCCAAGATTGATCCACGATTGAGCGCCCTTCGCCTCCACGCCGATGACCGGAAGATGGGGGGACAGGATGAGGATGACGTTCACGATGAGAAACACCGTCGTCATTTCAGACAGGCGGCGGTAGTCAAACCGCCACAAAAGAATCATGAGCACCGCCCCGATGGCCACCGTTGCAGCCTGACGCGAGAAGCTGTAGTCCGCATTGCCGCTCACGGCTGACCAGACCACCAGCAGACCATAGCCCACCAGCAGCGTGATGACCACGATGAAGGGAATGTTGAGCAGGGGGAACCGACGCTGGCGCGTGGCGTTCGCGACAGCCTGATCAGGAACTTTCACTGAACTTATCTGAGGCAGCTGAGCCATGGATCCCTTCTTTCCCGCGCGGTGCGAAACCGACGCACCCCCGGAATTGTCCTAATCGGTACGGCCAGAGGAACTGGAGCTCGTGCGTGCGACCGTCTTGCCGGTCGACCCGGCTATCGATCCCATGTCGGCCAACGTTCCCTCATCGTAGGCAAGTGCGGCTGCCAGCAGCTCCACGCCGAGCGGAGCGCCGACGGCCGAGCCGCCTCCGCCCTCCTCGACGACGCAGGCGACGATGTACTTGGGGTCGTCATAGGGGGCATAGCAGGCGAACCAGGCGAAGTCATCCTTGCCGGCGACCTCCGCCGTGCCGGTCTTACAGGCGGCGTCAATGCCATGTGCGCTGAACAGCTTGGCGATTTCAGCGTTGTCGGTAGCCACTCCGTGCAGCGCATCCCGCATGAATTCCAGATTCTCGGACGGGATGTCGGGCTCGGCCACAACCGACGCCTCGAAAGAGGCGGCGACATCGCCCGTGGCATTCCGCACCTCTTTGAGCAGATGCGGCTTCATGACCTTCCCGGTGGCAAGCGCTCCATAGGCGACGGCCACTTGAAGCGGCGTGGTCAGGACATAGCCTTGGCCGATGACCATGTTGGTCGAATCGCCGCCCTGCCACTGGGCCGCTTCGGGAGTGTCGCGGAAGTGCTCGGCTTTCCATTCCGGAGTCGGCACGCGGCCAACGGACTCCGCATCCAGATCAATGCCCGTCGCCTCTCCGAACCGATACTTCTTGATCTCATCCTGCATGGCGGTCGTTCCGATCGTGCCGGCTTCTCCCGCATCCCAAAACTGCTTGGCGATGTCGTAGAACACGGTGTCGCAGGACTGCACGATGCCGCTGCGGAAGCCAAGGGTGCCATGCCCGGAATGCAGCCAGCACTTTTGAGGAGAGCCCGTGTTCCATCCATCCCAAGAGCCGCTGCACGACCACGACTTCGCCGTGTTGGCAAATCCATAATCGAGCGCAGCCAAGCCGGTGAATGCCTTGTACGTTGAGGCAGCGGGATACTCGCCGCCAATCACGCGGTTGAAAAGTGGGTTGTATGCGTCATCCGAACGATAGACGTCGTACACATCCTGGGATATGCCCCCGATGAAGGTTTCCGGCGAGAAGGTCGGAAAACTCGACATGGCCACAATCCCCCCATCGCGCGCATCCATGATGACGGCCGCGGCTCCCGTGCCCGTTCCTGAACCGATGGCGCCGCCTTCGGGCGCGACGAGCTCCGCCAGCGCCTTGTCGCAGGCATATTGCACCGGGCCCTTGATGGT
>JAEZDJ010000041.1 GCA_023429565.1 Actinomycetes bacterium
ACAGAAGCTATTCCCAAAGCCGATCTGCAATCTGAACATTTGCTTCAACTCTCCGACCAAAGCCTTCTATCTTCTTTTAACCCAACGCTCACGGCAAATGCATCGGCATACGGAAAGACCTATCTGGTGCCAGGAATATTCTCGAATGACGGGCTCACCTACGACGTGCTACGTTATTACGGCATCAGCAAACGGCTCGCATGCTCCGGCAACGAGCAGAAACTCGAAGATGCGCTCAAAGTCCTCAAAGTACTAGGGACAAAAAGAGGACAGGATGCCCTTCGCAAAGCAGAAGGCGAAAAGCTGGCGAGCTCTCTTTCCGACGAGTCCGCCCTCGACCAAGACGACCCGCTCCTCCAGATTTCCACGTCTCTTTCAGATGGCAGCTGTATTGTCTCCGCAACCGATAGGCAAAAGGAATCGGCAACGATTGCCATGCTCCAGCAGGATTTTTCGCTCGAAGAAACCGCACAGCTCGTGGGCCAGATATACAATCAGGCGGCCGAAGCCGACATCACGCTCATAACCATGGGCGGCCTCCATGGCTCAAACGAAGAAAACGAACTCGGAGTTAATGGAAGACTGTATGGAGGCAAGCTAACTGCAGATGACGCGCGCACCATTCTGCCCGCTCTCCATGATCAGATCGAGACCGTCCAGCTCACTGCCTCTGAAATCAATGCCCTCGTCGAGAATAATTTCATCAAGTACGATGACAGCGAAACAGGAGGTTCCTATCCCTACGTCATCGCAAAACGAGAACCGGGAGAAATCGAAAGCGGAATCCTGTACAAAGTCGCTTTTGTGCCTGGCACCTACTCAAACTATTTTGCCGCTCGGCACGATATCGTCGAAGTGGACATCAATTTGTTTGACGAAGCTGAAAAGTTTTTCGCCACAAGCCAAACGGTCAGAAGCGACAAGCTCGTTGGATGAGCAGGCAACGAGCTTGGCAACAACAAAAATGGGAGCACGCCCACACGTGCGGACATCAGGGATTCCTGGCAACGTCGTTCAGCCTTCTCGGTTCGAGCATGAGGGCAGCAGGAACTTCGCAGCCCTCATGCTATTCGCCCGACCTCCTCATTGACCCCTCAAACAGCGAACTCACGTCATCCGCCTGCATGAAGCCACTCATCATGCAGGCACCCGCTGCGCCCGCCTCACGTACAGCAGCCATGCGACCGGGCGTGATGCCCCCGATGGCGTACACGTCGACAGCGACTTCCGCGCACGCGCTTTGCAGAAAAGCGAGGCCCCGTGGAGGAACGCCCGGCTTGCAGTGTGTGTCGAAAATATGCCCCACGACAATGCGCGTGCAACCCAACCCCACCGCCCGATGAGCCTCTTCAAGCGAATGGCACGATGTGGAAAGTTGGCTCCAACCGGCCCGAGCCTTCGCCGACAAAGCTTCAAGCTGGCAAAGTGGCAGGTGCAGCTGCATGCAGCCCAAATCGCGTGCCACCTTTGGATGCCCATGGATGACGAGCGGGGTCTTCCCGCAGCGCTCGAGAACCTGCCGCGCAAGCGCTTCGTACTCCACCTCGCCCAGGTCCTTCTCGCGCAAGATAATGCCGGCGGGACGCAATGCCGCAATGCGCGCAAGACGACTGAGAAAGTCGTCCCCGCACAGCTTTCGGTCGGTCACGCACAGGATCGAGCAAGCATCTGCATCCCGCACGGCCTTCGCACGAGACCGCGGCTCATGGCAGCCATTGTCGATCAACACACGCTCCTTCCCGCCCGACTCTCACAGAGAGACATAATCGTTGAGGACGGGCTGCATTCCCCGCTCCTCCAAAGCGGCATACATCTGGCCAATGCTGCGAGCATCCGCAATCTCAAACTGCTCGTCACCCCGTTCGCCGGCACCTTCTCCATTCTGCGCGTATTTCTGTCCATGATCGCCGATGCCGGTGGACACGCCAGCGGAAACCTTGGTTGCCGCAACGCCGACGATGCCGTTTCGAAACCGCTCCGTCTCACGCGACGAGACGACGATTCCAGCAAAAGGAAGGTAGATGCGATAGGCGCACAGTATCTGGCAAAGCTGTCGCTCGTGCACGTCAAGCGGGCTGATGGTCCCATTGTTGACGATGGGTCGCAACCGCGGGCAGGACAGGGAGATTTCGGCATGAGGGTATTTTCTCTGCAGCAGACTCGCATGCAGACCGGTGGCCAAGGCGTCCCGACGGAAATCGGCAAGGCCCAGCAATGCAGAAAGGCCCACTCCCCGCATTCCCCCCATGAGCGCCCGCTCCTGGGCCTCGAACCGGTAGGGCCAGACACGCTTGCGTCCCAGCAGATGCAGCTGCTCATAGCGATCGATGTCGTATGTCTCCTGAAAGACCGTCACGTAATCCGCTCCACATTCATGCAGCTGACGATAGGACGCGACATCGGCGGGGTAGATTTCCAGACCGACGCTGCGAAAGTGCTTTCGCGCCAGCTGGCAGGCCTCTCCGATGTAGTCGATGCTGCTCTTTGCGGGACTTTCTCCCGTGAGCAGCAGGATTTCCTCCATGCCTGAAGCCGCGATGATCTGCATCTCGCGTTCTATCTGATCGCGACCGAGCTGCACGCGGCGAATATCGTTATAGCAGTTGAACCCGCAATAGACGCAGTAGTTCTCGCAGTGGTTTGCAAGATAGAGCGGCGTGAACAGGTAGACCGTGTTGCCGAAATGCCTGCGCGTCTCAAGACGCGCGCGACGGGCCATTTGTTCAAGAAAGGGCTCCGCCGCCGGGGAGAGCAGCACCTTGAAGTCCTGGAGCGTGCAGGTCTCGTGGGAGAGGGATCGCACCACGTCGGCAGCCGTGCATTCGGAGGGATCGTACGATTTCCACTCGGCCGTCACGGTTTCCCGTATGGTGGGGTCAATCCGGTCCATGTCCGGCAAAAACGCCCGAGGATCGCTGCGTGAGGAGGCATCCGTCTCCAGGCGATGCTTGCGCTCAAGCGCTCTGTGCGAGAGATGTCCCGAATCGACAAGGAACGCATTCTCCTCCGGCTCTTTCCCAATGCCCCTCCGAGCGCTTTCCCTCGTGGCATCTTCCATCCTCGCGCTCCGCATCGGCAGTCCTTCCGTCATCGTCCCTCACCGCTATCGCAAGAAGCCGGTGAGGGGGTCGCTCGCCGCAGCCCCTCGAGCAAGAACGCGGCCCAGTCCAGACAGGTAGGCTTCGCGTCCCGCTTCGATCGCCTTGCGAAACGCACTCGCCATCAGGGACAGATCGCCGGCGGTGGCAAGCGCGGTGTTGGCCATGATGGCAGCCGCCCCGCCTTCCATGGCCTCGCATGCCTGCGAGGGACGGCCGATTCCGGCGTCCACGATGACGGGGGCATCCATCTCGTCAATGAGTATCTGTATGAAATCGCGCGCCGCCAACCCTTTGTTCGACCCAATGGGCGCCGCAAGCGGCATGACGGCAGCGGCCCCGGCATTGGCCAGATCGCGCGCAACCGTGAGGTCGGGCATCATGTAGGGAAGCACGATGAACCCTTCTTTGGCAAGCGTCTCGGTGGCGCGAATGGTCTCGGCGTTGTCAGGCAGGAGATATTTGGTGTCACGCATGATCTCGATCTTGACGAAGTCACCGCACCCCAGCTCCCGCCCTAAACGCGCGATGCGCACGGCCTCCTGCGCATTGCGCGCACCCGACGTGTTCGGCAAAAGCGTGACGCCCTCGGGCACGTGGTCGAGGATGCTTTCGTGCTTGCGGGTGTTCGCCCTGCGCACCGCAAGCGTGATGATCTGCGCACCCGCCTGGCGCACGGCCGCGTCGATGAGGTCAAGCGAATATTTGCCCGATCCTAAAATGAAGCGGGAGGTGAAGCGATGCCCGCCAAGCTCAAATGCATCATCATTTCGTTCCTGCATGAAGTCCCTTCTTTTTCTTGTCATCGAATCCTGGCTGCGTGAGGAGCCCCTCCCCCGCCATAGATGGAGCCTCTCGGCTCCTTGCTCGGCCGGAGGCGCTAGCCATATGAAACCGCCGGCCGGGCGAGCCGATTCCGCGTTGGGCGGGCCGGGCATGCGGACGAACTGTCCGCTTCAAAGGCCCTCAAACCTGCCCCAGGAGGGAAAACTGCCAGGCAGGCACGTCGCGAGCGAGCCGGCAACCTCCCTACGCCTCACGCTCTCCGGCAATGAGCCGGAGCACCATGAGCGCCTCATGAGCCGCGCAGGCCAACACGCGTGGGGCCGCAAGGCCCAAGCCATCCTCGACGCCGCTCACCCCGTCGCCACAGAGGTACAGTCGCCCTCCAACGCGTCGCGTGGCAATCTCATTCGCGGAGCGCAAGCCAGCCATCCCCGAACCGACGATGAGCGGCTTGTCGGGATATGCGCTGGACACACCGTCCACCAACATGGACTTCGCCTCCGGCTTGTCAAAGCACTCGCACACGATGTCATCCCCATCGAACAGGGAGGGAATGGCCTCGGGAACGATACGCCGTTCCTCGACGACCAGATCGCAGTAGGGCGCGATGCGCTTCAGGTTCTCCGCCAAAGCATGCGCCTTCGGCATCCCCAGCTGATCGACAAAGTATTGCTGCCGGTTCAGATTGGTGATCTCGACGCGATCGAAATCGATCAGATGCAGCACGCCGACGCCCGAGCGCGCCAAGGCAATGGCGACATTTGAGCCAAGCCCACCCAGACCGCAGACCGCAACACGGGATCTCGCACATTTCACCCGCAGATCTCGTCCCATTTTCTCGTCAAGCGCCGCATGCCATTGCTCGCGTGTGAAGGGCACCGCGCCATCCCCCACCATCAGCCACCCCCCACGAACGCGACTATCTCCACTTCATCACCGGCGCAAAGCACGGTGTCACCATAGGCCGCCTTGGAAACAATGTCCCCATTGAGCTCCACAGCCACGCGCGCAACCTCATAGCCTGCATGACTGAGGTAGGCAGTGATGCTGGCACCTTCCACCGCGTGCGCCTCTCCGTTGATGGTCACCATATTCGCCTCCTGTCGTTTCCCGAAAAATACATACCGTCTCAAAGCCCCGCGCAATTCCCCCAGAACGACAAAAAACCGCATGAAGGAATCACACCCAAGGTGGTGTGCCCCTTCATGCGGTCTCATGAACTGCAATCTGGCTTCATTTAAGACGAGCAAGCCTCACAAGTCAAGACCATTGCGGTGACTGGCAGGCGATGAGCCGACAGCAAGGGCAGGGTGGCACCGCCAATAGTGCTGCAGTGGCGAAGGCGTCGACGGCGTGGCAGGGGAAACCTGCTGGCTGCGGCCAGAGTCGGGAAAACGGCAGAGGCAGCGACGGGCAGAGGTTAGCAAACGGCATGGCTGAACAGGGCGGCGATCGCGAA
>JAEZDJ010000072.1 GCA_023429565.1 Actinomycetes bacterium
CGTTTGCCGCACTCAAGAAGTGCGTGCAGCATCCCCTGACGGACCGTGGCCTCGATACGTTCCTGAAGGATTGGGAGAAAGTGCAGAACGCATGAGTAACGAAGCAACCAGCGAAGCGGCTCCCGCCAAAGCCTCCGCGCCAACCAAGCGACGCTCGACAAGTCTGACGGATCGGGCAGCGGGGAAGCAGGATGCCGCTGGCACCGGGAAGCAGGAGCAGGCATCCGTCAACAAGGACGCTTCGGCTCCTGGCTCGCGCACCCCGCGCAAGAGCGTGAAGGCCAATGTGCAAGCAGGACCGTCTCCCCGTCAGAACGCCAAGGCAAGCTCCCAGGGCGCCGGCGGCCCTCGCAGGAACAATTCGGGCAAGCAGGGCGGCCCAAGCAAACCCGGCAACAACAATAACAATAATAACAACAACAATAACAATCATCGGCGCCAACGTCGCCAGTTCAGCAACCAGCAGAACCGCGAAGTCCAGCCAAGCACGTCTCGCGAGGATTTGGCGAAGCTCAAAGTGGCCGACCTGCGCGCCAAGGCTGCCGAGCTCGACGTTGATGTGACGGGTCTCAAAAAGGCCGAGCTCGTTGAAGCCGTGTTCAACGCCTGCGTCAAGGCTGAGGGATTCATCCAGGTCACTGGCGTGCTTGACATCTTGGCCGACGGCTATGGCTTCCTTCGCACGCAAGGCTATTTGCCCAGCGAGTCGGATTGCTATGTGGGACTATCCACCATCAGGCGCAACGGACTGCGCAAGGGGGATGTGGTGTCGGGACGGACACGCCCCGCCCGTGAGAACGAGAAGTATGCGGCCATCCAGAAGGTCATTTCAATCAACGGCGTGCCTGCCGAGGAATGCGGAAAGCGCGTGCGTTTTGGCGATCTCACTCCGGTGTATCCCGACGAGTGCCTGATCATGGAGCACGGCAAGACTACGGTCACCGCACGAGTCATCGATCTTGTGAGCCCAATCGGCAAGGGGCAGCGCGGTCTCATCGTCAGTCCTCCGAAAGCCGGCAAGACGACCATTCTCAAGGATATCGCAGCTGCCATCAGCGCCAACAATCCCGAGGTGCATCTCATGTGCCTGCTGGTCGACGAACGCCCCGAGGAAGTCACGGATATGGAGCGCTCCATCAAGGGCGAGGTCGTTTCCTCGACGTTCGACATGCCGACCGAGAATCACATCGCCGTTGCGGAGCTCGTCATCGAGCGTGCGAAGCGGCTGGTGGAGTGTGGCAAAGATGTGGTCATCCTGCTTGACTCCCTCACGCGTCTCGCTCGCGCCTACAACCTCGCTCAGCCTGCCTCTGGACGCATCCTGTCCGGTGGCGTCGACTCCACGGCGCTGTATCCGCCCAAGCGCTTTCTGGGCGCCGCACGCAACATCGAGGGCGGGGGAAGCTTGACCATCCTCGCTTCTGCGCTCGTCGACACGGGATCGAAGATGGACGAAGTCATCTTCGAGGAATTCAAGGGAACGGGCAACATGGAGCTCAAGCTGGATCGCAATCTAGCCGATCGCCGAATCTTCCCCGCCATCGATCCGGTGGCCTCGGGCACGCGCAAGGAAGACTTGCTGCTTGACCCGCAGGAAGCCCCGCTCATCTGGGCCGTGCGTCGCATCCTCGCCAACACGAACAACACCGAGCGCGCCATGGACATGCTTATCAAATCGCTCAAGCAGACGAACACAAACCAGGAGTTCTTGCTGCGCACGGCAAAGAAGGCTCAGCACAGCAAGGCCGACGGCACGCTGGAATTCTAAGGGAGGGCGTCATGAACCAGCAGGAACCGAACAACTGGCAACAACAGGTCTGGCAGCAGCCCGTGGGCCAAGCGCCCTCCGCTGCCCCGGCAGGCTTTGGAAACGGCGGTCAGCCCGGATTCTATCCTTCGCAGCCGCCCAAAAAGAGCCGCGGCTGGATTGTCGCGCTCGTTGCCGTGGTGCTCGTGTTCGTGCTTGTCCTCGTGGGCATAACCTCGTGCTCTTCGGCGCTGTCATCGTCTTTTTCGTCGCTCGGCTCGTCTGACGTGTCGTCAGATGCCGACTATCTTGTTGACGATGCCGTCGGCGTCATCAACATCGATGGAACCATTCAATACGATGGGACGACATCGAGCCCCGAGGGATTGAAGGCGCAGCTTGACCGTGCTGCGGAGAACTCGCATATCAAGGCCGTCGTGCTGCGTGTCGACTCAGGTGGCGGCACCGCCACGGCTGGCGAGGAAATGGCCACCTACGTGCGTGAGTTCTCCGAGAGCTCCGGCAAGCCCGTCGTCGTTTCGAGCGCCTCGATGAACGCGAGCGCGGCCTATGAGATATCCTCCCAGGCTGACTACATCTTCACGGCAAAAACCACCGCTATCGGGGCGATCGGAACAGCCATGCAGATAACCGACCTGTCGGGTCTTCTGGAGAAGCTGGGCATCTCGATCGACAATGTGACCAGTGCTGATTCCAAGGATTCAAGCTATGGGACGCGGCCACTCACCGAGGAGGAGCGCGCCTACTATCAGAACATGGTCGACCAGATCAACGAGACGTTCGTCTCGACCGTCGCCGAAGGACGGGGCATGGGCATAGATGAGGTCAAGACCCTTGCCACCGGGCTCACGTTCACGGGCATGGAGGCGGTCAGCAATGGATTGGCTGACGAGATCGGCACCAAAGAAGCTGCCATCGCGAAGGCTGCCGAGCTCGCGGGCATTTCGCGGTATCAAACCGTTCCGCTCCAGCAGAGCAGTTCGGCCAGCTTGACCACGTTGCTCGATCTCCTGTCTGAGAGCAGCGTGTCGGCCGACGACGTCGTTGCCGCAATGAAGGAGCTGAATGGCGATGCCGGCGTCGCGCAATAACGGCGAAACCTTGTCTGACGATCTCGCTTCCAATTCTTCCCAGATGCGATTCCAGCGCGAGAGCCGGCGCCGCGTGCAATGGCCCCGCCGCGCCGTCGTCACCGCCGGCATGCCCTATGGCAACAAGCCGTTGCACTTTGGTCACATTGGCGGCGTGTTCGTGCCCGCCGACGCCTTCGCCCGCTTCCTCCGTGACCGAATCGGTTCGGAAAACGTTCGTTTCATCTCAGGAACCGATTGCTTCGGGTCTCCCATCGACGAGGGGTATCGCAAGCTTGTCGAGGCGGGAGAATTCGATGGAACCATCGCCGATTACGTCCAACGCAATCACGAGGCGCAGAAGAAGACGCTGAACGCCTATGCCATCAGCCTGTCGATCTACGAGGGCAGCGGCATTGGCCATTCGGGCGAGGTCCATCAGATCATCTCTGAAAAGTTCATCAGGAAGCTTCATGAAAACGGACACCTGCACCGCCGTGCGACCCTGCAGTTCTACGACGCTGAGGCAGGCACGTTTCTCAACGGTCGTCAGGTGGTCGGTCGTTGCCCTGTGCAAGGATGCAAGTCAGAACATGCCTATGCCGACGAATGTGACCTCGGGCACCAGTATGCCCCTGAAGACCTCATTGCGCCGAAGTCTTCCATCACGGGCACCACGCCCGAGATGCGCCCCGTGGAGAACTGGTATTTTGACCTGCCTGCCTTTGCTGATTTTCTCAGAGAGCGCGTTGCGAAGCTTGAGAAGGATCCCGAGACGCGCGCCATCGTTCCGCAGACGGTCAAGGAATTCCTCGTTCCTCCCGTCACCTATATAAAAAACGACGAGCGCGAAGCGTACGAGTCGGTTGCTCAGGACTTGCCGCCCCACGAGCTGCACGAGCCCGAAAAGGGAAAGCAGAGCTTCTCGGTCGAGTTCGCGGACATCGAGGCCCGCGATGTGGCCCGTGAAGTGTTTGCCCATGCCGGCATCCGCTTTCGTACGGGCAAGGCACTTGTTCCGTTCCGGATCACGGGCAACATCGCGTGGGGCGTCAAGGCTCCGGTCATCGAAGGGGTCGAGGGGCTCACCGTCTGGTGCTGGCCCGAGAGCCTGTGGGCACCCATGTCGTTCACGATGGCCGTCAACGACAAGATGGGCCTGCCCCGCGAGAGCTGGCGCGATTTCTGGTGTTCAGAGGATTCTGAGATATATCAGTTCATCGGCCAGGACAATCTGTATTTCTATGGCGTTGCGCAGCCCGCTTTGGTGGAGGCGATCCGTCCTGGGGATATCCTGACTCCCGGCAACACGGATCATCCGCTTCGCCAGACCCATCTGGTGGCGAACCACCATATCCTCTTTGGGAACAAAAAGGCTTCATCGTCGTCCGCCGTGAAGCCCCCCACGGCAGACGAGCTTTTGGAGCACTATACCGTCGAGCAGCTCCGCGCTCATTTTCTGGCGCTGGGGCTCGATCAGAAATCCGTCGGGTTCAAGCCCAAGGCGTTCGATCCCGACGACGCCAAGCGGGACGATCCTCGCGTCGCCGATCCGGTGCTCAAAGAAGGCGTGCTGCTGACCAACGTGTTCAACCGGCTTGCACGCAGCTGCTTCTATGAGGCTCAGAAGAATTTTGAGGGCTATCTGCCCCTGGGAGACGTGTCTCCCGAAGTGGTGAAGCGGGCGTATGGGGCGCTTGCCCAAGTTGACGAGCTCATGCACCGCGTGGAGCTTCACTCGTATATGTCTCTCATGGACGATTACATTCGCTGGGCAAACAAGTATTGGTCGAGCGGCATCCGTGATGCCGAGCTTGAGGACGACGGTGAAAAGCGCCGCCAAGTGCTGATCGACTCGTTTTTCTCGCTGCGCATCGCCACGCTGCTCATGCACCCCGCCGTGCCGCAGGGGACCGAGAAGATATGCGATTACCTGAACTTCGATCTCGATGAGTTTTTCAGCTGGAACTATGATTTCGAAAGCGTCGAAGAGCTGTGCAGTGCAGGAGAGCTTTCAGAAGGCCGCCACCCCCTTCGCACCCTCCCTCCTCGCTTTGACTTTTTCGAGCGGCATCCCTCCCAGCTCAACTGATTTTTGTTGGGCGGGATGCCTGCTTGCGCCTGGCTCGTGAGACGAAAGGACATGCTTCATGCACGTTGACATATATACCGATGGGGCGGCGCGCGGCAACCCGGGTCCCGGAGGGTACGGTGCTGTGCTCCAATTTCACGATTCCGCCGGCAACCTGCACGTGAAGGAACTCTCTCAGGGTTTCGAGCACACGACCAACAATCGCATGGAGCTGTTGGGGGCCATCGTGGGGTTGGAGGCTTTGACCCAGCCATGTGATGTCACGCTCTATTCCGATTCGCAGTACTTGGTGAATGCTTTCAATCAGCATTGGGTTGACGGATGGCTCAGGCGCGGGTGGAAAAATGCGAAGAAGGATCCGGTGAAGAACACCGATCTTTGGAAGCGCCTGCTCTTGGCGAAGGAACCCCACACGGTGGAGTTCGTGTGGGTGAAGGGTCACGCCGGGCATCCCCAGAACGAACGCTGCGACGAATTGGCCACCGCTGCCGCCGACGACGGGAAACAGCGTGTCGTGGATACGGGCTTTGCCGGATGACTCTCCGGCCCTTGTGGCATGGCCTCTGATCGAGGTTCGACGGTGGAACTCGGTGTTGCCTTGGGTGGCCGGGGAGGCTTCGTCTCGGGGTGGGCGGTCTGTTTTGTCAGCTTCACGATGGCGTTTCGGTTGTGGCAAGGTTTCACTTCGGCTGCTGTGTGATCTGTTCTGGTAAACTAGCGAACAGGTAAGTGTCAAGGAACAGGGAGGTTCCCATGCAAGAGCACCATTCTGCGCGACCCCACTTCACGGGCCTATTTGCCACCGTCGCCGTAGTTTCGCTCTCCTTATCGCTCATGATTCCGACCTTTGCTCTTGCCAATCCTTCTTCAAATGAGAAGCAGGCTGAAGCCCAGGCTGCCCTCGCCTCCCTCAATTCCATGCAAGACAAACTTAACGATGCGTCTATCAGCTATGACGCGGCTTCCGAGGCCCAGGATGAGGCGGAAGCTAAATGCGAGGAAGCTCAGGCACGCATCGGCGAGGCCAATGATCAGATAGCTGGCCTGCAAGATCGACTGAGCGTGCGTGCGCGCAGCATGTATCGTACTGGCAGCACGACCATGCTTGACCTGCTGTTCGGATCGACGACATTCCAGGCGTTTGCCTCCAATTGGGACATACTCAACCAGATCAACCAGGACGATGCCGATCTGGTCCAGCAGACCAAGGACCTGCGTGCTGAAGTGCAAGAGCAGGAATCCATCTATGCTGAGGAGCAGAGCGTCGCCATCCAAAAGGCTGCAGATGCGAAACGCGTACAGGGCGAAGTGGCATCTACGATTGCCGCCATGCAAGCGACCTACGACGGTCTCAGCGCCGAAGCGACTGAGTTGCTTGAGCAGGAGCGTGCGGCCCAGCAGGCTGCTGATGCGGCTGCGGCGCCAGCGGTGGTCGAGTCTTCGATTCAGCAAGCTGCCGGCTCTTCCGGAAGTGGTTCAGCCAACACAGGCGGGGGATCCTATCGGCCCGACCCGACGCCTGCTCCAAGCTATGATTCCGGTGTGGGCGGGTCAGTGGTTAGCCGCGCATACAGCCAAATCGGCAAGGGATATGGCTATGATGATCCGAGCTATGGAGCGGGACCGAATCAGTACGACTGCTCGGGATTTGTCGCATTCTGTCTGTCGGGCAGCTATTCTCGCATGGGTAGCACTCTGACGTTTATGAATTGGCCTATTGCAAGTGATCCCCAGCCGGGTGATGTCGCCGTAAGTGCCAGCCATTGCGGAATATACATCGGTGGAAACATGATGGTTCATGCTGCGACATTTGGCGTGGGCGTCATCACGGGGCCTGTCCAGCCGGGCATGATCATAGTCCGTCCCTCATAGATTGAGAGAGCCCTTGGCTATGCGTTGTCGCATTGCAACATGTTCAGCCTACTGTGTTCTTGATGAGCGCGCGTAGCTCGTCGATGCCGGTTCCCTTTTCGGCCGAGGTGGTCACGAGCGGCGTGTCGTCATCGAGGTGCAGCTGCTTTTTGAGCGCGGCGCGTTGCTTGAGCTGCTGCTGACGGCTCAGCTTGTCAGCCTTTGTGAGGGCGATGGCAAACGGCAGCCCCCGGTCGCGGAGATAGGCGATCATGTGCTCGTCGAGCGTTGAAGCGGGGTGGCGGATGTCGACGAGCGACACTACCAGCGTGAAGGTTCTGTCCTGATCGAAGTAGCCGCCAATGAGCTCGTTCCAGCGGGACTTTTCAGCTTTCGACACCCGTGCGTATCCGTATCCGGGAAGATCCACGAACTTCGCGCCACCTGCATCGAAGAAGTTGATCGTCGCCGTCTTTCCGGGAGTCGAGGACACCTTTGCAAGGCTTTTGCGGTTGAACAGCTTGTTGAGAAGCGAAGACTTTCCCACGTTCGAGCGGCCTGCAAAGGACACTTCGGGAGCGGTTGAGGGGGGAAGCTGGGCGGAGGTTCCGTATGAGGCCTCAAACGTCACGTTATGAAAATCCATGTCTTGCTCCTTTGCCTGCTGTCGCCTCTGCGTGTGTCGCGATCATTTTGGAGGTGACCGCCTTCCCGTGGTCCGGCGGTCAAACGCGCGCTTCGGGCGCGGCATCTGCGTAGTATAGCATCAGCGCTGCTCGGGAGGATCGCCGTCGCAGGGAGCCATAGGGAAGGACGACGCAAGGCCTGGCCGCATCCAGGGTGCCGTCCCGCTCTGCCCCTCCTTTTTGAACAGGGCCCCTCTCGTCGTTTCTGCCGATTCCGGCCGTGGCTCCAAGGCGGTGCCGCTGCGTTCATGCGGTCTCCATCTTTGCTTGTGCCAGCAGCTTCGTTCGTATATAATCTCTTCGTTTATATTACACATGCTCGTGTGACTCGCGCCGCTAGTGGCCACCGAAAAAGGCTGCGGTTGTGGGGATGACCTCGGGCAGAGGACTAACGAATGGAGTAAATCATGGCGAAAGTCAACATTAAAGCGCTGCTCGATGCGGGCAGCCACTTCGGGCATCAGACGCGCCGCTGGAACCCCAAGATGAAACCGTACATCTTCGGCAGCCGCGGAGACATCTACATCATCGATCTCAAGCAGACGCTCGTGGGCCTCGATCAGGCATACACGTTTGTCTCGGAGATTGCGCGCAAAGGCGGCACCGTGCTGTTCGCTGGCACGAAGAAGCAGGCTCAGGAAGCCGTTGCCGATGCCGCGAATCGTTGCGGAATGCCTTACGTGAACGCTCGCTGGCTCGGTGGCATGCTGACGAACTTCGTCACCATCCGCTCTCGCGTGACGCGCATGGAGGAGCTTGAGGCCATGGAGGCTGATGGCCGCATGGAGCTCCTTCCGAAGAAAGAGCAGATTCTGCTGCGCAAGGAACTTGGCAAGCTGCAGACGAACCTCAACGGCATCCGCAACATGAAGCGCGTGCCCGACGCCGTGTTCGTCATTGACACCAATCGTGAGACCATCGCCATCCACGAAGCTCGTCGTCTGAACATCCCCGTTGTGGGAACGCTGGACACGAACTGCGATCCCGATGATGTCGATTACGGCATCCCGGCAAACGACGACGCCATTCGTTCCGTTCGTCTCTTGGCAGACTTTATCGCCGATGCCGTCATCGCTGGCGTTGGAGTTCCTGTCACGGCTGCTGAGATGGCCGGCAAGACGGAGGAGGCCGCTGTCGTCGAGGTTGAGGTTGAGGCTCCGGTTGCATCTCCTGTCGAAGAGGTCGTCGTCGAGACCCCTGCTGCAAACTAGCAGATGCGCAAGAACCTGCCGTAAGCTGTCCGGCAGATTTGAATGAGGTATTCGCCCACCGCCTGCGCGGATCCTGGGCGTACGAGAGAAAGGAACACCCCATGGCTGTATCCGCTTCCATGGTCAAAGAGCTCCGTGAAATGACCGGTGCCGGCATGATGGAGTGCAAGAAGGCACTTGTCGAGGTCGAGGGCGACGTCGACAAGGCTGTCGACGTTCTGCGCACACGTGGTTTGGCTGCCGTGGCCAAGAAGGCCGGGCGTGCCACGAACGAGGGCACGGTTGTGGCACTCGTTTCCGACGACGCCAAGACTGGCGTGTTGGTTGAGCTGAACTGCGAGACCGACTTTGTCGGCATGAACGACAAATTCAAGGCATATGCCGAAAAGATCGCCAAGGCCGCCATGGCTGCCAAGCCTGCTGACTTGGAGGCCCTCAAAGCCGTTGACGCCGAAGGCGAGACTGTCGAAGAAGTTGTGACCGACGCCATTCACACGCTGGGCGAGAACATTCAGGTTTCGCGCTTTGCGGTTGTGGAGGGCGAAGCCGTCACCTCGTACATTCATGGCGGCGGAAAGATCGGCGTGCTTGTCCGATTTGACGTGGACGGAATCGATCCGACCTCGCCTGAGTTTGTCCAGTATGGCCGCGACGTGGCCATGCAGGTTGCTGCCATCGCTCCCGTTTCCGCAACGCGTGAGTCGGTCGATCCGGCCATCGCCGAGCATGAGAAGGCCATCTATATTGCCCAGGCTGCTGAGTCGGGCAAGCCCGAGGCCATTCAGGAGAAGATGGCGGTTGGTCGACTGGAGAAGTTCTTCAAGGAGAACTGCCTTGCTGAGCAGGATTTTGTCAAGAACTCAGAGCAGACCGTGAGCGATTACACGGCGGATGTGGCCAAGGCATTGGGCGGTTCCATCAAGATCGTGGACTTCAAGCGCTTCGTGCTGGGCGAATAATTTCACCTGCGACCTAAGGTTGCAGGCCCTCTGTGTGGTCAAAGACCTCCGGTTGGGCGCAGATCGAACCCTGAGCCTCGTGTGGGCGGCAGGAATTCGAGAGGCACCGGCCGGGGGTCTTTTGACGGGTTGGACTTTTCTCGACCGCATGAGGGCTGTCTGGCGCCAGGGGGAATGCCCTCCGTCTGCCTGGCGGGATTCTTTCGGGCCCTTGCGTCTCTTCCTCGGACGCCTGAGGCGTTCTGCTTTCGTTGTGAAGGGGCGAGCGCTCGTGTCTCTCCCTTCTTATAATGACATCGAGAGGGAGAAGTTGCTCTACGGATGTCCGAAGGCGGTATGGGTGTCATCGCTCTGTTCTGGCTGCGCCTCTCTGTTGAATGAAAAGGATAGATGCATGTCTGAAGAAATCATCATTGTGCAGGGCAACGGCGTTCTTGCGGGGGAGGTTGCCGTTTCCGGTGCGAAGAATTCGGCACTCAAGCTCATGGCGGCGTCTCTGCTGGGATGCGGAACCACGACGATTCATAACGTTCCCCTCATCTCCGATATAGATATCATGGCGCAGGTCCTGAAGCGTTTGGGGGCGCGGCTCGAGCGCAGGGGTCACACCCTCGTCATCGACACGGCTGTTGTCGACCGATGCGAGACGCCTTATGAGCTGGTCTCCAAGATGCGCGCGAGCATTTCAGTTCTCGGGCCCCTTATCGGGCGGTTTGGCCATGCGCGCGTCGCCATGCCCGGCGGATGCCAGATAGGGGCACGTAAGATCGACATGCACCTGGTGGGCCTTGAGGCTCTCGGCGTGCGATTTTCCGTGCAGCATGGTTTCCTGGAGGCTTCGACGCCCGAAGGGCTCAGGGGCTCCCATGTGGCGCTGGACTTCCCAAGCGTTGGCGCAACCGAGAATCTCCTCATGGCATCTGTCGTTGCCGAGGGCTTCACCACCATTGAAAACGCTGCCCGCGAGCCAGAGATCGTTGACCTTGTGAACATGCTCGTTTCCATGGGCGCGCGCATAAGCGGCGGTGGCTCGTCCTTCCTTGAGGTGGAAGGCGTCCCGAGCGACTCGCTGCATCCCTGCGAACACACCACCGTCGGCGACCGCATCGAGGCGGGCACGTTCCTTGTCGGCGGCGCCTTGACTGGCGGGCCGGTGACCGTGCGTGGGATTGACCCGTCGTACCTGCGGATGGCCCTCATGAAGCTGACCGCCATGGGCTGCGATGTCCAATCGGGCGATGACTGGATCACGGTCTCTCGCGTTGCGCCTCTCGTTCCCATCGACATTCAGACCTTGCCCCATCCTGGGTTTCCGACCGATTTGCAGGCACAGTTCATGTTGCTTGCGGCATTGGCCCAAGGCAGTTCGGTCGTGACCGAGAACGTCTTTGAGAATCGTTTCATGTTCGCAAGTGAGCTCATTCGCATGGGTGCCGACATTACCATCGATGACCACCACGCCCTCGTCCGGGGCGTGGGCAGCCTGCAGGGCGCTCCCGTCTCCTCAACCGACCTTCGTGCCGGTGCGGCGCTTGTCTTGGCGGGCGTGGCGGCCGACGGCGAAACGCGCGTGCATAACATCGGCCATATCGACCGTGGCTATGAGGACTATGTGGGCAAGTTGTCCTCCCTGGGCGTCAGCGCCAGAAGAGCGGTGGTCGAAGACCCGCCGCCGGCGTGCTGAGGCGAGGCAAAAAGATGTTCAAACGGCGGAAGGGATTCAGTTCCTCCCAACTTAAACTCACGTCTGCCCGCATGCATTCGGCAACCTATGGCACCCATGTCCCCAAGCGGGGACGCACCTCGTCGGGCCACATGAACGCCGACTCGGTCGGGTTTTCAAACATGCGGAAAAACAAGCGCGCCGCCCGGGGCACCGTCGACACCTTGCTGCCGTCGACGGCGACGCGCGAGAGCTCGTCTGAGTATTCGCGCCGGGTTGGGCGTCGGGAGTTCACGCAGGAGATACAGCGCCGAGCTCGCGTTCGCCGCGTCGTTGCTCTTGCTGTCTGCATTCTTGCGGCAATAGCCGTTGCGGTTGGCGTGGGGCTGGCGGTGTTCACGGGTTCGCTCAATGCGAAGATTGGCCTCGTCGATTCCAACGTTCAAGGGTCTCTGGTCACGCCTTCGCAGGATGCTCAGGCATTCTACACGGTGGTTGCCGCCGATCTCGATGCCGGGGGGAGTGCCTCCTCCCTGGGCGACGGTCCTGACGCCATCATGCTTGTCCGCGTCGACGAGGCTGCGCGTGCCGTGTCGGCGGTCTCGATCCCGGCGAACCTCAGCGTCACGCTTTCGGATGGCAAAGCCCATCAGTTGCGCGAGGCTGAGGCCATGGGCGGGGACGCGGCGCTCGTCTCGGCTGTGGCAAGCTTTGCCGGAGTCGACATAGCTCATTTCGTGAAGCTTGATGCCGCCGGCATCACCGCACTTGTCGATGGGTTGGGCGGCGTGGAGGTCACGGTTTCCGAAGAGGTGGATGATCCTGCTGCGGGAGACGTGTATCTTGAGGCGGGAACGCAGACCCTCGACGGAAAGAGTGCCCTCACGCTGCTGCGCGCCAGCAATTTCAAAGGCGGGCTGGACACTCAGGCTGCCAACCAGGAATCGCTTCTCGTCGGGGTGTCGCTTCGCTTGCTGGGTCAGAACACGCCGGACTTTTTGTCGAGGCTTGACTCGCTGGGCAGCACGTTTGAGACGGACATGTCCGTGTCTGACGCGTCATCGCTCGCTGACGGGATGCGGGGTATCGACGGGGCGGATGTCGCGGGAGCATTGGTCCCCGGATATGAGACGACACGCGATGGGACAGCGTACTACGTCGCTTCGAGCGATGCCTGGAGCGCCATGATGCAGCGCATGAAGGCGGGGGAAAGCTCCCTGGCTTCGACCACGGAGGTCGCGACGGTCGATCCGGGCAGTTTCACCATCACGGTTCGCAATGGCGCTGCAATTGACGGCGGAGCCAGCCAAATGGCCGAGTCGCTGAGAAACCAGGGATTCAACGTGGCCGACGTGGGCAACACCGACACGGCGGTTTATTCCGAGACGCTGGTCGTGTACAACGACGATCGGTTCGAGGGGGCTGCCCAGACGGTGGTCGATGCGTTGGGGTCGGGTCGCACGGTTGCGGGAGCTGGGTATTACACCTTCAGCACCGACGTCCTTGTCGTGCTCGGGAAGGATTGGGCCCCGGTGGTCTAGCGGCTTGCTTGAGGGAATTTTTGGACGGCGGTCTGGGGGGTGTTCCTATAGTTTTGTCAAGTAGGCCTTGTGATTGTCTCGGCCGTCGTGGAACGGCTTTGGGGCGCGCGGGACTGCGGCCGCCTTGCGAACCGGCGAGCCTCGAACCTCCGGCTTGAG
>JAEZDJ010000011.1 GCA_023429565.1 Actinomycetes bacterium
CGCTGCCTCCCGCCTCATGGAGTGTTTGGCTGAAGCGGAAGCTGCCGGGTTGGTGGCGCGGTATCCTGACGGACGGTGGGGTCCCCCATGAAGTGCTCTGTTTCGGTCGGTGAAGGAACCATCCTTCTTTGCGGTGGGTGTTGCCGGACTGCGGGGGGCTTTGGTATGCTTGCTGCCATGTCTAAATCAGTGACCATATTAGGAGCGGGACTGGCTGGGTGCGAGGCGGCCCTCCAGCTTGCCGATCGCGGGTTTTCCGTCAAGCTCATGGAGATGAGACCCTCTTTGACGACACCCGTCCATCGTACCGGACGGTGTGCAGAGCTCGTGTGCTCGAATTCGCTGAAGGGCGTCAAGGCATCCAGCGCCCCTGGCATGCTGAAGGGGGAGCTCGATGCCCTCGACTCTCGGCTTATGGGCATTGCCCGGCGTCATGCGGTCGCTGCAGGAGGCGCTCTCGCCGTCGATCGCGATGCATTCTCCAAGGAAGTCGATGATCGGATCGAGGGCCATGAGAACATCAATTTGGTCCGACAAGAGGCAACGAGCGTTCGCGCCGCTGCCGATGATGCCGATGCGTTGGTCATTGCGACCGGTCCTTTGACATCCGATGCTCTTGCTGCTGACCTGTCAGGCCTGACGGGGCAGGCGCACCTTTCGTTTTACGATGCCGCCGCTCCCATCGTCATGGCTGATTCCCTGGATGCTCGCCGCCTCTTTCGCCAGAGCCGCTATGAAGATGGCGGTGGCGTTCTGGGCGACTATCTCAACGCGCCGTTTTCCAAGGAGGAATATGATTCCTTTGTCGGTGAGTTGCTCGGCGCGCAGCGCGTCATTCGGAGGACCTTCGAGTCGAAAGACTTGTTCCAGGCCTGCCAGCCTGTCGAGGAAGTCGCCCGTGCCGGATGGGATGCTCCGCGCTTTGGCATGCTCAAGCCGGTTGGCCTGACAGACCCTCGCACAGGACGCCGTCCGTGGGCTACCCTTCAGTTGCGAGCCGAAGATGCGTGCGGAATGAGCTATAACTTGGTGGGATTTCAGACAAACCTCACCTTTCCCGAACAGAAGCGCGTATTCCGCATGATTCCTGGATTGGAGCGAGCTGAGTTTTCCCGCTATGGTGTCATGCATCGCAACACGTTTGTGGATGCCCCCCGTCTTCTCGACGCCGAACTGCGCCTTGCCTGTCCGTCGGGCAAGGGGATGCTGTCTCCCGTGTTTCTGGCGGGACAGCTTGCCGGCACCGAGGGGTATTGCGAGGCCATCAGGTCAGGACTGCACGTTGCCTTGGCCCTTGCCGCCGAATTCGGTTCGGTTGATCTCCCTGAGCTGCCGCGCGAGACGGCATTCGGGGCACTGATGGCCTATGCAACTGATCCGGCCACGAAGGACTACCAGCCGATGCATGTCAATTTTGGCATCATGCCTCCGCTTGATCCGCCCGTGCGCAACAAGCGTGCGCGGTATGAAGCGTACGCTGCGCGCGGAGCCGAAGCGCTTTTGGACTATCGGGCTCATCTTATGGAACGTGATCTGCTTGTGCAGGAAGGACCAAGATGAGGGGGAAATCGTCGGGCGAGCTCCCTGAGAGGGAAACGACCTTAGGACCTGGCGAGTCTGAAAATTCTCCGGTGTCGCAGGAGGGCGAGCGGCAGATGCGGCCTGAAGATTTGGTCGAGTCCTTTTGCAGCGCCCTGCGTATTGAACGCAACGCGTCTCTGCATACGGTTCGCGCCTATCGCACCGATTTGGATGACTATCTTCGTTGGACGAGCCGAGAGGAAATCGATCCTCTTGAGGCCACGCATCGCCAGATCAGGTTGTATTTGGGAGAGCTTGGAGATGCCCAGTACTCACGCACGACCATCAACAGGCGCCTTTCCGCCTTGCGCGGATTCTTTCGTTGGCTCAATGTCACTCACGTGATTGAGCGGGATCCGGCGAGCGTCCTTCAGGGCCCGAAACAGACGAAGAGCCTTCCCCAAGTCATTCGGGCGGCCGACATGGCCCGATTGCTCAGCGTCTATGGGAAGAGGGATGCGGAGGGGAATACTCGCGGCCAATCGCCCACCGACATGCGCAATCAGGCATTGTTGGAGTTCCTTTACGCATGTGGCGCCCGCATATCCGAGGCGTCCGGGCTGCTGGCATCCGATGTCGATCTTGAAGGCGGCAACGTCAAGGTGTTCGGCAAGGGATCAAAGGAAAGAATCATCCCCCTGCACGCCATGGCAGCATCGTCCATGAGGACGTATCTGCTGTTGGGACGACCCGTCCTCTTGGATGGCAAGCAGGACGCCCACTTCTTTGTTTCCACGCGCGGCAATGCCATGGGGCCCGATGCCATTCGGAAGATGTTCAAGCAGGCATTGCGCCTCGCCGGCCTTGACGACACGTTGTCTCCCCATGACATGAGGCACACGTTTGCGACCGACCTTCTCGACGGAGGAGCCGATCTTCGCAGCGTCCAGGAGATGCTCGGCCATGTCAGCCTTTCGACAACCCAGATATACACCCACCTCTCGCCGAGCCGCCTGAAGAAGGTTCATTCCCAAGCCCATCCGCGTGGATGAATTCTCAGCGGTTGCAACCGCATCAGCCCCTTTTGACCGTGGGTCCGTTGGTTTCGGTTCATGGTCTCATTTGGGCAATGGCTGCTTTCGAACGGCTTCTGGCGCACCTGTCAGGCATCGTGCCGCCCACTTTGTCGAAAACGGACAGAGTGGCGCATAGCACATGGCTTCTCGCATTGTTGTGACGAGCTGTCGGCGGCAGGCCCCGAGGGGGGGTCGTGCGTGCTTTCCCGTGTAGGTTCGGAGGTTGAGGAGAGGATGGTCCCCTCATGGAGAAACAAGGGATTCTGCATGCAGGCCTGCCCGCCATTCTGCTACCATGCGTCCTATGGAAGATTCTCCCCAAACAGCCTCCCGTCGCCTGCGTGAGCAGCGCGTCGTGTCCCAGATGATCGCATTGTATTGCGCTGGCAACCATGCGTCCGAAACGCGCACCGAACGTGCTTCGTGCGGACAGCCCCTCTGCCCCGAATGTGCGTCACTTGAGGCTTATGCGATCCTGCGCACGCGCCGTTGCCGCAGGATGGATGCCAAGACGTCTTGCGAGCGCTGCGGCAATCATTGCTATGGGACCGAACAGCGCGCCCGCATCCGGGCCATCATGCGCTACGCGGGTCCACGTATGCTGCTCCATCATCCGATTTCCGCCATTCGCCACCTGATCGGTCGTTGATGCGGGTTGGCAAGGCGGCTTGCTCGCCCTTCCGTGCTTGATGGGCGAGGTCCGATCCAAGTGCGTGCGCGCTGTCGTGCTTCCTGAAGAATCGAACACTTTGTGCGCAGAATTTGAACGTCTGAAGCGAACGTATGTTTTATTAGGGAAGAATCATTTCGCTGCGTTAAAATAGACTCTTGTAAAAAAATGATACATGTGCGGTAGCGTATGTGAGGTATCGCGCACTGAGCCAGGAAGAAGAGCTGATAGGCGCATGGGACAGAATTCCATTGTCATAAAGGGTGCACGCGAGCATAACCTGAAGAACATAGACCTCACCATACCGAGAGACGAACTTGTTGTCATCACGGGACTGTCGGGCAGCGGAAAATCGAGTCTCGCATTCGACACGATGTATGCCGAGGGGCAACGTCGCTATGTCGAAAGCCTGTCGAGCTACGCGCGCATGTTCCTTGGTCAGATGTCGAAACCTGACCTGGACAGCATCGACGGGCTGTCGCCTGCCGTGTCCATCGACCAAAAGACCACATCGAAGAACCCCCGTTCAACGGTAGGCACCACGACGGAGATATACGACTATCTGCGTCTCCTGTTCGCCCGAGTCGGCGTGCCGCATTGCCCCGAATGCGGCCGTGTCATCAAAAAGCAGACCACCGACCAAGTGACTGACGACATTTTGTCGCTCGCTCCCGGCGCCAAGGCCGTCATCATGGCTCCGGTGGTTGCCGGGCGCAAAGGGGAATTCACGAAGCTTTTTGCAGATCTGCAGAAAGAAGGCTTCTCTCGCGTTCGGATCGATGGGGATATCGTAAAGCTGGAAGGCGAGCCGCGCACGCTCAACAAGAAGATCAAGCATTTCATCGACGTGGTGGTGGATCGGGTGCAGCTCAAGGATTCCGCCACGAGCCGTATCGCGGAGGCCGTTGAGCTTGCCACGAAGTTGGCTGACGGGCGCGTCCTCGTGCAGGTGCTTGGGGATGACGGCAAGCCCCTTGGGGAGGGCGGCGGCAAGTCGAGCGGCGCAACCGGGGGTCTCGGAGAGGGCGAGCACCTGTTTTCGCTTGCGTTGGCGTGTCCTGAACATGGACATTCCCTTGACGAGCTGCAGCCTCGCGACTTCTCCTTCAACGCCCCCTACGGAGCATGCCCGGACTGTTTGGGAATCGGCAGCCGTGAAGAGGTCGATCCATCGCTGGTGGTGCCCGATCCTTCCCTCACGTTGGCTCAGGGGGCCATTGCTCCCTTCAAGACCGGCAACTATTATCCTCAGGTGCTGCGTGCCGTTGCCCTCCATATGGGGGTTGACGATGATACTCCATGGGAAGACATGCCGAAAAAGGTTCAAGAGGCGTTGCTCCATGGGTTGGGGGCGCAGAAGGTTCGCGTCGACTATGTTACGGTTGATGGCCGTGAGACCTATTGGTACATTGAATGGGAGGGCGCATTGGCTGCTGTCATGCGTCGCTATCAGGAAGCCCAAAGCGACAGCCAAAGGGAGAAGCTGTCGGATTATTTCGCCATCGTGCCCTGTCAAACGTGTGGAGGCAAACGTCTCAAGCCTGAGATTCTCGCCGTTACCGTGGGCGGGAGGTCCATCCATGACGTCACGGAGATGAGTGCGGCGGATTCGCTTGGATTCTTTGAGGAGCTGTCTTTTTCAGGGCAAGACGAATCCATCGCCGGGCCCATTGTGAAAGAAATCAAGGCCCGCCTTCGCTTCTTGGTGGACGTCGGCTTGGACTACCTCACGCTTGAGCGGGCGACCGCAACACTGTCGGGAGGAGAGGCTCAGCGAATTCGACTGGCGACGCAGATAGGCGCAGGGCTCATGGGTGTGCTCTATATTCTCGACGAGCCGTCCATCGGGCTGCATCAGCGTGATAATGAGCGCCTTATAGCAACGCTCGAGCATCTCCGTGACCTAGGCAACACCGTCATCGTCGTCGAACACGATGAGGACACCATCCGCCACGCCGACTATGTCGTCGACATGGGTCCTGGCGCGGGCGAGTGCGGTGGCGAGGTGGTTGCTCAGGGAACGCCGGGACAGGTCATGCTTGCCCAAGGCTCGCTCACCGCAGATTACCTGAGCGGCCGCCGCAAGATTGCAGTGCCGGAAAAGCGCCGTCATCCGCGGCGTGGCTCTCTCAAGCTGATGGGCGCGACTGAGAACAACCTCAAGAACGTGACGCTGGAAGTCCCCTTTGGCACTCTGACGGTGGTCACCGGCGTGTCCGGATCCGGCAAGAGCTCTCTCGTCACCGACACCTTGGCTCCCGCGCTTGCTAATCGCGTCAACCACGCACATCGCCGCACCGGCTCGTATCGGAAGATGACGGGTCTTGACAAAATTGACAAGGTCATCAATATCGACCAAAGCCCCATTGGCCGCACGCCCCGTTCGAATCCGGCAACCTATATCGGCCTCTGGGATGACATACGCGCCCTGTTTGCCAGCACGCAGGAGTCGAAGGCTCGCGGCTATTCCCCCGGCAGGTTTTCCTTCAACGTGAATGGAGGGCGATGCGAGGCTTGCAAGGGCGATGGACAGATAAAGATAGAGATGCACTTCCTTCCGGATATCTACGTTCCTTGCGAGGTGTGCGGCGGATCTCGCTACAATCGGGAGACGCTGCAGGTCACCTATCGCAACAAGAACATAGCGGACGTGCTTGAGATGACGGTCGATGACGCATTGTCGTTCTTTGAAAACATACCCGGCATAAAGCGCAAGCTTCAGACGCTGCATGACGTGGGGTTGGGCTACATACGGCTCGGCCAGTCGGCCACCACGCTTTCTGGCGGCGAGGCACAGCGGGTTAAGCTGTCGAGCGAACTGCAGCGTCGACAGACCGGCAAGACGTTTTACATACTCGACGAACCGACGACCGGCCTGCATTTTGAAGACGTGCGTCAGCTTTTGATAGTGTTGCAGCGTCTGGTGGATGCTGGCAACACCGTGCTTGTCATTGAGCACAATCTCGATGTCATAAAATGCGCTGACCGCATTGTCGACCTTGGGCCCGAGGGAGGCGACCGCGGCGGAACGGTTGTTGTTCAAGGAACGCCCGAAGAGATTGCTCGGGCGGAAGAGAGCTACACGGGTTCCTTTATCAAAAAGATGCTTCAGGAAGGTTAATTACCCCTACTGAACAGGCCATGTTCATTGCGCTGGCGGTCGGGGAGGAGCCGCATCCCCGACCGCCGCAGGATGCACTCTGCGTTGCTTGCGTGAACCTGCCGTGCATTGTGCAAAAGTCAGGTCAAACCTCTTTACCGTGGTGCCCAGACATGCGACAATGCGCTGGTGCAAAATGCAGGGGGGCATCCCCATGATTGTCCGAAGGGGGAGGGTATGGCCGAGGCTGCAGCCAACGTGCGGAAAGCGATTGACGGAAACCGCGTTGCGCGGGGAATCGCGTTCGCTGCCCTGGGTGGAATCTGCTGGGGATTCTCGGGAACCTGTGCGCAGCTCATGACGGCCGGCTTTGGAATTCCCGTTGCTTGGATCGTTTGCGTGCGTCTGCTGCTCGGTGCCTTCCTGTTTCTCTCCATCTGTCTCCTTCGCGAGCCGCGAAGGCTTTTGGCCGTGATGCGCGATGCTCGCTCATTGCTCCGCATTGGCGCCTTCGCCCTCTTCGGGGTGATGCTCACTCAGATGAGCTACCTGTCATCCATATCTTATACCAATGCCGGGGTCGGCACGGTTCTTGAGCGCCTTGGGCTGATCGTCATCATGGCCTATGTTTGCGTGAGGTCGCTCCGCTTGCCAAGAAAACGAGAGCTTTGGGGGCTTGGGCTTGCCATCGTGGGCACCTTTCTCATAGCCACGAAAGGCACCATCGGAACCTTGTCTATCCCGGGAGAGGGACTCTTCTGGGGGATGGTTTCCGCCGTGGCCCTTGCCTGCTACACCCTTATACCGGGGAAAGCTCTCGACAAATGGGGCAGTTTTATCGTCATTGGCCTTGCCATGCTTCTGGGCGGTGTCGTGGCGACGGCTTTTGTTCGTCCTTGGACTATTCCGGTCGATATCACGCCCGAGTTGGTTGGGGTGCTGGCTGCCATGGTTCTCGTGGGCACGTTTGCTGCCTATCTGTTCTATCTGCAGGGTGTCAAGGAGGCCGGACCTGTCCGTGCTGGCCTTGTCGGCTGCGTCGAGCCAATGTCGGCAGCGGCTTTTTCTGCTCTTTGGCTCGGAACCCCCTTTGCCTTTCTCGACATCGTCGGCTTTGGCATGATCCTCGTCATGGTGGTCTTGGTGACTCAGCATGGCGGAAGCGATGTCACACGTCCAACTTCCTGTCTCCCGTAAACGGCTCGTGAGCACCGGAGTCCATCAAGAATCGAACCTTTGAGAAGAAAGTGAAACGCCCGTGCAATTCCGCAGAACCCTCGAAACGGACATTGACCGTATCATGAACATCCTTGCAGAAGGCCGTGCTGCGCTCGGCGCGCTCGGCATCGATCAGTGGCAGGGAGGCTATCCTCACCGTGAAGCCATCGAACGAGACGTTTTTCAGGGCAATTCGTATGTGGTGCTTGACGAAGACGGCACCGTGGCCGCAACAGCCATGGTCGGCTTTGGTGGAGAGCGCGACTACGACCGTATTGAGCATGGGCTTTGGCTGACGCCGAGCCTATCGAATGACCCCTGCTATGCCGTTGTTCACCGGGTGGCCGTCAGCAGCTCGTTCAAGGGCCGTGGCGCGGCGTCGTTTCTCCTGTCCCAAGCTGAGGAGATGACGCGCCGGCATGGATGTGCCAGCGTGAGGGTTGACACGCATCAGGGAAACATGCCCATGCGCAATTTGCTCTCAAAAAGGGGTTTTTCAGAGTGCGGAACGATTTACATCGCTCACGCGGAAACGGCGACACCCGACCGCATTGCGTACGAGAAGCTTGTATGACCTGTCGATTGCGGGCAGGCCAAAGAGGCTCCTGTCGAATTTTTGTCAGTTCTCCTCTAGCGCTCCTTTCCGTCTGCCGAGCGGTATAATGCAACTCATTATGTCATCTCGCTCTCGGGAAAAAATAGCTCTAGTCGTGTTCATGGCCCTGATCGTGCTGAGCCTGTGCGGTCTCGGCTGGTACCTCGTCGCAGGCCATTCGTGGAATGTTGCGGCTTCGAACATCGATGACACCTTCGGGAGTATGGAAGGCTATACGGCCATCGTCTACCCCGGGACGAGAGTGGAGAAGCAGGAAACGGACGAGGAGGCAGGCCTTTCCCAAGAGGCTGGCGAGGCTTCGACCTCTGAATCAGGTGCTCTTGGCGAAGGGGTGCCTTCTGATTCGAAGGAAGCCGCGTCTCTTCCTGATGCAAGCGGTGAGACCCCTTCTGCCGATGGGAGCGACGAATCCGGCGCTTCATCGGCGGTTGGCGATGAAGGGGCTGGTGCCACAGGCTCTTCTGCCTCGTCTGCCTCTCGCGCTGCGTCGTCGGCGGTCGAGCCGCTTGACGTGAGCGATGTCGAGAAGAGCTACGAGGATAAGAGCGCAACCGTGTTTGCGCTCGACACCGCCGATATCAACCGATATCAGGAGGGGACCATCCTCAGAAAGGGCAGCCATCGCTTCGGAGTGTTCAGCGTGGATGAGCCCACTTCCTCCATCATCCTGGAAAAGAAGATTGCTTATTTTGAACGCTATAAAGTCGACTTTATCGTTGTTTTGACCTCAGATAAAAAATATGTTGAGAATATGGCTGGAATCGATATCGTCATTTGCACGCAGGACGAGGAACTGTTCGTCATGGGCGAGACGATTGGAAGCACGTTCTATGTCGACGCTCCCGAAGTCGGCAAAGTGGGAGCCATACTCATCTCTCCGAGCAACGTCGTATCTGCAAAGGTCATTCAAGAGCTCTGATGAGGCACAGCCTGTCTGCCTGTCGCTTGACGTGGTTCTGCAGTGACGTGCTGGATTCTCCTGCCCTTCAGGACTCATTGAATCCGATTGACCGTGCTTTGCGGATGGGGATCGGGCTGATCCGAGGGCAGGACATGCTGGACGCACGCGAGTGACGCTCCTTGACGGAGGCGCCTGCTCCCGTGCGTCCGGAGCCGTTGCTTTATACGATCCCTTGCGCCATCATGGCGTCGGCGAGCTTTCTGAAGCCTGCGACGTTTGCTCCAATGACGTAGTTGCCGCTTTGTCCGCAGGCTTGAGCTGCATCGTCGGTTGCATGATAGATGCACTTCATGATGTGATGCAGTTTTGCATCCACTTCTTCGAACGACCAGGAGAGACGCTCGGAGTTTTGTGACATTTCCAAGCCCGAGGTGGCGACGCCGCCGGCATTTGCGGCTTTGCCGGGGCAGAAAACGACGCCGCTGTCGATGAGGAAATCAGTGGCATCGATGGTGGTGGGCATGTTCGCACCTTCGGCAACGATTTTCACACCATTTTTGACCAGCTGTTTCGCGTCGTCGAGCAAAAGCTCGTTTTGAGTCGCGCAGGGCAGCGCAATATCGACGGGCACGCTCCAGACGCCGCGGCCGTCGTGATATTCGACATCCTTGCGCCTTGCCGCATACTCGCTAATGCGCCCGCGTTCCACTTCCTTGACCTGCTTGACCAGTTCGACGTCGATTCCATTGGGATCGTGAATCCAGCCGGTTGAGTCGGAGAGGGTGACCACCTTCGCTCCAAGCTGCTGCGCTTTCTCCGTTGCGTAGATGGCGACATTGCCAGACCCGGAGACGGAAACGCTCTTTCCTTCAAGCGAGTCCCCGTGACATTCCAGATGCTCCTGCACGAAGTAGACAAGTCCGTAGCCGGTTGCTTCGGTTCGGGCGAGCGAGCCGCCATAGCTCAGGCCCTTGCCGGTGAGCACGCCCTCCCATGCGTTTCTGATGCGCTTATATTGGCCGAACAGGTAGCCGATCTCACGTGCTCCGGTTCCGATATCGCCCGCTGGCACGTCGGTGTCGGCGCCGACGTGACGCTGCAACTCAGTCATGAAGCTTTGGCAGAATCGCATGACCTCATCGTCGGATTTGCCCTTGGGGTCGAAGTCGCACCCGCCCTTTCCGCCTCCCATGGGCAACGTGGTGAGGCTGTTCTTGAACACCTGCTCAAAACCCAAGAACTTAATGATTCCCAGATTCACTGAGGGATGCAGCCTGAGTCCGCCCTTGTAAGGACCGATGCAGCTGTTGAACTGCACGCGGAAACCGCGATTGACTTGGACTTTGCCCTCATCGTCAACCCAGGGGACGCGAAACATGATCACACGTTCGGGCTCGACGATGCGCTCCAGCAGGCCTGCCTTCTCATAGGCAGGATTGGCATTGATGACGGGCTCGAGGGATGTCAGGACTTCCGTGACGGCCTGAATGAATTCAGGTTGCTCGGGATTCTTCTCTCTGACCTGCTCAATGACTTGATCGACGTAACTCATTTCAGCGGACCTCCATTCATGCGGGTACACATACACAGCGCACCATTATAGGGATCGAAACAAAATGGCAACATATATTTAAACAATTCGAAACAAAGTGAGAGCTGTGTTTGAAACGGATTTTGCATAACGCGTGAAGCGGGGTGGCCTACAAGGGAACGGGTGTCCGGTTTGCTATACTGTGAGCATGGATAAACGATTCGACAGCATTTCTGCCAAGGAAAGCGGGTGGGAAGGCGATGACTGCATGTGCGGCTCGCCTGATGCGGGGGGCGTCGATCGTCTGGCGGGTCCTGCCGATTCCTGTGCCGAATCAGATCAGCTGGCCAAGCTCTCGCGTATAAAGCGCGAGTTGAACAGCGTGCCGGCCCTTCCGGGCGTCTATCTTTGGAAAGACAAAACAGGCCAGGTAATATACGTTGGCAAGGCGAAGCAGCTGCGCGCCCGCATGCGGCAATACGTGAACTTTCAGGATGAGCGTGCCAAGATACCGCTGCTTGTCGATCAGATAGACTCGTTTGACTACATCGTGGTGGAAAACGAGCATGAGTCGCTTGTTCTGGAAAAAAACCTCATCAATCAGCACAGCCCCTTCTTCAACGCCGACTTCAAAGACGATAAGTCCTATCCATTTATCGCCATCACAAGGGGCGATGTGTTTCCAGCCATCAAGTACACGCGCGAGCGCCACCGACCTGAAACGAAATACTTTGGGCCCTACACCGACAGTCGAGCTGCTCGTTCGATGGTCGACATAGCCCGTCGCATCGTTCCCATCTGCGCCTCTTCGTGTGCTGAATGGCGCCATCTCAAACGGCGTTTGGAAAAGGGAGGGAGCGTCACGGCCGAATCGGGAAGCCGTCCGTGCTTCGATGCCCATGTCGGCTTGGGGCCGGGGGCGTGTTGCGGTTCTATCTCGCCCGAAGAATACGCGGGACATGTAAAGCGCATCGAGCGTTTTCTGGCTGGACGTCATCGCGAATTCGTCGAGGAACTTGTGTCTGAAATGCATGAGGCTGCCGACGACCTCGATTTTGAGAGGGCGGCGCGCATCAAGGCGCGCATTGACACGGTGAACTCGCTTGCCGACAAACAGCATGCCGTGTCTGCCCATAATCTGAATGCCGATATCGTGGGGCTTTCCCGTGAGGAGACGATTGCCGGTGTCCATGTGTTCATGGTTCGTGAGGGCCGCATCGTCAATTCCAACGAATTTGTCCTGAACCGGGGCAAAGACATTCCCGACGACGATTTGCTGCATATGTTCCTTTTGCGATACTACGACACCACCACCTCCATTCCCCATGAGGTGGTGGTTCGGGACATGCCCGAAGATGCGCAGGCGATGGAGGGCTGGCTCACGGAAAAGCTTGCCAGCCCCTATGGGGCGAAAGTGCGTTTCGTCGCTCCCTTGAAGGGGGAGAAGGCGGAGCTTGTCGCCATGGCCGAGACGAACGCGAAGCATACGCTCATGCGCTACAAGGTTCGCACGAACTACGAAGACAAACGGATCAACGATGCTCTCCTGCAGCTTGAAAGCGCCCTGGCTCTTGAAAAGCCTCCCTTGCGCATTGAGTGCTTTGACATTTCGACCATTCACGGGAGCTATACCGTCGCTTCCATGGTTGTGTTCACCAATGGGAAGCCTGATAAAAACCAGTACCGGAGATTCAAGATAAAGACACCACTTGACGAGGCAAATGACTTTCTCAGCATGCAGGAGGTCATGAGTCGACGCTACGCGCCTGCGCGTATGGCCGATGAGCGTTTTGGCAGCAAGCCCGACCTCATCATCCTTGATGGTGGAAAGCCCCAGCTCTCTGCTGCGCTCGCGATGTTCGACGAGATGGGCATTGACGACATTTCGCTCTGCGGCCTTGCCAAGCGCGACGAAGAGCTGTTCGTCCCTTGGCAAGACACGGGGCCGGTTGTCCTTCCCAGCGGTTCTTCTTCTCTCTACCTGGTCAAACAGGTTCGCGACGAGGCCCATCGCTTTGCCATAACCTTTCATCGAGAGCTGCGCGGCAAGGGCATGACGTCTTCCATCCTCGACGACGTGACAGGATTGGGACCCGTTCGCAAGAAGGCATTGCTGAAGGCATTCAAATCCTTCCGCAATTTGAGGGCCGCTCGCCTTGAGGACATAAAAGGGGCACGTGTGGTTCCTGACGAAGTGGCTGAGGAACTGTATCGTGTTCTCCAGCAGTATAATGTTGGCCGTGACGATGTTCGTGGCGGGGATACCCTGCAAGAAAACCGAGATGTGGCAACGAAGGAAGGAAACGCGACATGAGCGAGAAGACATCAGACCGTATGCTGACGCAGGACGCTGATTTGTCGCGCATGCCTGAGCTGGTCATAGTGAGCGGCATGAGCGGAGCCGGCCGAACCGAAGCCATGCACGTGTTTGAAGATCTGGGGTATTTCTGCGTTGACAATCTTCCGTCAAGTCTCATCGGGAATCTCCTTGAACTCACTGGCATGCCAGGTCAGCCTGACGAAAGGCGTCGTCTTGCCGTGGTATGCGATGCGCGCAATGGCGATTTCTTTTCCTGCCTCACGAGCGAATTGAAGAAACTCGAAAAGCTCGGCATCGATTATCGCGTGCTGTTTCTGGATGCCGCGGACGAGAAGCTCATCGCGCGATACAAGTCCAGCCGCCGCCGCCACCCGCTCTGCTCAGATGGCTCATCCATCGCTCAAGGCATCGAGCGTGAACGCGACTTGCTGTTCGGCCTCCGCGAAAGCGCTCATCACGTCATCGACACGACGTCCATGCTGCCCCCTCAGCTACGTGCATCCATTCGCGCCTTGTTTGCGCCTGAGGCAGGTCGGGCGGGCCTTTCAGTCACCGTGTATTCCTTCGGCTTCAAGCACGGTGCGCCGATTGATGCCGATCTGGTCATGGACGTGCGTTTTTTGCCGAATCCCTACTACGAGCCCCAGCTTCGAGAACTCACGGGCCTTGACAAGCCAGTGCGGGATTTCGTCCTGTACCGTCCCGAGACCGAGGAGTTCGAACGGCGTTGGCGCGCCCTGCTCGACTGCGTCATGCCCGGTTACGTGGCGGAGGGCAAACAGCAGCTTGCCATTGCGGTCGGATGCACGGGCGGTCAGCATCGCAGTGTCGCCTTGGCCGAGTCGACTGGCGACTACCTGAAGTCTCAAGGGTATCGGGTGAGCATCGCCCATCGTGATCTGGCGCTCGCCGAGACGGGTTCCAAGGGGCCATCTGCCGCTGGTCAAAACATCCAGTCCGCGCTCGGCCTTTAAGGAGTGCTCATGTCGGACCGTGCATTTACCCATGACCCTTCGGCAACCGCCGCCTTCGCCGCATTGTCGGACGTCCCCCTTGCGCTCGATTCCGGGGAGCGCCTGCGTGCCGTCGTCATTGGCGGAGGCACGGGTGCGCCCATGTCGATTCGTACCTTGTTGTCGCTTGGCCTTGAGGTGAGTGCCGTTGTCGCCATGGCTGACGATGGCGGATCGACGGGCATTTTGCGGGAGGAAGCCGATGTCACGCCGCCGGGCGATGTGAGAAAATGCATTGCGGCCATGGCCTCTGACCCCTCAGATCCCCTGACGCGTGCGTTCAAGTATAGATTCCCTTTTGCGCGAAATCACACGCTTGGCAATCTTCTTCTCTCGGCTCTCGAGGACGCGGCGGGGTCATTCCCCGAAGCCATTGCAATCTGCGAGCGCTTGCTTGACGCGCGGGGCCATGTGTATCCTTCGACGCTCGACCGCGTGACGCTGGTCGCCCGCACCCGCGATGGCCGTGCGATAGAAGGACAGGCTGTCGCCTGCCACTCTCGGACAGCGCTCCAACGGGTTGAACTACGCGCCGAGGGAGCTATCGAGCCTTACCGGCCGGCCCTCGATGCCATTCGGAATGCAGACCTCGTGGTGCTCGGGCCGGGTTCTTTGTTCACGTCCATCATTCCCAACCTGCTTGTCCCCGGAGTTGTCGACGCCATCCGCTCGTCGAGGGGGAGCACGCTGTTCGTGTGCTCGCTTGCCGACATGCAGGGGGAAACGTGGGGCCTGACGGCGCGTGAGCATGTGGAAGCGCTCATGGATCATGGAATGCGTGGACTTGTCGACTACATGCTTGTGCATGCCGCCACTCCGTTGAAGCCGCAGAGCCCAGCGACGGGAAGTTTCATGGCGGTTGCAGGAGAGTCGCAAAAGGTTCCTTCTTCTGCCGATTTTGGGAATCCAACGGTGTCCGGGCGCATTCGTCCCGTGCCTCTGTCCTATCGGGACGCTCAGGCGATCCAGGCTCAGGGTCCCGTTGTCATCGCGCGTGATCTGGTTGATGGCGAGCGTCCCACCTGGCATGACCCGCAAGCGTTGCGCGCTGCGTTTACGGGGGTGTTGAAGCTGTGTCGTTCACGGCAGAAGTAAAAGACGAGTTGGCCCGCGTGGCCCCCGTATGCTCGCATTGCGAAAAGGCGACTCTCGCCGCGCTCGTCCGCATTGAGGGAACGCTGTTTTTGGGAGGTCAGGGAAGGTATCGCATCGAGGTGGCCACGGATGTTCCGAGTGTTGCGCGGCTCATCATCAAGCTGCTTCATGAGATCTATCACCTCAAGACGGAACTGACCGTTCGACGCAGCGTTCTGCACAAGACGCCGAATTATCTGATAGAAGTTCCATCGCAGCAGCATCTGGCCGAATCGTTGCGCGACATGGGCGTCTTGTCTGACGAAGGTCTCGAGCTGGGAATCAGGCCGGATCTGGTGGAGAAGCAATGCTGTGCGGCAGCCTACCTTCGCGGGGCCTTTTTAGGGAGCGGGTTTGTTGCCAACCCACGAGGCGATTTTCACTTCGAGATAACGGTTGAATCCGAGGAGCTGGCCGAAGACTTGGTGGGACTTATGGCCGCCAAGGGGATCAATGCACGGGTGATGCGGCGCAGGAGCTTGTTCATGGTCTACCTGAAGAGTGGCAGCGCCATTTTGGAGTTTCTTGCCTTTGTCGGCGCACATCATGCGGCGCTGGCCATGGAGAACGAACGCGTGGTCAAGAGCGTCCGGAACGACGTGAACCGCATGACGAATGCGGAGATCGCGAATCAGGCGAAGAGCGCCAATGCGTCGGTTGACCAGCTGTTTGCCATTCGGACCGTTCTGGAGGCTCACGGCATGGAGAACATCCCACCAGCCTTGCAGGATTTCATCAAGCTGCGCGTCGCCTTTCCTGACGCGACTTTGAAGGAGTTGGGTGAGCGAGCGACTCCGCCTCTGTCGAAATCAGCCGTCTACCACCGCGTTCGCCGGATTGAGCAGATGGCCAAGGACATTCAGAGGTAGAATAAGAAGGGATTGGGCGTTTTGCGTTCTGCCCTGTAAACGTTTGACAGAGTATCTTTACGAAAGGGGATACGCATGGCAATCAAAGTAGGCATTAATGGATTTGGTCGTATCGGCCGCCTGGCGTTTCGCGCGATGGCGAACGATCCTGACATCGAGGTTGTGGCAGTCAATGACCTCGGCGACATTCCAGCGATGGCCCACCTGCTCAAATACGACTCCATCCACGGTCGTGCCTTCGACGTCGTCGAGGCGACTGAGGATGGCTTCATCGTCGACGGCCATGCGGTCAAGGTTCTTTCTGATCGTGATCCAGCCAACCTTCCCTGGGGGGAGCTCGGCGTCGATGTGGTGGTTGAATCAACCGGCTTCTTCACTGATGGAAACAAAGCCAAGGCGCATCTCGATGCCGGCGCCAAGAAGGTCGTCATTTCCGCGCCCGCAAAAAATGAGGACATCACCATCGTCATGGGAGTGAATGACGACAAGTACAACAAGGATGAGCACAACATCATCTCAAATGCTTCATGCACCACAAACTGCCTGGCTCCCTTTGCGAAGGTGTTGCTGGACAATTTCGGGATCAAGCGTGGATTCATGAACACCATCCACTCTTACACCAACGACCAGAAGATCCTCGACCTTCCTCACAAGGACTTGCGTCGCGCCCGCGCAGCTGCGCTGTCTATGATCCCCACGACCACGGGTGCCGCGCGTGCCGTGTCGCTGGTGCTTCCTGAACTGAAGGGCAAGCTGGACGGTTTCGCGACACGCGTCCCCACGCCGGATGGCTCGATGGTGGACCTTACGGTCGAGCTGGAGAGAAATGTGACGGTCGACGAAGTCAACGCTGCCATGAAGGCTGCAGCCGAGGGTTCGATGAAGGGCATTCTTGAGTACACCGAAGATCCCATCGTGTCCGTTGACATCATTGACAACCCCCATTCATCCATCTTCGACAGCAAGCTGACCATGGTGATGGGCGGAGAAGGCGATTTCGTGAAGTGCATCGCTTGGTACGATAACGAGTGGGGCTATTCCAACCGCGTCAAAGACCTTGTCAAGATACTGCTTTAGCAGATAGCGACCTGAACTTGAAAAGCGCGCGGCACCTGAACGTATCAGGTTCTGCGCGCTTTTGGCTGACGGGAGCGTCTTCCCTGGGAGTGCGAGGAGCCGCTGCTGATTCGTTTGGGCGTTCCTTTGCCGGGAACTGCGCGCATGAGTTGCGGTTCGAGACTTCCCTTGCCGGCATCGTGTGCGCCGCGCCCGCTTTGCTGCTTGAGCGGGCGCGGATGGTGCTCTCCCTCATTTCGAAAGGAATCTTATGGCAGATATCAGATCCATCGTCGACTTGGATGCCGCAGGAAAGCGCGTGATCGTGCGCGTTGACTTCAATGTGCCCATAGAGGCTGGCTCCGTTTCCGATGACACGCGCATTCGAGCTGCGCTTCCCACTATCGAAAGACTTGTGGGCCAGGGTGCCCGCGTCGTTCTCATGAGCCACCTCGGCCGTCCCAAAGGGGAGGGCTTTGAAGAGGCATTCACCCTGCGTCCCGCAGCGCAGCGACTGTCTGAGCTGCTTGGCAGATCCGTCGTCTTCGCCTCGGACACCATCGGTCCAGATGCTCAAGCGAAGGCGTCCTCTCTGCGTGACGGCGATGTGCTCGTGTTGGAGAACGTGCGTTTTGATGGACGGGAGAAGAAGAACGATCCCGCGTTCTGTGAAGAGCTTGCCCGTTTGGGTGACGTGTATGTGAATGACGCGTTTGGCGCGGCGCATCGCGCCCATGCCTCGACGGCTGGCATCGCGCGTCTCTTGCCGGCCTATGCTGGGTATCTTATGCAACGGGAGGTGTCCACGCTTTCGGAGATGCTCCAGGCTCCCCGCCGTCCGTTCGTCGCCATCCTCGGCGGATCGAAGGTTTCTGACAAGATCAAGGTTATCGATGCCCTTATCGACAGGTGTGACACGGTTGTGATCGGGGGAGGCATGTGCTTCACCTTTCTCATTGCCCAGGGCTACTCGGTGGGCTTGTCGCTGAAGGAGGACGATTGGGTGGAACGCGCCGCGGCCCTCATTGCCAAAGCGGAACGGCAGGGGGTTGAGCTTCTCCTGCCCGTGGACGTGGTTGCGGCTGATCGTTTTGCAGAAGATGCCGAGACTGAAACGACTGCGGTTGAGGGCATCCCCGATGGTATGATGGGGCTCGACATCGGGCCCAAGACAGCCAAGCTCTATGCCGATGCCATCGCCGGGGCGCAAACCGTGTTTTGGAATGGTCCGATGGGCGTGTTTGAGTTGACGCCGTTTGAGGCAGGCACGAAAGCGGTTGCCGATGCTGTGGCGAATAACGTCGAAGCTGACACCATCATCGGAGGGGGCGACAGCGTTGCTGCCGTCAACAAGTTCGGCTTGGGAGATAAGATGACGTTTATCTCGACTGGCGGAGGGGCCTCGATGGAACTCGTACAAGGCGAGCCTCTGCCCGGTGTGGAGGCCCTTCGGTAGAAAGGAAAGTTCTATGGCACGCAAACCCTTGATGGCGGGCAATTGGAAGATGAACAACGCAATCGGAGAAGCGGTTGTGCTGGCGCAGGAGATATCGAATCAGTACGACAAGGAGACCTGGGGAGAGGACGTCGAGATCGTCGTCTGCCCACCCTTCGTTGACCTCAAGCCGGTCAAGACCGTCTTTGACTTCGACAAGACGAAGGTCGCTGTCGGTGCTCAAAATGTATATTGGGAGCCGTCGGGGGCCTTCACGGGCGAAATCTCGGTAACCATGCTCAAAGAGATCGGCTGCGCCTACTGCATCGTGGGCCATTCCGAACGCCGCGAGCTGTTCGGGGAAACGAACGAGGATGTCAACCGCAAGGTCAAGGCGCTTGTGGAAGGCGAAGTCGCTCCAATCCTGTGCGTGGGCGAATCCCTTGCGGTGCGCGATGGGGGAACGACTGAGGAGTACGTGCGCGCGCAGGTGCGTGCCGCGTTTGCCGGAGTCGATGCGGCTGCAGCAAAGGGCGTAGTTGTGGCCTATGAGCCGCTCTGGGCCATCGGCACGGGCCGCACGGCAACTCCCGAGCAGGCCGAGGCCGTGTGCGCGTCGATCCGGTCGGTTTTGGGCGAGGTGCTCACGCCTGACATTGCCGAAGAAACGCGCATCCTGTATGGCGGATCGATGAACCCAGGCAATGTCGAGGGACTGCTTGCCCAGCCCGACATAGACGGCGGCCTCGTGGGGGGCGCCAGTCTGAAAGCGCAGTCGTTCGTCCAGCTGATCGAGGCGTGCCTGTGATGGCTAGCTTTGAGCGTCAGACGCCTGCCGATCCCACGGTAACTTCTCCGCATGGATCTGACCTGGTTCTTCCTTTATGCCTCGTCATCATGGATGGGTTTGGCCTTGCCGAGGCTGGTCCCGGCAACGCGATAGCGTTGGCCGAGACCCCTTGCTTGGACCATCTGCGGGAAACCTGCTCTTGGACGAGGCTCGAAGCATCGGGCGAGGCCGTCGGACTTCCGGCTGGCCAGATGGGGAATTCCGAAGTCGGTCATCTCAACATCGGTGCCGGCAGGGTGGTGCATCAGGAGCTCACGCGTATCAACCGCGCATGCGATGACGGCTCCCTTGCTGCCAACCCGGTGTTGGGAGAGGCTTTCTCTTCCGCATGCAAGCCAGGGGCTGCGCTGCACCTTATGGGGCTTCTCTCAGACGGCGGCGTTCATTCGTCAAACAAACATCTTTATGCGCTCATGCGTGCAGCCAAGGAGGCCGGCGTCAGGCATATTCTCATTCATTGCTTCATGGACGGACGGGATGTGGCCCCGCGGAGCGGTGTCGGATATCTCGAGCAGTTGGGCGATGAGATGGCGGACTTGTCTGATGACGGATGCCGCGTCGAGATAGGCAGCATCGTTGGGCGATACTATGCCATGGACAGAGACAATCGTTGGGAGCGGGTGCGGCTGGCATGGAATGCCGTGGTGAACGCTGAGCCCCGATCCAGCCTTTCTCCGCAACAGGTCATTGCCGAATCCTACGACTTGGGCGTCACGGATGAATTCTTGGTCCCTGTCGCGCTTTCCGATCGAGGGATGGTGGACGGGGATGCAGTGGTGTTCTTCAACTTTCGTCCCGATAGGGCAAGGGAGCTCACTCGCGCGCTCGTGGATGAAGACTTTTCAGGATTCTCCCGTTCCCGTCGTCCTCGGACATCGTTTGTCTGCCTGACTGAATACGATCCCTCCATCAACGCTCCCGTCGCGTTTGCGAAGGAGTTTCCCAACGAGGTGTTGGCTGATGTTCTCGCTCATGCGGGGCTTGTCCAATACCATATTGCGGAGACCGAAAAATATGCTCATGTGACATTTTTCCTCAACGGGGGCCGCGAGGAGCCGAAGAAGGGGGAGTGCCGGACGCTCATTTCCAGTCCCAAGGTTGCCACGTATGACCTTCAGCCCGAGATGAGCGAGCCTGAGGTCGCGGCTGCGCTGGCAAATGCCATCGATGCGGACGAGGCCGACGTGTATCTGGTGAATTTCGCGAATCCCGACATGGTGGGGCACACGGGTTCCATACCGGCTGCCGTGTCGGCTGTGCAGGCGGTTGATTCCGGCGTCTCGCAGGTGTTGGCTGCGATCGAGCGCAAGGGGGGCATCGCCCTGGTGACGGCCGATCACGGCAATGCTGACAAGATGATTGCCGACGACGGCACGCCCCATACGGCCCATACAACGGCCCTTGTGCCGTTCGTGCTGGTTGACTATGCGGGGACTGGGCGTGTCTTGGACGGCTCTCGGGGTGCTCTGTGTGACATAGCCCCCACACTCCTTGAACTGATTGGTCTTGCCATACCTGAGGAGATGACGGGACGCAGCCTGTTGGCGTAGTCGCTTTCTGCTTCCTCCGTCCTCCCGTTCGCCCCGCGTTTTGCGGGGCGAACCTGTCTTGGGGCCACCATGCGACCCCGCTTCTGCGATCACGGGAACAGCGTGCGG
>JAEZDJ010000090.1 GCA_023429565.1 Actinomycetes bacterium
GGATATCCCTGCAGATCAGGTTTCCAGCCATTTTCTGGAGATCGTCCCCATGCACGTTTCGGTGGGAGATAAGAATCTGGATGACGGAGCTTGTGACCCGAGTGACCTTTTCGAGCACTATCGGACAACCGGGGAATTCCCCCGCACGAGTGGCTGCGTCCCCCAGGATTTCGAAACCGTCTTCGACCGCATCCACAGCGAGCGGCCCGATGCACACATCATGTATCTGGCTTACTCAGCCGTGACAACCTGTTCGTTCGATTCTGCACGCAAAGCCGCCTTCGGTCGTGATTACATCACCATGGTGGACACCAAATGTGTCTCCGCCGGTCAGGGAATGATCGTCACTGACACCGTTCGTTTTATTCAAGAAAATGCTTCTGCCACGCCTCAGGACATAGAACGCTTCGTCCTGGAACGGGTGAAGCGTTCGCGTATGTCATTCATACCCAGCGACCTTGCTTTCCTTCGTGCTGGAGGTCGGTTGAGCAACGTCGCGTATGTAGGTGCTCAGATACTGAACATCAAGCCAACCGTCGAGATTCTGGATGGTCGACTCGTCGTCACCGAAAAGCGTCATGGATCAATGGCGAAGGTGGTGAAGGCCACGCTGAAGAATTTTCTGACGCGCGAGCCTATGGACACGAGCCGCGTTTCCCTCATTCGCTCGTGTGGCCTCTCGAAAGATATCTGTCGACTTGCGGAAGATCTGGTGCGCGAGCATGGATTTCAAAACATTCAATGGGTTGAGACGGGCTGCGTCATCTCGTCCCACTGCGGTCCGCGCACCTTTGGCATAGCGGCGTATGCTGCTGGTTAAAAAGGTGTAGGAACCAGGGATCAGTTTGTTTCCGGCCCTTGTGCGGCCACGGGATTGTTGTTGGCTGCAGCCCTGTTGATCCCGGTTTCGTCATTGAGGGCGCGCACGCTTTTGAACGAGCCCAGCGCCGCCGCGATGATCAAGACGACGATGCCGTCCGCCACGAAAAATGACGAGACTCCAATAGCCTCGGCCAGTGCACCACCGAGCGCCGTTCCTGCCGGAATGGCGAGTCCCATGGCTGCCGAGAAGAGTCCCATGACCCGTCCAAGCTTGTCAGAGGCGACGTGCGTTTGGATGATGGTCATCAGGGGGCCGTTGAACCCGGCGCAGGCTACGGCCATGAACCCGACAGCAACCGCGAATCCCACAAAGCCATTCGAGGGAAGCAGCCCTGCAATCACGGTGGCCGTGCCGACGACAAGTGCGGCTCCAACGATGATGCGAGGCAGAGAGCCAGTTCCTCCCCGAACCATGAGAATGACCGATCCTGCCAGCATGCCTATGCCGAAAATTGCGGTGATGAGGGAGGCAAGGTAACCATTTCCTCCAAACACCTGCTCGACCATGAGCGGAATGAGCGAATCGAGGGGGCCGTATGCCATCATTCCCACGACGACGCCTCCACAGAGGATGAGCACACCCTTGTTTGACGAGAGGGCATTCCATCCTTCCTTGAGGTTGGCAAACGTACCCTGTTCCCTGCTGCGCTGCGCGAAGACGGTGGGAACGGTTGCAAATGCCATGGTGACGGCTGCGAGGGTTGCGCCTCCTGCGTTGAAGAGCATGACCGCCTGTAGTCCGAAGGTCGTATACAGCAGAATGCCCAATGCCGGCGCACAGATCATGGACACGCTTGAGAGCAGGTTGTCCAGCATGTTGATGCGCATGAGGTGCTTTTCTGGAACGATCAGCGGCATGGCTGCGTTGAATGCCGGTTGGCGAAAGGCTTGCTCAACCCCGAACAGCGTGACCATGATGAAGATGAGCGGCAAGGAGAGGGCCCCGAGGGCCACCAGTCCGGCCATCGCCGCGGCGCTCACGGCAAGGAATGCGTCACATGCCATGACGATATGCTTGCGGTTGAATCGGTCGGCAACGATGCCTGCAAGGGGGGACAGGAGGCCGATGGGCAAGAATGCGCAGACGTAGACGAAGGCCAACATCAAAGGACTTTCCGTGGATTCCGTCACGTACCACACCGATGCATAGCTTGCTGCCATGCCGGCAAACGAGGTGAGCGCGAATCCCGTCCACACGATGGCCACGGCTGCCAGCCAATGCTGGGGCAGTCGGTGCCCCTCGGCCGTGCGGAGTTCGCTGGTCGCTTTCTCTTCGGAGGTTTCTTTCGATTTGTTGATGCGGGAGGTTCTCATGCGTGCTCCTTACGAGTGGGTCAATGCGAGCACGCTTCACTTTGGGGTTGCGCAAAAGCTGAGGCCACCGATTCTGGTGGCCATTTGAGGGAAACTTTCAGTTGCGTGAGAAGCGCCGTTTGCGCGTGTCGCCTATTCCGAAGACCGCTGTTCAGAATGCGCCGATGGGCTATGGCGGTGCGCGTGGGGGGCGTCAGGATGGGTCCGTCGCCACATCAATGCGCCGTAGTTGTGCAAAAATGCAAGTGCCGCCATGATGAGCGCCAGGCCGAGACCAAGGTAAAACAGCGCGATAAACCAGCCAGGTACCAGGGAAGAGAGTCTCAGCCCAATGCCGACGCTCATCATGGCGACGACGATCAGGTAGCCCTTGACGTCAAATGCGGCCCAGAGGGGAGCGCGGTCAGTGGCGAAATTCTCGATGCGTTGCGAGTAACGTTTGACGACGGGCGGAAAAATCACGCCCGCAAACAAGACCCAGACTGCGGCGGCTGACGCGAAAACCCACCAGTCATGCCAAAGGGCGGTCTGCGAGATGCCGACAGCGAGAATGTTCGCTCCGGCAAGCAGCCAAACCAAAGCCACGACAAGGAGCAATTTTGCTGAGGGTATCCGTAACACGGCGATCTCCGTTTCTACCGGTTCTGCGAGGCCTGATGCCCGCAGGTGAAGTTTTCCAACAGCTTGTACAGGAGTTGATAGAGCGTCTGGGATTCATCTTGGCTGAGCGGCATGCAAGTTGCAAGTTTCAACGGCACCTGTGCTGCGCGATCTTCCAGCGCCACGCCGTCGTCAGTGAGGCTGATGACGACCGTTCGCTCGTCGGTCGCGGAACGCTCGCGACGGATGAGGCCCTTGGCCTCCAAGCGTTTGAGCAGCGGCGTGAGCGTTCCGGAATCGAGATACAGCCGATCTCCGATTTCACCCACGCTGGCCGACCCATATTCCCACAGCACCATCATCGTGATGTACTGGGTGTAGGTCAGGTCGATGTCGCTGAGCAGCGGCTTGTATTGGCTCACCACCTCTTTGGCGGCGGCATACAAAGGAAAGCAGAGCTGGTTTTCCAGCTTCAGGACATCATGTTCTGTCATGTGCCACCCTCCTTGCAAAAGTCGCGGCGTCTTCCAGGTCGTCGTCGTTCGGTCGCCCTTTATGCGTGAATGAGAACTTCCCCCAACAATGGAACTCATCCTTGCACACGTTCAGGCCCCGTTTTTCAAGCAATGTGCTCATGTGCGGGTAGGCGGACGGCACCACGGCGGTGGTGCTGAATATCGCCACGCGTTGTATGGTACTGGGTAAAGTCGCGATGTAGGCCTTCAAACTCTCATCTATGCCAAACCCATAGATTGCGCCGCCGAGAAAAGGCAGATCGACCTCTTCGCCGATTGCGGCGGGTATCGGTTTCGCCTGTGCTCCGATGGCCTCGGCGATGGCTTCGGCCACCTTCTTCGTGTTGCCGGACTTGGAGAGGTATCTGACGGCGGCGCTCATCGGGCTTCCTCCAGCTTCTCCGCTATGTCGCCATCCAGCGACTTAGGCTGGGCCGTGGGGGCGTAGCGACCGACGACCTCGCCATTCCTGTCAATGAGAAACTTGGTGAAGTTCCATTTGATCGCACCCGAAAGCGCGCCGCTCTTTTCCTGCTTCAAATACGTGTAGAGTGGACTTTCGTTTTTGCCGTTCACGTCGATCTTGGCGAATTGCTTGAAGGTTGTGCCGAACTTCAGCTGGCAGAAGCTCGCTATCTCGTCAGCCGAGCCGGGGGCTTGATGCCCGAATTGGTTGCAAGGGAAGTCAAGAATTTCGAATCCTTGGTCCCGATACTTCTTGTACAGGGCCTCAAGAGCATCGTACTGCGGAGTAAACCCACACTTTGTTGCCGTGTTGACGATGAGCAGGACCTTGCCTTTGTAGTCTGACAGGCTTACGTCAGATCTCTGTGCGTCTTTGACGACCAGATCATAAAATGCCATGATTGCTCCCTCATTTGTATTGTGCACAATTAAATATTGGAAAACTAATATACTCGCGTGAAACCGGTTGTCAATACTTTTGGAAATCAAAAACAAACAGTGCAACAAAGGGCGACAGATGGGGCTGCCCTGCATGTGCGATAATCCTTGCGGAATAGTTTCAGCGAATCACAATTCAGGGAGAGCCAAAAGAAGTGCGCGATAAGCCAGGTCGGCCGTTCGGAAGAGGGGCGAGGCATGGATGGCTTTGGCGTTCGGGGATGATGCTTGGAAGGGTTCGCCGCAGGTTGAAATGCTGAGGAAGAGGGTCTGCCATGATTCTTACAACGGAGCGGTTGCTGCTGAGGCACATCGTCGACGAGGATGCAGAAGACATATATGCGTACTGCAAGAACCCTGAGGTGGGGCCGCGCGCGGGGTGGGCCCCTCATGATAGCGTAGAGAACACCAGGGAGCTCATGGCGCAGGTGTTCATCGGGCAGCCCCATGTGTTTGGCATGATTGACGACAGCGGCAAGATGGTAGGTTCGATCGGCTTGTTGCCCGACCCCCATCGTCCTGGAACCGATGTGCTTATGTTGGGCTATGCGCTCGCTCAAGAATGTTGGGGCAGGGGCTATATGACCGAGGCCGCGAAGGCCGTGGTGGCTTATGGCTTTGAAACGGCGAAGGCTTCTCTGCTGACTTCGAACACCTACGATTTCAACGAAGCATCGCAAAGGGTGCTGGAACATTGCGGCTTTGTGCGGGAGGGAATGCTGCATGCGGGCGAGACTCGCTATGATGGCAAGGTGTTCGACTTACATATGTTCTATCTGACGCAGGAGCACTTCAATGGATTGAGACACCTCGTTTAGAACGCGGTGTTTTCGATCCTCATTGGAGCATATCACCTAGGGGAATGGCTGTGACCTCCCTGTCTATCCGTTTGCCTACTGCCTTGGCTTGGGCTATCGGTAATCATTCTGTTTTCATTTAGGGGGCAAGGTATGGGTAAGATGAGGGCGGACTTTCTCAATCAGGTAATGGTTCGCGCGATTCCGATGCAGGATCGGTACTATCAGGGAGATACATCCTCCCGCACAGGGTACGCCGCACGTTGCAGACGCGGGGGACGAAACGGCGGCGTGTTTGCGAAGCTCTTGACCGGAATGCGTGCCACAAGCGAGCGGCATCAACTGTTTGGAGGAAAGCATGAGCAAAAAGAACTCAATCCTGGAACAGATGGACGAGAAGACGAAATACCTCACTCCCATCTTTGGTTCGGAAGCGTCCGACGCCTTCATGCCGGTGGACACGATGAACAAGGAGTCCGTCGAACCGCGCATTGCCTATGAGATGATCAACGAGTATCTCTCCATAGAGGGAAACGCGACCCAGAACCTCGCAACATTTTGCCAGACCTATATGGAACCCACTGCCACAAAGATCATGGCGGAGAACTTTGAGAAAAATGCCATCGACAAAGACGAATACCCCATGACGGCCAACCTTGAAAATCGCTGCGTCGCGATCATCGGAGACCTTTGGAATGTCAGTCAGGCGGAGGAGCCGATGGGGACTTCGACGGTGGGATCGTCCGAGGCGTGCATGCTGGGAGGCCTTGCCATGCTCTTCCGATGGAAGAAGCTCGCCGATGCTGCGGGAGTCGATCGGTGTGCCAAGCAGCCGAATTTGATAATCTCCTCCGGATATCAGGTGTGTTGGGAAAAGTTCTGCCGCTACTGGGACGTGGAGATGAGGCTGGTCCCGCTGGAAAAGGACCATTTGTCGCTCAACATGGACACGGTGATGAGCTATGCAGACGACTACACCATTGGCATAGCGGCGATTTTGGGCATAACCTATACCGGTAAATACGATGATATCGAAACGCTTGACGGCCTTGTCGAAAGCTACAATGCCAACCATCCCCACCTGCCCATCAGGATACACGTCGACGGGGCTTCGGGGGCGATGGTGACGCCGTTTGTGGAACCCGATCTGAAATGGGATTTCAGATGCAAGAACGTCTGGTCCATCAGCACTTCGGGGCATAAATACGGCTTGGTGTACCCCGGTGTCGGTTGGATCGTGTGGCGAAGCAAAGAGGCCCTACCCGAAGACCTTATTTTCTGGGTTTCCTATTTGGGCGGGGAAGAGGCAACCGTTGCGATCAACTTCTCGCGTTCGGCATCTCAGATTGTGGGACAGTACTACACGTTCATGCGCAACGGTTTCGAGGGCTACCGAGAGATTCACCAGCGCACGTTGGACGTCGCACGTTACATGGCGGAGGAGATTGAGGCGATGGGTCTCTTCGACCTGTATGAGAAGGCCAGCCAGATTCCCATCGTGTGCTGGGCGCTGAAAGAAGACAGCGACGTTCCGTGGACGTTGTACGACCTTGCCGATCGCCTGCGCATGAGCGGATGGCTGGTTCCCGCCTATCCCATGCCCGCCAATCTCGAAGAGGTCAACGTGGAGCGTTTGGTCGTGCGTCAAGACTTTTCGATGCAATTGGCAATCAGCCTGATTGCCGACATGAAGAAGGAGATCGGCACCCTCAACGGCAGCCGCGTCGTCATCGGCAAAGAGGGCCAACATCCTTCAACGGGTTTCAACCACAGCGGCAGGCTGAGCAAGGCGACCAAGAAGGGGTAGCTTCCCTGATGGGGTTCTGTGTCAGGGGTTTCGGATGTGGCATGACCCCCTGAATCTGATCCAACCTCAGTGTTAGGAAATAGATAGAATTCGACACTGAAGGGAAAGGACCAGACAATGAAAAAGACACGCTACACCACAGAGCAGATCATCATGAACCTGCGAAAAGTCGAGGTGATGGTTGGCCAAGGCAGGACCGTCCAGGAGAGCTGCCGAGAGATAGGCATCAACGAGCAGACCTATTACCGTTGGCGCAACAAGTACGGTGGCATGTCCACCAGCGAAGCCAAGAAGCTCAAGGCGCTTGAGAAGGAAAACGAACGACTCAAAAAGATAGTGGCTGACCTCAGCGTCGATAACGCTGTTCTGAAGGAGGTCGTTGAGGGAAAATTCTAGGCCCTGCAGCAAAGAGGCGCGCTGCCCGATATATGCAGGATAAGCTGCAGGTATCGGAGCGCGTGGCCTGCAGGGCACCAGCATTCCCACGCTCGACGAAACGCTATAAGCCGCTGAAGCGCGATGATGAGGATGCACTCACAGCAGCCATCACCTATCTCGCCTCGAACTACGGACGCTACGGTTACAGGAGGGTCACGGCAATGCTGCACAAAAAAGGCTTCGAGGTGAACCACAAGCGAGTCGAGAAAATCTGGCGAGAGCAAGGACTCAAGGTTCCACGTAAACAGCCTAAGAGAAGAAGGATATGGCTTGCCGACGGCTCATGTGTGCGCATGAGACCCGAGCATTCCAACCATGTCTGGAGCTACGACTTCGTTGAAGATGCCTTGGCAAATGGCAGAAAGATCCGTTGGCTCAATATCATCGATGAATATGACCGCAGGCTGATCGCCTGCATACCGAGGCGAAGCTGGCGAGGTAACTCTGTTATCGATGCCTTAAGGGATGCCTTTTTGATCCATGGCTGCCCCGAATACATCCGATCCGACAACGGAAGTGAGTTCGTGGCGATTAAGGTAAGGGAATACCTGGCCGCTGCAGAAGTCCAGACGCTCTATATCGAGCCGGGAAGCCCTTGGGAGAACGGTTATTGTGAGAGCTTCAACTCGAAGATGAGAGACGAGTTCTTGAACGGAGAGGTATTCGAGACACGGTACGAGGTCGAAGTGCTCACAAGGCAATGGATACGCTACTATAACTACGAACGACCCCACAGCTCGCTTGGCTACAGACCTCCTGCAATCCAAGCGATCGCAGCTTAGAAACTAACATTTTGGTTGGTACAGAAAATGGGGGCAGGCCATCTAATACTTGATCTGATTGCGGAATACAGCGGTCAGGCGATTGTGTTCGATGATGGGCTTGCGGCTTATATACGAAAAACCCATCCGAAGATCAAAACAATCGCTTCTCTCAATAAAGCAATGTGCGATTATAAACAGGGTCTTGGCAACGAAGTTGATTACTATTTGCGTTTGCTTGAGCTCTATGACGAAGTGGTCGTTCGGTGCGAATTCGCATCTAAAGACGAGAATCTCAATAGCGTTGCAGATGTTAGTGACCGCATCGAGATCATAGTCAATCAATTTTGCATGCCTAATTGCAAAAATGTTTATAGACTGTAAACACCGCCCACTCCGACCCCCTTATCCAATAATCCAGGCCCCCGAATCCGAAGATTGAACCCCCTGATGCTACCTTTATCCTTTTTGTCATGCGAAGTCCGAATCAGCGGGCCGCAACGACGGAAGGAGGCCTTTATGGCCACCAGAAAAGAGATACTCGAACTGTACCAAGACGGAAAGGGGTTGAAGATCAAGCCCATCATGCGGGCGCTCAAGAGCGGTAAAGAAAAAGTCCGTACCACCATTCGACACGCAGCAGACATGGACTTGACCTATGAGCGAGTGCGCATGATGACCGCAGATGAGGTCGAGGCCGCGCTTAAAGAAAATGCCAGCCCCAAGAACAGCCATGAAATGCCCGACTTCGCATACATAGCCCGCGAGCTCGACAAGAAATACGTCAACAAGAAACTGCTCTGGGTCGAGTATTGCGACGGGTGCGCTGCCCGCGGCGCCACGCCGTATCAGTACTCGAGGTTCTGCGAACTCTACAAGAGGTGGGCGAATGAGGCAAACGTCACCACCCGGCTCGTGCACAAACCGGGTTTTGCGGCACAGAGCGACTGGGTTGGCGGGATCGGACATGTCACCGACAAGCTCACGTCCGAACAGCACAAAGCATACTTCTTCGTGATGTCGCTGCCTTACTCGGGCAGGTTTTACGCCGAGGCCTTCCCTGACATGAAGCAGCGCTCCTGGATAGCGGCGCACAATCACGCCTACCGCTACTTCGGAGGCGTCCCGGCCATCACCATCCCAGACAACCTCAAATGCGGCGTTCGAACCGTGGACCCCTACGAACCCGTCATCAACGAGAACTACGCTCGCATGGCCGATCACTACGGCACTAAAATCGTACCTGCCGACGCCTACTACCCCAAAGGAAAAGCCCACGTCGAACGCTCGGTCAAGATCGTGGAAACCTGGGTCATAGCCTATCTGCGCAACAAGGCGTTTTTCACATTCGCAAAGCTCAACGAGGCGATATGCGAGCGCATAGAAGAGTTGAACGATCAGGTTCAACCAGCCAAGGGCCTTTCCCGGAATCAGATATTCTTCGATGAAGAGGCGGAGGCCCTCCTTCCCCTCCCGTGCTCCGAATTCGAGCTTGCCCTATGGAAAAGCGCGAAGCTCCAGCCCGACTGCCACTTCCAATTCGAAAGGATGAGGTACTCCGCGCCATGCGCCTATATAGGCCGCACCCTCGATCTGCGGGTGAGCGATTCCGTCATCACCGTCTACTGCGACGACGAGATGCTTTGCATGCACAAGCGTCTGCGTGGACGTCTCGGACAGTGCTCCACCGTCGAAGATCACATGCCGCCGCAGCTGCGCACATCCACCCACAAGCTGTGGTCTGCACCGGGGTTCCTCAAGTGGGCGCACGGCATCGGGCCTTCCACCGAAGCTGCCGTGCGGGCGATTCTCGACTCAAGGAAGATCGAGCAGCAGGCATACCGCTCATGCCGGGGGATCAAGTCTCTTGTCGACAGGAAAGGCCCACAGCTTGTGGAGGAGGCGTGCTCGCGTGCCTTGAGATTTGCCCAAGTTCCAAGCTACACGCAGATAAAGAACATCTTGGCGGCGATCGAGGACGAGCCGCTGCAACGCTTGGGCTTCGATGAGTTGGCGGCAGGGGAGATCGGGGATGTGGGGTATCTGAGGGACCCCGGCGATTATGGCAAGCATCGCGAGTCGGAGGGAGCGCAATGACTGACGAGACGATCAGACATCTCATGGCCGACCTCAAACTCAGAGGCATGCTTGCCGAATATGAGAGCTGGGCATCCGATGGCATGGCCCAGATGACCTTCCATGAAAAGCTCGGGCTGCTCTTGCAGGCGCAGCACGATCTCAAGCGCGACAACAAGGTCAGGGCCATGCACAACAAAGCCAAGCTCGCGCAGCCTGACGCCTATACTGAGGAGATCATCTACGACGCCGACCGGGGACTCGACAGAGACCTCATCGTAGAACTGGCGGGATGCTCGTTTGTCGCGGACAGCGACAACGTTTTGGTGCTGGGACAGCGACAACGTTTTGGTGCTGGGCGCATCCGACTGCGGGAAAAGCTATGTCGGGTGCGCCCTTGGCAATGCCGCCTGCAGGCATGGCATCAATACACGTTATACCAGATTGAGCGACTTGTTCGAAGAACTTGAGATCGCCGAGACGAAAGGGCGCTATCTTGCCAAATTCAACGAGTTTGCAAAGGCCAAGGTCTTGATACTGGATGACTTTCTCGTGTCTATCCCAAAGCTGACGCAGGTTCAGATACTTCTGGAACTGCTCGAGAGGCGAGAGTACACCGGATCAACGATCATATGCTCGCTTCTTCATCCATCGCAGTGGCAGCAGCGCATCAACGAGAAGATCCAGGCGAACAGCATCTACGCGCGCCTGGTTCCCGGTGCTCATTGGGTTGAGATCAAAGGCGAGCAGCCCATGAGGGAAAGGGTGCGCTCTAGAAGGTAGAAACGCATGGCGGTCGTGGGAGGTCTTCGGCTTCCCACGACCAACAAGATCAGGGGGTCCATGCAGCTGTACTGGGGGGTCTGCTTGATTTGTAGCCAAGGATCTGAAACGTCGGATTCGGGGGTCGGAATCGTCGTGGTTTACAATAGACACCTCGAAGCAATTGAGGACTGGAATAGTAAGGGACAAATCGGGCGCTGTCAGGAGTGCTTTTCTTTATATGCCCTTTCTGATATGAAATATCGTTTAAAAGCAAATTTATTCATGTCGGAAACTCGTATAGAAGAGCTTGCCGATAGGGGATTTTCGCGTATGAAGCTAGCGGGAAGAAACTCTATGCTTCCAAAGTTCGTTGATATGATGTCTCGTTATATTTTTGAGCCGACCGGCGCGATTGCTGTTGTGGGCAATGAAATTCTGAAAGAGTACCGTATGCAGTTGTCGCGTTATGATATTGCTATTCAGCAATATCATGTTCCAGATCTCATAGCAATTGAAAATGCGAACAGAGGCGCCAAAGCAGTCATCTGAAAACCGAGGATAGATTGAAGGATTAATTTGAAAGCATGGTGACGTACAATTTCTTTCGTACTTTCAAAAATGAATACATCCAGATAGAAGTATAGACATGGTCCGAGGGCCGTCGGTATTATTTGAATCGACCAAGAACCAAATATGCCGAAAGGAACAGCGAACCATATCCGAGCAAATCGTATCAGTCGACGAGGCTGCCATAAAGAGCGAACTCAAGGAACTCGTCAAAACAACCGTCGAGCAAACCCTCAATGAGCTTCTGGACGAGGAAGCCGACGAGCTGGTGGGGGCCGAACGCTATGAGCGCAGCGCCGAGCGCGAGGCCTACAGGTCAGGGCATTACAAAAGGAAGCTTGTAACCACCTCCGGAGAGATAGAGTTGTCGGTCCCCAAGCTTCGTGGAGCGACGTTCCAAACCGCAGTCATCGAGCGCTACCGCAGGCGTGAGACGAGTGTGGAAGAAGCCATGATCGAGATGTATCTGGCGGGCGTGTCGACGAGACGCATCGAGGACGTGAGCGAGATCCTCTGGGGTGCGAAGGTGTCTGCCTCCACGGTGTCAAACCTCAACGAAAAGGCCTTCGAATCGGTGGAACGCTGGAGATCCCGTCCCTTGGAGAGCGAGTATCCCTATGTCTACGTCGATGGAATCTATCTCAAGCGCAGCTGGGGAGGCTCATATGAGAACGTCGCTGTCATGATCGCCATCGGCGTGAACGAGGACGGGTATCGCGAGATCATAGGATGTGCCGAGGGATTCACCGAGTCAAAGGACTCTTGGATGGAGTTTCTCATCTGGCTGAAGTCGCGGGGTTTGAAGGGTGTCCGCATGGTCACCGGTGACAAGTCCTCTGGCATGCTCGGGGCTCTTGAAGAGGTGTTCCCCCGGGCAAGATATCAGCGTTGCACGGTACATTTCTATCGCAATGTGTGGAGCAAGGCGCCAAAGGGCAAGCGGCCTCTCGTCGCCAGGATGCTCAAGGCAATTCATGCTCAGGAAAGCTTCGAGGCGTCGATGCGAAAGGCCGATGAGGTTGCTTCCACGCTCGAGGAGATGAAACTTGTCGCAGCCGCCAAGACCGTGAGAGAAGGCGTTGTCGAGACGCTGGCCTATACGAATTTCCCTATGCCGCATTGGGTTCGCATCCGCACGAACAACGCCATCGAGAGGTTGAACCGAGAGATCAGACGCCGCACGCGCGTGGTGGGCACCTTCCCCGACGGCAATTCGGCACTTATGTTGGTCACGGCCAGATGCAAATACATAGCCGAGTCAGGTTGGGGTAAACGAAGATATCTGGATGTATCGATGCTAGAGGAGATGAACGCCTGACGATAAGCGCAGTGAAGCCGACGGCTATCTGGAAGTGTAAGCGAAAGTGCGAAAGTTTCTTGACGGTAGGGGGTGCGGACATTCCAAGGAACACATTTTCTCATGCAGCCAACCCAAGCTGCCTTCTGTATTGCAGTGGACTGAGACCGCCCAATGATACCTTGATCCGCTCCTCATTGTACCAGTGAAGATAGGCGTCCACCGCTTCGCGCAGCTCTGCGAGCGT
>JAEZDJ010000033.1 GCA_023429565.1 Actinomycetes bacterium
GAGGAGAGGAACGCCATTCCCCCTCGCAGGCATGGCGGAGGACATATCGCAAAAAAAGAAAAGCGGACATGCGGCCAGAAAAATGCGTCGAGACCGCGAAGGGCGGTCTCGAACTGGACGAGTGAAACGAGAGGGATCGAGAGGGGTTCGATCGATCGTTTCCGCAGCGACCATGATAGAAAACTATTTATCCTTTGTCAAGGATAAATTACCTCGCGCATGGCTATCACTTTACTCGCAGCCCCTCGAGCGCCTCATCGATTGTCTGCGGGTCCCTCTCTTGCAGGAGTCCGCCAAGCTGGCCGAGCAAAGACTTCAGGCCATCGAGGGCAATTTCATGCTCGCCGTGCGTCTTCATGTTCCGAATGGTGACGGTGCCGGCCGCAAACTCGTCTGGGCCGAGCACAGCGACGATGGCGGCGCCAAGCTTGTCGGCCAATTTGAACTGGCCCTTCATACTGCGCTGCTGGTGATCCATCTCTGCGGCAAGGCCGGCATCGCGGCATTCCTGCACCAAACGGAACACCTCGTTTCTCACCGAACCGTCCACGGCCGCCACAAACAGGTCGCAGCGCGAGGAGGGAGGGAAGGCGAAGCCCGTCGCCTGCAGGGCAAGCACGCAACGCTCATATCCCAAGGCAAAGCCAAAGCCGGGCGTCGGGCGTCCTCCCACCTCCTCGGCCAGCTTGTCATACCGTCCGCCGCCACCGACGGCGTTCTGGGAGCCCAGGCCGTCGACGACCTGAACCTCGAACACCGTGCGCGTGTAATAATCGAGGCCGCGCACCAGCCTGACGTCCTCCGTGTAGCCCAATCCCGCATCGTCAAGGTGTCCCTTCACGGCGGCATAGTGTTCACGACAGCCTTCGCACAGATAGTCGACGATGCTTGGCGCGTCATTCATGACGGAGGCGCAGGTGGGATTCTTGCAGTCGAACGCCCGCAGCGGGTTTGCCTCGGCGCGGTGCTTGCATTCGTCGCACAGCTCGTCAAGGTGCTGGTTCATGTAGTCGCGCACCGCATCACGATACGCCGGACGGCACTTCTCGCATCCCATCGAGTTCACCAAAAGCTGCATGGAGTCCGAAGGTATGCCGATAGCCTCGTAAAAGCGCATGAGCATGATGATGCCCTCGGCATCGACGCTGGGCTCCTCTGCACCAAGGCACTCGATGCCCACCTGGTTGAACTGGCGTTGACGTCCTTTTTGCGGCCGTTCGGCCCGAAACATGGGGCCTGCGTACATGAGCTTGGCGGGAGCGGCTCCTTGCGGGACCAGGTCATGTTGGACAACGGCACGGACCACGCCCGCGGTGCCCTCGGGACGCAGCGACAGGCGGCTCTTGCCCTTGATTGTGCCTCCCCCCAGCAGCTTTTTCAGGTTCTCTCCCGAAATGGCCGTGAACATCTCCTTCGACACGACGTCGGTTGCTTCCCCGATGCCGCGAACGAACAATTCTGTCTGTTCGAACAGGGGCGTCTCGATGGTCGCGTATCCGTAGCGTCCGAAGATCTCGGCAGCCGTCTCCTTGAAATGGGCCCAGAACTTAGCCTCGTCAGGCAAAAGATCCTTTGTTCCTTCGGGAGCTTGCAGTGCCATAGGGCCACCCTCCATATCATGTGGTGCAGATCGGTTCGCAGAGGTTTTCATTGTAGCGCAGGTTGGTGCGGAGTCAGCGGTCGGTCACCGCATCCCCAAAGCGCGCCTTGTCCCGCATTCGCCGGACAGGGGCACGGCCTTTGCCGTTCGCCTTGAGGTTAGTCGTCCAAGGAGCGCAACACGTTCATCAGCGCGTCATCGGGTCGATAATGCAGGCGCAGCGAAAGCAGGTTATGCGCCACGGGGAACAATCCGGCATCGACGGCAACCACCGATCCCTCTTCGAGCACAGACATCGCCTCGTCGACGGGAGCGAGCGCGATGCCCGCGTCGGACAGCATTCCATCGACATCCTCATGCTTTATCGGATCGACGCCATGCTCGTCGATAAGCTCCCGAAGTTCGGCGGTCGCCTGAAGGGACACGACCGGGGACGTCATGATGGACTTGAGGTAGCAGGCGGCGCCAAGATGAGACTCTCCCGTCTTCCACAGCGCATAGGCAAGCTGATAGTAGGCCACCGCGATATCGCCCGGCTGCAAAGCCACATGCAACCCGGCACGCAGCACGGAGATCGCGTTGTCCATATCCCCCACCAGCATATAGGCGCGTCCAAGCTGCCGGTAGCCGGCCGGCGTGGTCGGCCCCACCCGAAGCGCATTGCGGCCATAGCGCAACGCCTCGTCTGCACGCTCGAACGAGTGCTCCAGCAGACGGACGACCTCGAGATGGCAGAGGTAGAACGAGGCTGGGACGAGCTCGAGCCGTTTGCCCACGTCGGCAGCGGCAGCCTCTTCGGGCAGAAGGATGCCGACCGGCGAAGAAAAGAGGGCGCCGACCGCGAAGCGCTCCTTCTCGGATGCCTCCGCACGGGCCCGGTTGTACAGCACGCGCGACACATAGGAATCGAACGAGCGGTAGACCGTGGCAGCACCGTCGACGTATCCGTCAAGAGCAGCGGCCTCGTCAATGGCATCGGTCAGGATGGTTGCCGCCTTCTCAGGATCTTGCCGAGCATATCCCCGTGCGCGGCCCAGTGCCGCCAGGCAGCGGTCCTCTCCCAGAAAGCGGCTGACGACGGCATTCTGATCCTCCGTGTCGAGCGACCCCTCGGCCAATGCGGCCATGAGGCGCGTCGCAGCAAGGGCGGTGCGATCGTCGTCACGCCCCTCTGCAGCAGCCTGCTCCTCGCGCACGATGCGAATGGCCTCGGTCGTGTTGGACGCACGGGCAACGCGGTCCGCAATTCCCTCGCCGATCTTCCTTCGATAGGCAGAAAAGTCAATGCGCACATCACGTGCCCGCTCGGCGCCGAGCACAGTCTGCGCCGCGAGGGGCAAGGGCTCGTCGATCGATTCGGGGACAAGGGACCGCTTCCTTGCCGCGGGAAACGCATTGACCACAGCGAAGGGATCAGCAGCCGGCACCTCGAACACGGCACCGGCTTGCACGAGCAGGGGCAGAGGATCGCCGGTGAGCGCCGAGCCGAATCTGCCGGCATCGGCAAACAGGGTTCGCAAGAACGTCACCTGGAGATAGGCGGGCAGGCCTTCGTCGACGGGAAATTCGCGGTCTCCATCCGAGACGTCCTCCGCATCCGTGCGCTCGTCCTCGAACGGCCGGGCGACGACGTCCACCCGCTGGACGGTCTCCGAGGCATCGAAGGCAGCCGCCACAAGGGCCAGGCACAGGTGCATGGCGTAACGCCGGCTGCAGGCCTCCCTCTCTTCCCAAGAAAGGGCGACCCGCTCCTCAACAACCCCGTCCCCCGCAGGCACCTCGCCCCATCGCCACGAGGCCATGAGCGCTGCGTCGGGAACCGTGAGGTCGAGCGCGACGACGCCCTCCAAAGCGTTGACCTGCAGCTGCACATCTATGCGAAAAGGAAGGCGGAGGCGCTCTATGGCGGCGCTGATGCCGCACCTCAATTCCCATTCTCCATGTGGCGCTCCGTCAGGAACGCCTTCGGCGCAGGCCGAAGAAAGCTCTTGGACTCCGACCGTTTCGGTGAGATACTCATCCCAACGGGAGCAATCGGCCACCGTCGCCAGAGACGCCTGGTCGCCAAACGCCTCGTTCAGCAGAAGATAGCGGTTGAGAGCGGCTTCGAGAGCCCATATCTCTCGGCGCGACACAGGAGCGCCCGCCTCTTCCAGGGAAACGTAAAACGTGCCGGCATATTGCATGGTGCGCACCAGTCTCAAAGCTCCAACAGGCACCTTGCGCTCCACGATGCTCCCCAAACCGGCCTCTTCGAGCCAATGGGCGAGCACGCAGAGAAGGGCGGGAGGGTTGAGCACCGGGTCGGCTTCGGCGCTGCGTATATCCGCCATGATCGCCTCAAGGGCGGGAAGCAGCTTCCCGTCGCGCAGGCGGTCCCTCACCACGCCGACTCCGCGCGAGGGAACGCGCGCGCCGCCCATGCGAGGACGATAGGAGAAGGCGAGGAAGGCACGCGCAAGGGCGTCGTCGTAGCTCAGGTCGGAACCGTAAGGCCCGAAGTCATACCATGAGTCAAGCAGGGAGTAGCGGCCATGCCTGCGTCGATAGAGCCCCGCTTGGCGCGCTGACCCCTCTTCTCCACGCACCTCCACGAACCCCTGCTCCTCCATCGATGCCACCTGAGTGGACGACCGCAGGAATTCCATCTCCGGGCTGCGCGCTGGAGGCGCCTCAAGCGGACGATCGGTTGAAAACACGCGTCCATAACGGTCGGCATAGGCAAGGATGCGGAGCAGCCGCTTGCCGACGAACTGGACAATGTAGCGGTCCTCCTTGTTGGGTGCCGGGAAAACGCCCATCACCCAGCCGTAGGACGGAAAACCCGCTTCGAGGGAAGGGCTTTTATCAAGCTCGACAGGAATCGCAGGAACCGCATCGGGAAGCATGCGGTGAGCACCGAGCATCATCTTGGAAGCACCGATCCGATACACGCCCTCTTGCTCCTCGATGCTTCCCACGTCTGCTCCTCGCCTTGGCCTTCCGTCATATTCAATGCAGCATAGCATGACCTCGAGGGCTTGTCAGAAAAACCAAGGGAACCTTGACACGCCGATACTTTCAGAAAAGCGCGTCGTCAATCCCACAACCGGCATCAATGGTGGTTGCAGGCGTTTTCCATGCTCATGACAGAAGCCCGTCCCTCTGCCACCAGCCGAGCAGCGTCGCCGACAAACCCCATCCGGTTCTCGAAATACACGGTGAGTCCCGCCTGGTTGAAGCCAGCGAGGGGGCGTGCCCCCATTCCCGCGGCGACGATCGCATCCGCCCCGGCGTCGACGAGCAAGCCGACCGGACGCAGGCATCCGCCTTCCTCATGAGGCGGGTTTGAGACTTCAGACGTGCCGACAATGACCCCGTCGGCTATGTCCACCAGGGTGAAGCAGTCACAGTGGCCGAAATGGCCAGCCCGCTCGGATTCGAGCCCGGCCGCGCCCTTGGTCGGCACGGCAAGTTTCAAGGTCTTGCCCATCGTTGACCCCTCTTTCTGGAGCACCTTTGCCCCTTTGTCAGCCGAAGCGCCTTTGCTCCGGCAATCCTGCCATCGTCAGCCGAAAAAACCTTTCTCGGCAATGGCTCCACAACATCGGGCGAGCCGCGCCGCCCTCGGCGAAGGGACTCCCCGCTCCCGCGGTCACCCCCCGGCGCAAAGCGGCGTTCGGGCCGCACCCCCAGAGAAGGCCGGTTTGCACGCGGCCAAAGAGGCGGGCGGGCCCCTCTTGCAGCATCAAGCGCCCACCCGTTCGGCCCACCTGCCTGTACGGGAGGACCCATCGTTTCAGCGATCGGGCGAATCGGGGCTTTCACGTTGTCCCAAGGCTTCCAAGCCCTTCTCAAGGGAGCCGATCAGGCACTCGTCGAGCCGTCGGCGGGCATGGAGGGCGTCAAGCCACTGCTCCGCCAACTCTACCCCCTGCTCCGTCAGCTCATATTCACGGCGGCGTGGACCGGCGTTGTCCTCGCACCAACGAGACACGACGGCCCCGTCGTCCTCGAGCCTTCTCAGGGACCGATACAGCCCGCCGACGTCGACGTCCACTTCGCCGTCGGTCATGTCAAGGATGGTCCGCCGCATATCGTAGCCATATCCGCCCGCATGGAGCAGAGCGGCAAGCGCCGCCGGCTCGACGAGCGCACCTCCGCCGCCGCCCCGGCGTCGGCAGCACGGCCGACGGGCAGCAGGTCCATCGCAATCACCTCGCGGCATGACGCCCTCCTTCGAATATTATATATGACATGAACATATATACGCCTTCAGCACTATGTTGTCAACATATAGCCCTGAAGAACGTTCGATCCGTTCGGACAGCGCGCGGCAGAGCAACCCGCCTACGCCAGTTCCCTTCAAGTCCCCACTGCCCGAGCGACACCCCGCTCCTTCGTCCAAAGGCTCTGGCACGCCATTCCCCAAACAGCGAGGCGGGGCCGCGCAAGCAGCCCCGCCTCGAATGGCACCTTCGTTGTCGCACCGGCTCTTTTCTACAGGAGCCCTGCCACGAGATCGCCCATTTGCCGCGTTCCGACAACCTTGTCAGCTGGAGTCTCGGCATCCTTGATATCTCCCGTACGCCAACCTTCGTCGAGGACCGCCTCCACCGCCCGCGCAATGTCGTCGGCCGCCTCATCCATGCCAAAGCTGTACCGCAACATCATCTCGACAGACAGTATCTGGGCAAGCGGGTTCGCTATGCCTTGGCACGCGATGTCGGGGGCACTGCCATGGCTGGGCTCATAGAGAGCCGTGCCATCGCCCAGCGAGGCGCTGGCCAGCATGCCCAGAGAACCGGTGAGCATGGAGGCCTCATCGGACAGAATGTCTCCAAACATGTTCTCGGTCACTACGACGTCAAACTGGGCGGGATCTTTGACAAGCTGCATGGCGGCGTTGTCGACGAGCATGTCCGACAACTCCACATCGGGGTAGTCGCCGGCAACGCGGTGCGCCACTTCCCGCCAAAGGCGGCTTGTTTCCAGCACGTTCGCCTTGTCGATGGAATGGACGCGCCTCCGTCGCTTGCGCGCCGTGTCAAACGCATGGCGCACGATGCGCTCGATCTCGTACTCACGATACTCCAGCATGTCATAGGCACGCTGGCCACGCGAGCCGTCCGTCCCGCAGCCTTCCTCGTCATAAGCCCGTTCGCGATCCCCGAAGTACAGGCCGCCAGTCAACTCGCGCACGATGACCAGGTCCACGCCTGCAATGAATTCCGGCTTGAGGGTTGAGGCGTCGGCCAACGCTCTGAAGATGCGCACGGGCCTCAGGTTCGCATACAGTCCAAGGGCTTTGCGGATGCCAAGAAGTCCCTGCTCGGGACGGGGTTGACCCGGATCAGTCGTATCCCACTTCGGACCCCCAACGGCTGCAAGCAACACGGCATCGGAAGCTTCGGCGGCGCGCAGCGTCTCTTCGGGCAATGCCGTGCCCGTGGCGTCGATGGCGCACCCGCCCAACAGAGCCTCCGTGTAGCTGAAGTGCGTGCCGTGCTTCTCCCCCACCGCATCGAGGACCTTGCGTCCCTCCGCAATGATTTCCGGTCCGATGCCGTCACCGGGGAGAACGCAGATGTTGTAAGTTTGAGTCATGATGGTTCCTCACGTCATAGGTCTATGAATCTTGCAGGCTCGGCCCGCCTCCCCGGCACGCCCGGCGGGAAGGCGGGGCAAGGAGGCTCATGTGTCGAGACACGCGCTCATCTTGCCTTCGGGGCCTCAGGCGCATATCGGAAATCCGACAAGCAAGGGCTCCTTCGCTGAAGGAAACCGACGCACACGATTCCTCCAACCCCGCAAACAAGGTATCGCGGAGAACCCGCGCGTCAAACGGCACGGCGGCCCAGAAGACGGCGGGAGCGCTTTACTTCCCCAACTTCTCCTTCGTGCGGTTGATGAGCCCTCCCGCTTCGATGATGTCGCGGATGAACGGCGGGAAGGGTTGGGCTTGAAAAACAGCGCCGGTCGTCTCGTCGACGATGGCACCGGAATCAGCGTCCACGCTCACCAGGTCACCTTGGCTGATGGCGTCGACCGCCTCAGGGCACTCCATGATGGCGAGACCCGTGTTGATGGAGTTGCGGTAAAAGATGCGTGCAAAGCTCTTGGCGATGACCACATCGACGCCAGCGGCCTTGATGGCAATGGGGGCGTGCTCGCGCGAGCTGCCGCAGCCGAAGTTTTCTTCCGCCACAATGATGTCGCCCGGCTGCACACGCCCGACGA
>JAEZDJ010000069.1 GCA_023429565.1 Actinomycetes bacterium
TAGCAAAACAGGCCAAAATCGTCGACTCCATTCATGATACGTTACATGACTTCGTCGGTCAACGCCTGAAAGTGCGCGCCAATATGGGACGCTCGAAGATCGTCGAGAGCGAAGGCGTGCTCATGCAGGTGCACCCCCAGCTGTTCATCATGGAAGTTGATCGTAAACGTGGCCGCACGGCCCGTCAGTCTTATCAGTATGTCGATGTCTTGACCGGTATGGTCGAGCTGTCGCAGAACGGTGAGCCTCTTTTTGAGCCGTTCGTTCCTGATTCTCTCCAGGAGGGTATCCTCCCGGTTCTCGAGGACCACGAGGACGAAACGGTTGCACCGTAAGACTGAGGGAGTGGGAGATTTCTCTGGCGGGCGCTCATGAAGGGGCGCTCGCTGTGCGTTTGGGGCGAGCATCGCCAAGCCGCCGCGCGAGTGGTGCAGGAGGGGAAGTGCCGGGAAACGCGTTCGACGCATGAACGGGCAACATGAAGCCAAGGCAGACAGTTCCAGCATGCCATGCCAAAGCAATGCCGACAAAGAATCGTAGGTAGCGTCAGTCAGTTGATCCCCGTTGTCGTTGCTCTGCCAGATGGTCGCGCGTTGCGTTGGCCACTTCGGCAACTCTTCTCAGCACGTCATCACGCAAAGACGTCACTTCTTCGGAGGTTGCCGCAGCAGAGAAGAGGGCATAAGCTGTCTCGCTGACGGTTGTGAGAATCTGCTGCTCGTTTTCAAATCGATATTCAGTAGGCATGGCGGGCTTCCCTTTCCAACGATGGGGATATGGCCGAAAAATCGGAACGGACCTGGTTGGTTCTGCAGGCGGTCAGACAAGGTCGGTCTTTTGTTGACATTCGTTTCATCGGCATCCTTTCCTGATACGGGAGGCGGTGCTAACCAGATAGCGCTCAAGGTTTGTGAGCGCAGAGTTGATTCGGGTGGCCTGATAGGCGAGGCAAAGGGGGAAGTGAACCGCGTCTTTCTTTTCGAGGGGAACAAGCTTTGCCATCGGGTATTGCGAGGCCAGGGATGGATCGTTCGCCACGAACATGACTCCCTGCTCTCCATCGAGAAACCGGTAATGCTGCTCGGGGATGGGAGGGAGCGCATGAAAGGCCGTTGCCAGACCATGGCTGCTAAAGTGGTGAGAAAGCGCGGGATAGCAATAACGCAGATCCTCGGGCATGGCGACGGGAAATGTCTCCAGCTCGGCAAGGCGGATGCTTGTCTTGTGGGAAAGCGGATGATTGCGCGACAGCGCGACCAAGGGGGAGCAGGACAGCAGCTTGACGCAGACAATTCCTGGCTTGGTCGTCCTTCCGAAAATGATTGCGGCATCGACCACCTGTTCTTCAAGGGCAGACAGGCAGGAACCGCTTTGCCCGTAATGAAGCGTGAGGTCGATCCGTGGGTAGGTTGAGGTGAACGCATCGAAATCGGCCGGCGCGATGACATTGCCTCGGCAGGAGGATGCGGTGACCGCAACCGAAAGATGGCCCTTCTCATGCTCGAAGGAGGTATAGTTCTTGGCGAGGGCTTCCAGATCGAGCAGGCAGGAGAGGATTTCGGCTGACCGTTCGGCAAATACGGTGCCGAACTGAGTCGCCTCTACGCCGCGTCCTGACTTCTGGAGTAGCTGGATGTGCAGCTCCTTTTCAAGATCTCCGACTGCTTTTGATACTGCCTGAGGCGTGATGAACAGCTCCCTGGCAGCAGTGGAGAAACTGCCGCATTGGACGGTGGCTACGAAATATTCCAGTTGGTTGATATTCAATGATGCCAACCTTCTCGAGACGCTACCGTAAAGCATTGCTCATTAATCTACTATTATTATAAAACGTTAAATAATTAATGCTTATCTCCAAATCATGTTGCCAAGTATACTGCTTTGCTGGCAGATATCTATTCGAATATGAAAGTAAAGGGCGAAATGTCGCAAAAAATAGGATTTGCCCATATAAAGTGAGGCTAATACCACAAATTTCCGTTGCAACATTCAACTTTTAGTTGAATGTCATGAGTTATTTTCCGAAATCCGTTGGAGAAAGTGGCTTCATATTTATCGTAGCGTGATACTATTTCACAAGGCGATTGTGTGAGATTCAGGCGAAGGCGAGGGGCTCGTATGAGGTTCAATGGGGATGTGGTCGCCTTCGACTATGCCGGTATACCCATGGTGGGAAACATGCAGACCGGCTATGCGATAGGGTTGACGTCTGAGGGCGCTGAGATATGCGCTCGGCTGCTTCAGGAGGACGTGCCGGAACATGAGGCCGCGGCGGTTGATGCGGCGCTGTTTGAACACTTGCATCGGGGAGGGTTCTTCGTCGATGCGCCCATCACGTCACGCGTGGTGGCTTCCTACCTTCATGTCACTCAACGGTGCAATCTTTCTTGCGTGGGGTGCTATTCTCTTGATCCCCAGCGCAATGCTTTGGATGACGCCCCTCTCGAAGACATCTTGCATGCGGTGGACGAGCTTGCGTCTGTGGGTGTTGCCTCATTGGTCATTTCTGGTGGAGAGCCCTTTTTGCGCTCCGACTTGCCGGACATCGTCGAGCACGCGAAGCGTGCCGGCATCGCGAAGGTGACCGTGTTGTCAAACGGGACTTGCTTGTCAAGGGAGGCGCTTGATCAGCTTGCTCCTTATGTCGATTGCGTCTCGGTGTCCTTTGACGGATGTTCTGCGTCTTCGACGGCCTATATCAGAAGGCAGCAGCGATTCGATGAGCTGGTGGACGCCGTGGGTATGGTCCGTGCCGCCGGCATCCCCGCCCACATCATCCCCACGGTGCATGGGCGAAACATCGACGATCTTGCCGGGTATTTGAAACTTGCCGACGATCTTGGCGCCTCTATCAATTTCAGCTTGCTGACATGCGAGCCCGATGATGAACAGCTGGGGGCTTTGCTGCCCGATGGAGAGGCGCTCCGTGCGCTGGGCCAAAGCATGCTGGTCCTAGGGGAGAAGAAGCCCCTTGCCTTCATGGACGCGCCGGTTGGACTGAACCTGACCGTCAAGTGCAATTGTGGTGCCGGTTTCAGGGAATTAAGCGTTGGAGCCGATGGAACCGTCTATCCTTGCCATATGCTGCAACGCCCTGAACTGGCCATGGGCAATGCGTTCACCGGCACGGTTGCTGAAATGCTGCAGGGTGAGGTGAGCCAAAGGTTCCGCGCTCTGAATGCGGAGACCTTCGATGGTTGCTCATCATGCCACTATCTACGAATATGCGGGGGAGGCTGTAGGGCTCGCTCGCTGTTCGCATCGGGCAATTTGGAGTCGCGTGATTCCTATTGCACGATGACCCAGGCGTTTTACGATGACTTGGGGGAGAAAATGACCGCATCGTTGCATGCACGAGGGAGGTGAAAGATATGCTGTTTTATAGTGACGTTACACCGCTGGCGGTTTGCTATCCTATCGGCTGGGGAGGCATTTGTCTTGCCCCTGGATTCTGAGGACATAATCAATTTGCCTTTCAATCTAGCCAAGGCCTCTTCAAAACTATCGAAGAGGCCTTTTTTAAAACAATCTGCTAGTTTCCGCATGCTCGTTTTTTACTGATGATATTATGGTTTGTCGTTAGTTGAAGTTCATAAGGAGAGCGTCATGCCGGAAAACAGCGCAGATACAACCGAAGATTCTTTAGAACGAATCGGTGGCGTATGCCGTTTTATATGTCGCGTCATGAAAGTTTTGTTTATTATTTTCTGTATTTATTGGCTTATCGCGACAGGTTTGATGGCTTATTTGTTCGTCGAATCGGGTCAACTCTTCTCAAATGTGGGAGAAAGCTTGTTCCGGATTGCTCTCCATGTTGTCTACGGTGTTGTGATAGTAGTTTTATTTGCGTGCATTCTTGGGGTGTTCTCCGATGTTGCAAAGGGCGAGTCGCCTTTTTCTATGAGACAAGTTAAACGCTTACGACTGATTTCTTATATGCTTGTTGCCTATACGGTCTTTGATTTTGTTATTTCCTGGAATAGTTCTTTGCTTCAAGTTGGTGGTGTAGATGTCGGCTATGTGTCGACAAACGGCAATTCGATAATTGCGATAAACTTTGCGCCACTTGTTGCCGCAGCGGTTGTCTTTGCTTTCTCTTTCGTTTTCAAATATTGTGTTCTCTTGCAAGAACTTTCTGACGATACGTTATAGGTGCCCCAATGCCCATTGTTCTAAGACTAGATCGGGTAATGGCCGATCGCAAGATTTCTCTGAACGAGCTTTCAGAGCGTGTCGGCGTGACCAACGTCAACCTCTCGCGCATTAAGACCGGGAAGATCCGGGCGATCAGGTTTTCGACGTTGGACATGCTCTGCGAAGTTCTTGATTGCCAGCCCGGTGACATCTTGG
>JAEZDJ010000102.1 GCA_023429565.1 Actinomycetes bacterium
CCCCCACCCCACCCATGAACACTTTTTCGAGCAGGCTTTTGCGCAATTCGACGACTCGCGCGGCCGCATAGTCCTCAAGTCGGGCCTCCTGCAGGCACACCAACGCCTGACGACCGATGAAGCAGGCGAGAAACAGGACTACCCACCACAATTGACCAGCCAATCCATCTCCCGACCAGAGGTTGACGATGGCTGCAGACAGAGACCATGCCTGGCCTACCATGACCAACGCCTGAACGATGTCCAGGAGAACGAGGAACAGCAACGTCGAACGCACGCCCGGAAGGGCGAAGATTGATTTTTCTATCATGATCCCTCGTTATGACTCGGGCAGCCACTGAACGACAGGGGCGCCGAAACGCTCCCGTCGTTCAGCAGTCTAGCACAGCGCCACGAAGCCGGCAGGGTCGTTTATCATATTTTGGTACTCTATCTATAGCATTTATCGCCCATCGTCCCGCCTTCTCGCTTTCGGCTCCCTGGCACCTTCACCCCGCGAGCGTCCAGCCAGCGGCCTCGCGCCGCATGGTGACAAAGTCCCGATAGATCCCCTCTTGACCCATGAGCTCGGCATGCGTTCCACGCTGGACGACACGCCCCTTGTCAATCACGAGAATCTGATCCGCCGCAGTGACCGTGTTCAGGCGATGGGCAATGCTCACCAGGGTCTTGCCATGCGTGAGCTCGTCAATGGCGGCGATCAGCTCATGCTCGTTCTCGGGGTCGACCAAGCTGGTCGCCTCGTCAAGGATGACGATGGGGGCATCCTTCATGATGGCACGCGCGATGGAGATGCGCTGGCGCTCGCCGCCGGACAGGCTCGCACCGCCTTCCTCCAGCACGGTGTCGAAGCCCTCGGGCATGTCCATGATGAAATCGTGGCAGCGGGCCCGTCGGGCAGCGGCCACCACCTGGTCTCGCGTCGCATTCGGCGCGCCGAACTTGATGTTGTTCTCCACGGTGTCATTGAACAGGTACACGTTTTGAAAGACCATCGACACCTTCTCCAACAAACTTGCCGCCGTGCCCTCGCGCACATCTTGTCCGCCGAGACGCACGGAGCCCTCATCCACGTCCCAAAAACGAGCCATGAGGTTCACGATGGTCGTCTTACCCGAGCCTGACGGACCGACGATGGCGCAGCTCGTGCCCTCAGGAATGGAGAGGGACACGCCATCGATCACGCGCCGGTCGCCATCGTAGCAAAACGTCACCCCTTCCATCGTCACATCGAAATTCGCCGGCCGCAGCGCCGCATCGGTCGTGTCTTGTTTCGGAATGGAACAAACCTCGTCAACCCGGTCGAGCTCGCCTTCGATCTTCTTCGTGAGAAAGGCGGCGTCGTTGGCATGGATGAGCTCCCCGTAGACCATGAACGCGGCCACAAGCAGCGTGAGAGCCCACGATAGCGACAGCGTGCCGTTGAGATACAGCGCACAGGCCGCAAACAGCACCGCGCAGCTGGCCACATTGAACACGAGCGCGTACAGCTTGAGAATCCCCTGTGCGGCAGCCTCCTGACGGTAGTCGGCCACACGTTTCTGCTCGAACGAGGCTTTTGCCGCCGCAAGCGCCTCGTCGGGCGTGGAGAACGTGCGCAGCACGGCCATGCCGCGCGCATATTCTATCACCTTGTCAGTCATGTTCTCCTGTGCGGCGGTCACCTCGCGCGTCACGCTGGTGGCTCGGCGTCTCAGCACGTTCAGCACGTACAGGCCCGCCCCGATGCCGGCAAACGTGATGGCGGCGATAGGCCAGGCCGCCACAAGGAAGAACAGGCTCATGATCACGGCCATGGCGACTCCGCCCGACAGGCCTGTGAGGCAGATGGTCATGAACTCCTCAAGCGCGTGCACTGTTGTGGTGAGCGTGGTGGTGATGGCAGACAGCCGTTGCTCGGAAAAGTAACCCATGGGCGCGCCCTTCAGGCGGTCGCCCGTCCGCAAACGCAGGTTGCGAAAGACATGGAACCCTTGCGCGTCCATCTTGACGTCCACAAGGTACTGGAACACGTATTGGCCGGCAACGCTGACCAACAGTATGAGCAGGCACTGGAACGCTATCTCAGGTCCCAGGCGATCACGGTTCTCGAGCGCCCAGAACACCGCCCCCAGCATGCCCGCCATGAAGAACGCCTTCAGGATATTGCACACCATGCCCCAAACCAGGCTCGAGCGGGCGGCCGACGAAAAGCTGCCAGCCAAATCCAAGACACGCTTGATCAGAGCGAACATGTCACATCGCCTCCTTGGCGGACGCGGTGGGAGAAAACGTCGCCGAAAGCTCCGGCGCAAGGGCCTTCGCCACGCCGGCGTCCTCGGTTCCCTTCAACATAGCAGAGCGCATATGCTCTTCCCACATGCGCGCATACAGCCGACAGTCCCTCAGAAGCTCTCCATGCGTGCCGCGGCCGACGATGCGCCCATCCTCCATAACGAGGATCTGGTCGGCACCCTTGATGGTCGACAGACGATGCGCAATGGTGACGAGCGTCTTTCCAGCCACAAGCGTGCTGATGGCGCGTTCCACAAGCGCCTCGTTCTCAGGATCTGCGTAGGCCGTCGCCTCATCGAGCACAACCACCGGCGAAGCCTTCAGCACGGCACGCGCTATAGTGATGCGCTGCTTCTCGCCGCCGCTCAGACGATCGCCCGCCTCGCCCGCACGCGTCTGATAGCCTTGGGGCAGCTCGCTGATGAACCCGTGGCAGCCGGCAGCGCGCGCGGCTGCCTCCACCTCCTCATCGCTGGCAGAGGGACGCCCCATGCGGATGTTGTCAGCAAGCGTGCGGTCAAACAGGAACGTGTCTTGCGCCACATAGGAGAGATGCTCCATGAGCTGTTGATAGGGGATGTCTTTCACGTCGACGCCCCCAAACGTGACGCGTCCTTTGGTGACATCCCAGAAACCCGCCATGAGCTTGGCGATGGTTGATTTTCCTGATCCCGACGGGCCGACGATGGCAGTGATCTGGCCGGGTTTCGTGGAGAAGCTGACATCACGCAGGACCTCGTCGCCTTCATGATAGGAAAACGAAACGTTCTCGAACGCAAAGGACTCGCCATCGAGCCTGACCCGCTGGGACGGTCGGGCAAGTTCAGGAGTTCCCAGAAAATCCCAGATCACGTTCAGGCAGACGTCCATGCGTGACACCTGCCCTCCCGCTTGGGCAAACTTGAGCAACGGGCCGATGAACCCCAGGGGGATCACGATGCAGGCGAGGAAAACGGGCAGAGAAAGCTGGCCTGCGGCCATGAGGATCACCCCCAACGGCAACGACACGAGCAGCGTGCAGGGAACCACGGACTTGATCGCCGCCATCCACACCCAGCTCTGCCTGAACCACGCAAGCGTTGAGTCGTGATAGTCGTCAACGGCCGTCGAAAACGTTCCATAGGAGCTTGCCGTCCGGCCGAACGCCTTGATGACCTGGATGCCGTTGACATATTCCACCAGCGACGAGTTCATCCTCTGCTCGCTTTCGATGTAGCGCGCCATCTTGGGCTTGTAGTCGCGCATCATGCCGGCGTAAAACAGGACGCCGAGAGGAATGGTGGCAAGCCCCGCCAACCCCATCCGCCAGTCAAGCACAAACACGATGACCATCGCCAGCAGCGGGCCGAAGACATTCGACGGCAACTCCGGCATGAAATGTGCGATGGCGTCTTCCAGCTGGTTCACGTTGTCGACGAAACGGTTCTTGAACGTGCCAGTCGGCGTGTCGATGAAGGTGCCCATGGGAACGCGCTCCATCTTCTCGGCCATCTGCTCGCGCATGGAGCGCAGCGCCTTGAATGCAATGCGGTGAGACATCATGGAGGAGCGCCAGGTGCAGAAGAAACGCACGATGTGCGCGACCGCCGCCAAGGCCGCCAGCTGTGCGGCGGAGCCCAGGGTGATCATGCCTTCGATAAGCTCCGTCGCCAGGAGCGCGATGACGACATACGGCACCATCCCGACCGTCTCCCCTATGCAGGCAAGGACCAATGACAGGACCATGCGCCCCTTGTCGGGGCGCATGAAATAGAACAGCTTGGCGAACGCGCTCGGTTGCGCGTCGCGATCCGCCGGTGAGGCATCCATAGAGTCAGCTCCTCAAGTTAGACAGCAATAACAATTCCATGATGCGAGGGAACACCCCCGGTTTGCGCGAAAACGGCAAGCCCCGCCTCCCTACGGCAACGAAACGACTATCCAAGGCCCTGATCCCACTTCGAGACCCCGCAGCACTCGGCAGAAACAGAGGACCCCACCGGGGAATCAGGCGGCATTCCGGACAAACGCGCATGCGACGAAACGGATGCGGCTAGCTTGCCAACTCCACAATCACGTCGCCCGCAAGTCCGGTCAGAAGCTCGTCATGCGTGATGACCACCACAGCCTTGCCGGAACAGGCAAGGGCTCGACACCAATCGGCCACCTCGACAACCCCCCGTCCGTCAAGACCGCTGGTCGGTTCGTCGAGAACGACGAGATCGGCATCCGCACAGTATGCCGCCGCCAAGGTCACCCGCTGCTTCTGCCCGCCCGAGAGGCTTGCCGGATGACGGTCGGCAAGGTCGGTCAGATCGAACGTCGCAAGTGCCTCCCATGCTCGGGCCTTCAATACCCCATCGACCCGCCGCCCAAGGACCACTTCGTCAGCCACGCTGCCGGGATACAGCTGGTAGTCGGCATCCTGCATGACAAAGTAGCTATGTCGCCGACGCTCTCGGCGAGACACCGGCTTGCCGTCGAGCGTCACCCTTCCAGCCTGCTCGCGGGAGACTCCGCACAGCACCTTCGCCAGCGTCGTCTTGCCTGCGCCGTTCTCTCCTGAAACCACCGTCACCAACCCCACAGGAATCGATGCGTCCACGCACACTATTCCCCGTCCCGTGGATGGGTACCGATACGTCAGCCCCTCGACGCGCCACGCACGCTGGCGGGTGGCGCCGTCGCATTCGGCCGCAGGGGTCGTCAGCCCCTCGGCGCCGGACACGCGAAGCGCGTTCGGCCGGCGCGGCTCTTCCCTGCCGTCAATCACCCCCGCCAAAGGATGGCGCAGGCCATGCTCACGCGCCTCGTCGACGGAAAGCGCGGAAAGATCCTCGGCGCTCCAACGGCAAGCGATCCGACCATCTCTCATGCACAGGTATTCGTCGGCAACGGGCAGGAAGCGATGAATCCGGTGTTCCGACACCACCACGGCCACGCCGCGACACTTCAGGTCGGACAGAATTGCGATGAGCGCCGCAGAGCCCTCCGCGTCCAGGTTTGACGTCGGCTCGTCCAGCACCAGCACACGGGGATCGCAGGCGATTGCGGCTGCCAGGGCGACGCGCTGCTTCTGACCGCTCGACAGGTCAGACAGCCGCTCTCCCAGCAGATGGCCCACACCGCAGACGGCAGCCGCCTGCTGCACGCGCCCCAGGGTCTCGCCTGGCTCGACGCCCAGGTTCTCTGCTGAAAACGCTATCTCATCCCCCACCGTTCCCATGAAGAACTGGCTGCGGGGGTCCTGCATGACCACCCCCATGCGCTCCGTGCGCTGACGAGGAGAAAGCATCCGCACCTCCGTTCCGCACACCTTCACGACGCCCGTCACGGCACCGGGGAAAAACGTGCCGGCGAGCCCGTTCACCAACCGCAGCACCGTTGACTTCCCCTCTCCCGACCGGCCGCACAACACCGTGCACGTGCCGGGAGCAACCATGAACGACACGTCGTCCACGCGGCTGCCGGCCACGCGGTCTTCGACGCCGCTCTCCTCCTCAGACTCGTCGACATAACGAAACGACACGCCCTCAAGAAACACTGACATCTCGCTCATCTCCCCATCGTCCCAACAACGGACACAGTCACGCACACGACAGCCGCCACCAGGACCATCGCCACGTCGCGCGCCTCGAACCCCACATGGTAGACAGAGCTGCGCGCGCCATCCGCATCGATGCCTCGAAGCTCGGCCGACGCAGCCAGCTCCGACGACAGGCGCAAGCAGCGCATGACAAGGGGCGTATAGAAGCACTCATAGGCCAACCCCGGATGCAGCACAACGTCCACCGCCCGGGGGAAGACGCCGCGCATGCGAATGCCTCGCATGATGGATCGGGCTTCAGACGACAACACCGAAGCAAAGCGGAACACCATGCACACACCGATGAGGACGCGCTGCGGAACACGCCAGCGAGCAAGCGCGCACATGATTGCCGAAGGCGACAGCGTGAACAGCGCACAGCCAACCGTGAAAGGGGGAACCATGTGAAGAATGCTCACGAACAGCACCCCGTACAGGCCCGGCAGGGGAACGAATCCCAAGGCGCAGATGACGCCAAAGCTCACGCACGACTTCAGCGCCAGGCGAACCCTCCCGTTTGCGGCGAGGTAGGCCGCGGCGAGCGCCTGCAGCAATGCCGTTTCCCCAACGCCCGTCACCAAAAGGGCCGACGCACCGGTCATCAGAAGCACGGCAAGATGGGTGCGCGGGTCCAATCCCAGCAGTCCCTCCCGCATGTCGGGACAGGAGAAGGGGCCTATCCGCCGTTTTCCTGACGCCGCCGCGACACCGACATCCAAAGGTCCGCCGCCGTGTCTCACCTGTGATCCTTCTGAGTCCATGTGCTCCCTCACGCAATCTTCGCCTTGCGGACATGCTTTTTCAGGAACCTCGCCCCGACGAAGCCGCCGGCGGCGGTTCCCAAAGCAAACATGAACAGCATGAGGAAGATCCAGGGAAGCTCGGTGTATTGAGCCACCATGGCCGTGATGTCGGCAGCACTGTAATACGCGCCCAGCTGCTGCATATAGGCATCGCGGAACAACAGGTACGGTATGATCCCATAGCAGGCAAAGGTGGCCCAGTAGACGAAGAATCCCACCACGACGCGCTTGATGTCATGATAGGCACCCCGTCCCCACATGACCGCCTCCCCGATGGCGGCGCCAACCACCGCGACGGGCGCGCAATAGAGACCGCCCATGAGCGTGTACATGAGCCCGAACACAAGGATGGAGCCCGCCAACACACCTCGCTTCCCAATGCGGTCAGCCATCACCAGATAAAACGGAGTGGATACGAGCGGGAACAGCCACGATCCCACAAAGAATGTGTTTTGAGGCGAAAGGACCATGTCCTCCGCCATCTTCACGACCATCGTCACTGCAATGATGATGATGTTGAAGATGACGAACGTCAGCACGTCGCGGGTAGTCCAGCGGTTCGCTCCCGGCGTCGACCGAGCCTTTGTCCCCTTTCCTTCCATGCCAGCTGCCTCTCGAGCCATGAACGTTCTCCCTTCAATCGATGCTATGATGTCTTCCAATATTTTGTTAACCTTCGGTAACTCTAAGGTATAATGGGGGAAGCAGGAGCGGAGGAAGAACGGCGTTGGAGGCGCGCGACGTTTTGCGGCACCGAAACGACCGTTTCGGGCAGAGCGCTCAAAAAGGAGAAAAGCGCGCAGGCAACACCGGAAGGCAGGTGGCGAAAACCGTGCAGAGTCTCAAAATCGACATCTACGACGAGGCATTTCGCCTTTGGAATATGGTGCCAATGGATGCCCTCGACAGCTACGGAGCCGCCGGCAGCCTCTATCGGTTCGACAACGACTGCGGAAAGGGCGAATACTGGGTCTATTTTCGTGACAACCTTTTCGCCGTGAATGCATTCGACATGGCCTTCGACCGTGCGGGCATCATGCGCTACCGGCACGCCGAGCACCTGTCCATCAGCTATTACGAGACTGCCGACCTCGTCATGCAGACGGGCGGTTGCGAACCCCTTGCGGGGTCGATCTCAGCCTATGTGGCCGAAGAGGGAGCCGAGTACGTGGCGTTTTACCAGCCGGGCTCGGCCACCCGTGCCACCTCCATGACCATTTCGCCCGACTATTACCGCGATTACCTGCAGGCACGGTTCGGTGACATACCGGACGTTCGCCACGCGTTCAAGCTAGTTGACGGCCGCCGCGATTTCCCGGAACTTGTATCCCTGTTCAGGCAGGTTCGTGCCTATCGAGGAGGAGGAATGGCGGCGGACCTGTTCTACGAGGGGGCCGTGGCCGAAGCCATGGCGCTCATCATCGAACGCGCGGCAGACATCGAGGAAGACCTTGCCACAGGGGGATCCCTGCCTCTCTCGCGAGAGGATTGCAGGGCGCTCGACACGCTTTGCCGCCATATCAAGGAGAGCCCCCATGCAGACCTATCCTGCGAGGAGCTCGCCCGGCAGGCTTGTATGGGACAGACGAAGCTGAAGGCGGCGTTCAAGGCAACGAGGGGCATCTCCCCTGCGGCATACGTCACGCGGACGCGCATGGAGTCCGCCGCCGATCTTTTGAACACGACCGACCTCACGATCGCGCAGGTGGCGCATGCGGTGGGCTACCGCAAACCAGGGGCATTCGCCGAGGCGTTTCGCCGCCACACCGGAGTCGTCCCCAGCGCCGTCAGACGCAGACGCCCCCAGACTGCCTCCCGTCCGGAGACAGCTGTCGAGTGACCGGGTGGCGGAAGTCGAGCATCATGCGACTCCGGTGCACCGCACGGACCCACGCGCGTCAGACGGCGCTTCCCTGCCGGGTGCAGTATATGGCGCAGTTGTTGGGTGTCTCGTACATGTCCACGTGCGCGACCGGCAATCCCTGTTCGATCAAGCGCTCACAGAAGTAGCGCGCCAGGTTCTCGGCTGTCGTGCGGAAAGGCAGCACCGTCAGACGAAAGCCTTCAGCCTCCAGACAGGCCACCGTCGCGTCGGCGAGTGAGCCCTCCTCCACGAGAAACGTATGGTCCAACTCATCGGCCAAGCCACGCACCGCCTGTTTGAAAACGCCGAAATCGAGAACCATGTCCTTCATGGTGCCTTCCTCCTGCAAACCGTCGGCCTCCAGATTGACCACCGCACGCCACCGGTGGCCATGGAGATTCTCGCATTTACCGTAATAGTCAGTCAGGAAATGAGCTGAATCGAAACTCGCTTCGGTCTTGAGTCCATACATGGTGTCCTCCCTTTCGCATATCTCATTCGGCATCGTCCGGAGCCGCGCCGCGCCAGGAGGGAGACGGCCTATCCCCCCTCAAGCGCCCTTCGCGACATCATCCCAGCGCCGTTCGCGCGAGCCGTGCCTCTTCGCGCAAGCACGGTGAGATGCAGGTTCCCGAAAGACCCTCTGACATCATGTCGATCTCTGGCCGAGCACATCAGGACACGCCGCGGCAACCGCCGAAGCACCCGGACCACTCTTCTCCCCCCATCATAACAAAGGGGCCGCCACCCTTGGAGACGAGCCCAAAGGGAACGCGGTTTCCTCATTGCGGCCATCCTTTCGTTGTGCTATAAAGTTAGTTTTATCTAACTCATATTTTGTAAAGGCGGCCAGCGAAGGTTTTCTGTCCGCCGCGAAGGGACCGCGCAATGACAGAGGAGTCGACAAAGAAAAGGCCGCAGGCCACCAAGCGCACGGACGGAACCAGGGACGAAAATAAGCAGCCCTTTCTCCTTGTCCAGGGACTCTGCAAACACTACGGTGAGGGAGAGGCACGTGTTACGGTGCTCGACGACATGACGACCCAGGTCGACAAAGGCGAGATATGCGTGCTGCTAGGTCCCTCGGGCTCCGGAAAGTCGACCTTCCTCAATCTCGTGGGCGGGCTCGAACCGGCCGATGCAGGCAGCATCCGGGTAGGCCAGACCGAGCTCACCGAACTCTCCGACCGGAACTTGGGAGAATATCGCCGTCGTGAGCTTGGATTCGTGTTCCAGTTCTATAACCTGGTCCCCGACCTCACCGTACGTGAAAACATTGAGGTATGCGAATACCTGAGCGAAGAACCCCTGGCTCTCGACGAGCTGTTGGAATCGCTGGGGCTCTGGGAACATCGGGACAAGTTTCCCCGACAGATATCCGGCGGACAGCAGCAGCGTTGCGCGATCGGCCGCGCCTTAGTGAAAAATCCGAGCCTTCTTCTTTGCGACGAGCCCACCGGCGCCCTCGACTACCAGACATCCAAGGAGATACTGGAGCTGATGGAAAAAGTGAACCGCGACTTTGGGTGCACCATCGTCATCGTGACCCACAACGACGCCATCAAGCACATGGCCCATCGCATCTTGCGGTTGCGCGACGGAAGGCTCGTGGAAGACGAACGCAACGAACGCGTGCTCGCAGCCCGCGAGCTGGAATGGTAGGCGCGGCATGACGACCC
>JAEZDJ010000114.1 GCA_023429565.1 Actinomycetes bacterium
CGTGCAGGGAGGGGTCGCCTTCGAGACGAGGGGAACGGGGTGTTGCTCTCGTCCTGGCGTGGGCTGCCTGATGCACGCGCCCCCTGTTTCTTCGCTCATAGGGCCCTCCTCGATCGTTCCCCCTCCGTCGAGTAAGGCTTTGGTGCATGACCGTTCGACGGTACCCTCGTATGCCATCGTAGCACAAGCGCGGAGGCTGGAGTGGTTGGCCAGCTCAACCTGCTCCGTCCTCCTGCGTCCAGGAGGACGGAGCAGGTGTTTCTTCATGCGATGGTCCTCACTCTGCCCGTATGAGGCCTCATGGCGCGAGATACATGGTTGCCGCATGGGTCAGGCAGGCTCGCACGCAGCGTGCGCACCCGACGCAACGTTCCCTGTCCGCAACGGCGACGCGAACCTGTCCGTCGCGCGCGACGGTGAGCGTCCCAGGGGACGGACAGGCTTGCAGGCATTTCATGCATCCGACGCAGAAGCGGACGTCAATGCTCACGCGCGGGTCGTTCCGGTAGAATCCTGCCGGCGGTCCGTACATGGGTGCCTCACCTCGTCTCCTGGTGCGATCACTTCTTGAGCTGCCAGCATCCCAGCTCACGGTACTCGCTGTCCCAGAAGGTGTCCCGATTCCGGTCATACGCATCGAGGGAGACGTTCTCATCGGAGCGGTCGGCCGGGTCGATGCACGGATACACCTTGCACAGCAGACCCCGGCAGTTCCAAGTGGCCGTCATCGGGTCGAGCTTTTCTACTGCATCATCGACGAGCACGTTGGCGGCCGCTTCGAACACACCCTGCGACCAAGGCTCCTCGGCCGGCAGTTCGGGATACCACCAGCTTGGCGGCACCTGCACGACCCCTTCGGGGATATCCCAACCCACATGGGCTTTCTGGCGGATACGGCCCATGCGTGTCTCGATCCATATCCAGTCTCCCTCTCGGATGTGAAGCTTTCGCGCGTCGTTGATGTGAAGCCAGGTCATGGGGTAGGGCACAACCGAGCGCGTCCCGTGGCCAGGCGTTCTCATTTCGGAATGGTAGAGAGGGCTGATGCGGCCGGAGGTGGTCAAGCGCAAAGGGTATTCCTTGGCCAGCTCCGGTTCGCTGAGCGGTGTCTCCGGCTCCGTGTATTTCGGCAGCGGATCGTAACCCAGGTCTTGGAAGACGGAGGGAAACACCTCGGCCTTGCGTGAATTGATGGCAAAGCCGCGCACCTGCCCGTTCTCCAGACGCTTGCCATACTTGTAGAAATCTGTGCCATAAGGGAAATAATTTCCTGCGTTCACGGCCTTTTCATAATCCAGATCGGGAACGCGCTCGATACGGTATTTGATGAGATCCTCGTAGGTTTTCCAGGGCCAGGATTCTTCCTGTCCGAGTCGGATGCCCAGGCCACGGAAAAAGTCGAAGTCCATCCGGCGCTCGTAGAGCGGCGTGCAGCCACGGTCGCCCACCGTGATGAAGTCGTTGGAGTCTTCGGCGGTGGTGCAGCAGGGTCGCTCCATCCAGTCGCAGGCTGGCATGACATAGTCCGCCAATGCCGCGGTCGGCGTCTTCCAATACTCAACGACGACGAGGAGCTCAAGCGCCTTGAGTGCCTTGTAGACGCGCTTGGTGTTGGGTACCCATGCCAGAGGATTGGAGCTCCAGCAGATCATAGCCTTGATGGGGTAGGGATCCTCATCAAGGATGGCGTTCCACACCAGCGTTGGTGAGCAGAGCATCTGGTGGAGCATCGGGCGTGGCAGCTCGAACATCTTCCGATAGTTCTTGTCGATGGCTTGGAACCCGGGCCATGCCATCATGCGAAAGCGGTCGTTGCCGATGTATTTCGCACGCACCTCGTCGGTGAGCATGTCGGACAGCTCGAGCTCGGCATCGCGGACGGGGAAGAGCTTCTCCTTTCCTGCGGCATCGGGGTCGGCAGGCTGGCCGATGTACTCTCCACCGGGGTTGTCGATGTTGCCAGTCATGATGCGCAGGATGGTTTTGGCGATGCCGAAGTTGGAGGCGTTGTAGCCGTGCTGGTCTCCGCCGCCAAGGCCCCATCCAATGAAGGCCGGCCCGTTCGTGGCGTACAGCCGTGCGGCTTCCTTTATCTTGCGCACAGGCACGCCTGATACCTTTGACGCGCGTTCGGGCGTGTAGTCAGCGACCCGTTCGACGAGGGCATCCCAAGCGGTGCGACAGGGAACCGCGGCGCCGTTAGAGAATGTCACGGTGCAGGAGCCAGAAAGCGCCGCGTCTACGGTTCCTCCGTCGATTGTGTAGTAGCAGTTCTGGTCGGAATTCCAGACGACCGGGGCGTTGGCAGTCTGGTCCCAGGCGACGAAGTCGGTGTGCTTGCCGTCGGATGAGAGATCGTCGCCGCGGACAAGCATATTGTCTTCTCCATGGACAAGGAACACGGCGTTCGACCAGTTCTTAAGGAATTCCTCGTTGTAGAGCTTGTTTTCCGCAAGGTAGTTGATCCATGAGAGCGCGATGATGCAGTCGGTTCCAGGATACGGATTCAGCCACACGTCGGATTGCGGTGCCCCGTCGACGCAGACGGGATCGACGGTGATCATCTGGGCAGGTGATTCAAGGTTTATGTCGGTGCGGCTCTGTATGGTGCGCCACAATGGCGCTTCGGGGGCGTAGGCTTCGGAATAGCGCTTGCCCCAGTTGACGATGGTCCCCGAATACTGGGGCGTCACGGGCATGATGGCCTCGATAGGCCAGCCGACCATGGCCATGTTGAGCGAATAGTTCCAGCACCAGCAAACCGTTCCGGGATCGATGACGTTGCCGGGGTTGCCGAACAGGTTGAAGAAGCGTGTGCGCGACCACAGATGATCGGAGCGATAGGTGCCCTCCGAGGACACGAGGGTTTCTGCGCCATACGTTTCCTTGAGTTCCCCAAGCTTCTGGGCGATCTCATCGAGCGCCTGGTCATAGGATATCTGCTCCCATTTGTCTTCGCCCCGTTCTCCCGCACGCTTGAGGGGGTGGTTGATGCGCTTGGGATGGTAATGGAACTTTATGGCGCGTTCCCCCCGTTCTCCCAGGCGATTGCACACGACCGATCCCTCGTCATCGTTGGCGCGCAGCTCTACCACGCGGTCGGTCTGCGTGTCCACCCCCACCAGGATGCCGCAGTTCATGTGACACATGAAACAGCGCGTGCGTCGCCATCTGACACCGTTTTCGTCGACGTGGTTGTTCGGGACGTTCTTCATGGATTGTCCTGCCATAGCCCTCTCCTCTCGTTTATCCCATCCGAAGCGCCGGCTTTCGTCGTCGGCTCTCGCGCTTCGCGGACAGCGCCATCATAGAAGCGACAGGCTTTGGAGCACATGGTCCGCTTCGGATGAACTTTTCGGTTGAGAAAAGTTGAGAAGCGGTTGAAGGGAGGAAGCTCGTCGCGTCCAAGGGGTCAGAAGGTGAGAGATGCCGTATGGTTGAAGGAGGGACTCATCGTCGGGTGGCGACAGGCCGGCCAACGCTTCACTGGAGGCGTATGCGTGAGGGGGAAGGAAACAGGTGTCACCGTTCCGTCGAATCGCCCACATGGCATGCTTGAGGGAGGAAGAGGATGGTTGGGAAAGGTAGGTTTCCGCCTTGTGGGCGCGCTCGACGCTTTTGGCGAAAGTGAGGCTGCCTGTGGCTGCCAGCTCACCGCTGGGCGTACCGGCGCTGCCGCGCGCTTCCGTGCCGTTTTCTTCGTCTGTCAGTGCGGAACGCGAGCACCTTGGCTCCGCCTGTCTCCGTTATGCCGCGTCCGTCCCCGGTTTGGGCGGCCTCCACTTCGTCGATGAGGTCCTGCCTGCTGTGCACGCCGAGTTTCCAGTAGATGCGGTAAGTGTGGCTCTTCACGGTGGATCCCGATATCACGAGGGCGTCCTGGATGTACCTTGTGTTCCTTCCGCGGGCGAGCAGCTCGACCACCTCACGCTCGCGCGGGGACAGGCCGGCTTTGCGCTCGAGCGCTCCGCACCCATCACGGAGTCGGTCCAGGCCATCCTCGGCGGGCCGCTGTCCGAGGGGGTGCCCGTCAGGCATCGGCCCGGTCGACAGGCACCTGACGGGCACCGTTGGGCGCACCGGGCTGCGCGGTGGGTCGGGGAGGTCGCCTTCCGCCGGGGGAATGTCCCTGGCGTCATTCTGGTGGGATGACGCCAGGTCTGCGGGGGCTCCGAGCGCCGCAGCCAGCCATCCTGTGCTCAGCACGGCTATGGAGAGCAGGACGATGGTGGCTGGTGGGGGAGGTCCCCCTGCCTGGGCGAGCCAGCAGATCCCGGCGGCGGACGCCGCTCCGAGCAGAAACGAGGGTAGCGACAGCGCGCCACCGCCCGCACGTCCGTGACGGCGGCGCGTCAAGACGGTCCCGGCCAGCCATGTTTTCACAGCTCCGATCATTGTGTCCTTTCGCGCTTTTCCTTGGATTCGTGTCGCACCTGATGGCGAGAGGAGTCCATGTTTATTCCCGCAGAATGCGGCGTTTTGCCGCCTGCAAAGCGCCTCGTGTGCCGTCTGATCCGGCGCTTTGCAGATGATGCCATCATAGGGTGGGCGGTTTCTTGGCACATGGTCCACTCCGGGTGAACTTTTCGGTTGAGAAAAGTTGAGGGGGCGTTCATCCCCATCGTGCGGCATCGGGCTGTTACTTATGGGCGTAGACAATGCCATCCTTTGAATTCTCCCACGCGGGTAGCTCGAACGTCCGAAATCCCTCCGCGCGAAGGTGCTCTGCTTCGTGGTCGGCCGCCTCTCCGAACGTGAGTGCCCCGTTCGGGCAAGTGTGCACACAGTAGGGCTGAAGACCGTCTTTTATGCGGCTGGGACACTTGATGCAGCTTCGAGACCACAGAGGCATCCACGACATGTGCAGGTCGGGCCATGTTCCCTCCGGTCGATCTATCCCTTCACCGCTGCCCAGTGTGCGAACCGTCTGCCAGAACTCCTTGTCATCCAAGCCGTTTCCCACTTTGCAGGCGAGTGAACACGTCCAGCAGCCTGTGCAGCGTTGCAGGTTGACCAGTATCATCGATTCAGCCACGACGGCCCCCTTCTTCTCCAGGGATTTTACGCAGGTTGCATGCGCAATCCCAAATGGTGTCCCATGCTCCCGCCATGCCGGCGATACCGCCTGTGCCAAAACCGGGCTGAACGCCGCCTTGGGCCTCGATGTCGTTCCACCACAGATCGGCCCGTTCGTCTATGGTCTCTCGTCCGCCGAGTGGAACAATGAGCTCGGAATACATACCATCTTCGAATGCCTCGCGTCGCCATCCGAACCACACTTGCAAGGTGCCGGGAGGAATGGCTTGATCCAGCCGCATCATGCAGGTCACATGGCCACGCTGGTTGTATATCTCCACGCGGTCGCCGTCGAGGATGCCCTCCCGCTCCGCGTCAGCGGGATTTATTCGCGACGTCGGCTTGCCCCCCGACAAGTTGGCCATGACGGGGTCGTCGGTGAACATGGACTGCATGAAAAAGCGCTGTCGCCCACTGAAGAACTGATAGGGATGTTCCATGTTCTTTCGCGCCGACAGCGAGAGTGTGGTCGGGACTTCAAGGGGCGCTCGGTAGCTTGCCATCTGTGCTTCGACGGGCACCAGGCGTTCACTGTAAAACTCAAGCCTTGCAGAGGGGGTGCTGAATTCCATGCCGAAGAACGGGTCCCACGCCACGGGCGGAGTTGCTGCGCGAATCATCTTTTCCGTTTTCAGCCGCCCGATGTCCACCGGGGGCTGTATGTTGGCGATGAGAGGCCAGTCTGAGTGAAGCCTGATGTCTATCCATTCATCGGCGGTTTTATCGAAGAACTCTCCGAGTCCGACGCGCTTCGCAAGTTCGCTGTACAAGAATGTCGGATCTTTGGCTTCGCCGACGGGCTCGATGGCGGGCTCTTGGAGGACGATATGGTTATACGAAGCACTCGCGATCAGCTCTTCGCGTTCGAAGGGCATGCAGTCGGGCAGAACGTAGTCGGCATACTCGCCGGTGTCCGTCATCCAGATGTCAACGTCGACGATCAGGTCGAGCTTGGGGAATACCTCGTCAATCCAGCGGCCGCGGTTTGGACAGTTGTGCACGGGATTGCCGGCCACCACCCAGAGTGCCTTGATGGGATAGGGGTCTCCGCTTTCCACCTGCTCATAGAAATCGCATTGACGGATGGACCTGCCGCGGTATCCCTCTCGACCCAGTGGCATGGTAATGGGCGAATCATTGAAGATGAGAGGCCAGCCCGACGGCAGCATCTCGGATGTCACTCCCGCACCCGGTCTGCCGAGATTCCCGGTCAGCATACCTAACAAGTAGAACGCACGGTAACTCTCTCCTTGGTTCTGGTACCGCAATCCAAGGGCTCCCAAGATGTATGCGGAATCGGCCGCGACATACTCGTCGGCAAGTCTGATCGCATCTGCGGCAGAGACGCCGGTAAGGGCTTCCTGATATGCTGGAGTATAGGTTTCCAGATGACGGCGAAGCAGCGAGAACGCAGATTGACATCCTATTCCATCGATGAGATGAGAGCCCTCCAGTTCAGGCTGTTCACATGCGATCGTCTTGACTCCGGGCACGACCGGCACCGACGTCTGGGTCTGCTCGTCCCACACGAGATAGTTGCCGTACGTGTCTCTGATGAACGTGCCGGTGTCTTCGCGTACGAGGAACGGCGCGACGGTGTGCTCCAGAAGAAAAGCCTTGTCGTATTTTTCCCGATCGACAATGAGGTTGGCCATGCAGAGGGCAAGCGCCGGATCGCTTCCTGGTTTGACGGGAATGAACCAGTCGGCATAGCCAGCGGTCGCGTCAAACAGCAGGCCAATGTCAACGATTTTGGCACCTCGGCTTCTTGCTTCGACGATATGCTTTGTCAGACGGTGCTGGTTCTCGATCGGATTTGCGCCCCAGACGATAAGATAATCCGATGAGTCAAAGTTCACGGGATCGGTCGTCATGTATTTATAAAAGTCGCCCATATCATAATATGCGGCGTAGAATGGACCGTTGTCCAAGCCGTATCCCTGAATGGGATCGCTGGCTCCCCAGAGTCCGAGAAACCGCGATGCGAGCAGGCAGCCGAGCCCTTGGGAGGGCGGCACGCTCGCCACCACGTTCCACATGGCTAAGGATTCGGGGCCGTAGTGATCCTTTAGTTCCATCAGCTTTTCTGCGATTTCGTCCAGCGCTTCATCCCAGCTGATCGTCTGCCATTTCCCTTCGCCGCGTTGGCCAACACGCTTGAGGGGATGCGTCAGTCGTTTTGAGTTGTACGGTTGACGGCCGCTCATCACTCCTTTCTGACAGATGTAGCCTTCTCCTTCCTCTGCGCCGGTGTAACATGCCTGTTCGGTTCGTACGATCTTGCCGTCCTTGACAATGGTCTTGAGTGCACAAAACTCGTGATCTCCCCACCCAGGGCACGCCGTGTAAACAAACGACTCCTCTGCCATCGTCGGCTCTCCTCTCGTCTTGGTTTTCGTCGAGACCTCCTTGCCTTATGCTAAGGAGGCAAAAAAGACCAGGCAAGCAACAGATCATGTGCGCGTGGAATGACTATGCATGTTTTGTTCATCAGGTGAAAAAACCGTTTTCTTTGATTGGGATACGCGCTTTCACAGGTACGGCGAAAGCGCGTATCATGTATCGATGAGGGGTTGGCGGCTCGGATCGGAAAGAGGACGCCCATGGGGACGACTGCCTGCAAAATTGAGCAACAATGCGTTGTTGACACATTCAGCCATGCAAGCTATCTTTCGATGTCGGTTCTGAATTCACGCATCATCGAACGGGCGATTCGCGCCAATGAGGTCACACCCACCCAATACCGTATCCTGATACGCCTTGTTTTCTATGGGGGATCGCTGCGTATCGGCCAGCTGGCTGAAATGCTTGATTTAGGCACGAGCACCGTCACCGCTTCAGTGTCTCAATTGGTGGGGCGCGGCGCGGTGATACGGGCAAAGAGCAGCAATGACCAGCGGGGCGTTCACGTGATTCTCACGAGCGTCGGTCGATTGCGCATCGCTCAGGTCGATGCATCCATCAGGCCGTTGCTTGAGGCTATGAGGGACCGGATTCCCCTTGACTTGCGCCGTTATGCCTCAATAAGCACCTTGACGGTTGCCGATGAGCATGCCCTTTTCGGTAGGCATGTTGCACCGAGAAATGTCAACACTGCCATCTGCGAAGAGATGTTGTTCACTGCGAGTCTTGCTTCTCGCATCACCCGAGACGAGGGTCTGTCTCTCAACGAATATAGACTGCTGCTTGGATTGCTCAGGCATACCGAAGGAGCCAGTCCCGGGCGGATGGTGAACGAGCTGAACATAAAAGCCAATTCCCTTGCGGCTGCGCAGAGCATGTTGTCTCAGCGTCAGCTCATCGCCTGCCACCAGGGTCTCATTGACAAGCGGTCTATTCTTCTTGAGATTACAAGCGATGGATACGCCATACTTGACAGGACGGCCAAGGCCATGCACGAGGGGCTCACGACGCTCATACGTCCAGGGATAACCCATGAGGACCTGATCAAGCACCAGCGCATCGCTGACGAGTATCTCGTTGCGACATCGATTGAGGCACGATACGCTGCAAGCCGGGTGGACGTATTCCGGATCAGCCGAGCGAGGCCTTAAGGGGTGGGTCCGAAGGCCCTGGCTGCATCGGCGAAGTGTCATGTTCAAAGGGCGTCGCCTGGTTTGCGAGTTTCTCGACGGGGACGTTTGCCGTCCCTGGAGCCTTTGGGTGCGGTCTTTTGGCGAAACAGTGCAAAAAAGAAGGCAATGCATGGTCGAGAGTGCAGGGTCAGAAAACTGAGCAGGCATCTTCCTTGATTCATCACTCCTCATCGAGCAATAACCTGTGAATGGAGTACATTGTCGAGCTTTTGCCACGAAGGAAATGAAAATCCTGCGTGAACATAAGTAAACCATGGTTGACAAATTATACATGATGACCTATTCTTCGAAATCGAAAATTGAAACCATTGGTCTTGATTAAGCAGACAATTTGCAAAGGATTTCAAATATGCAGGTCAAACCATGGAATATGGTCACTGAAATTCTGGCAAGAATGGTGCGGATAGAGATAGCCTTTCCGCTGACCGGCTGGCAGAGATTTGGCTGACGCGTTGGCAGTGTTTCGACGATTGAGTTGGCAAACGGATAGACGTGTTGGCGAGGAGGTGTGGAGCGCATGAATCGGGTCGAGGGCGTGACTGAGCGGCTGTTGGCCGCCGCGCGCGAGGAGTTCTTGGAAAAGGGCTACGAAGGAGCCTCCCTTCGTTCGATCGCCAGGCGTGCGGGCTCCAGCAAAGGTGCCATTTATGTGCGTTATCCTGACAAGGCTGCGCTCTATGCCGCCGTCGTCATGCCGGTGGCGAATGAGCTTTGCGATCATCTAGCTGCCTGTTTCGATGATTTTGCGCAACTTGAGCCAACGACTCAGCAGACGGGCATGAATCAGTACGCAGACGAGGGAATCGGCTGGATGATTGATTTTGTCTACGACCGTTTCGATGAGTTCAAGATACTCGTATGCAGCGGTGAAGACAGTCTCTATCAGGAGTTCATGCATCGAATTGTTGAACTGGACAGCACCACCACCTACCGGTATGTCGAAGCGGTGGGAAACGATGCGGTCGTTTCGGGGCGCCTTACCCCTGAAATAATGCATATGATCAACACCTCATGCTTCACCGGGATGTTCGAGGTGGTCGTTCACGGCATGACGCGCGAGGATGCGCGCGCCTATGTGGCACGCCTGTGCGCGTTCTACCGGGCGGGATGGAACACGATCTTCTATCCGGACTATGACCCCGATGCCGGTGTTCCCGGTCCCTTGCCTGAACCGCCCGAGACCGGAGAGCTCCAGAGGCTGATCGAGGCCCGAGGCGGTTCGCCATGAGGTGTGCGGTGGACTCCCAAGGCTGGGTGAGGTGCCCCGTCTGCGGAGGCAAGACCCGGACGAAGGTGCTTCTTGGCACCAGGCTTGTCCGCTTTCCTCTTTACTGTCCCAAATGCCACCGACAGACGGTGGTTGACTATCCGGGATCAGAAAACGGGGATGGCGAAGAGCAGGATGCCGCCGGCGTGTCCCCTGCGGACGCGCACACAAACACATAGCTATCACGCAGAGCCAGACGTATTGACGCAGAGCCGCATCACGGGACCTTCGGAGCCTTGGGTGCGGCTCTTTTCATGTCGGGCGCCTGCGTTGAGGAAAGGAGAATCTATCATGACAGACGTTGCAGGCGGAGCCGCCATGGCCGACCAGGCTGGCGCACCCGTCGAAAACGTTCCTTCCAGCACGGTCGTCGCCCATGACGCCTGTGTGAAAATGAGCCCTTTCGAACGGCTCATGTCCTTTGCGAAGCCGCACAGGAGGTTCTATATCAAGTCGATTGCCTTGGCTATAGCCGGTGTCCTGTGTGGGTTTATCCCCTACGTGGCAGTGGCGAACATAGCCACCGGACTCATTGGCGGCACGACGGATCTTGCCTTTTACGTGGCATGGTGTGGGGTTGCCGCAATCGGAAACGTGCTCAAGGCGCTCTTGTCCGGGGCGTCGACATCGACTTCGCACCGGGCGACGTTCTCGGTGCTTTCGGAGGTGCGCCGTGCCCTGGCGGCCAAGCTCGACCGCATGCCGCTTGGCTATGTGATCGAGACTCCTTCGGGAAAGCTCAAAGCGCCCTTCGTCGAGCGCACCGAGCAGCTTGAGGTGCCGTTGGCGCACGTCGTTCCGGAAATGACGGCCAATCTGCTTGTCCCCGTGGGGATCATCGCGGTTATCTTCGTCTTGGACTGGCGCATGGGCCTTGCCTCTCTGGCGACCATCCCCATCGGCGTCTTGTGCTATGCCGTGGAGATGCGCGACTATGCGACGAAATACAGCAAAGTGGTTGCCGCAAAGAACCATATGGGTGCGACCATCGTCGAGTATATCGGAGGAATCGAGGTCATCAAGGCCTTCGGCAGGTCGGCCACCTCCTATGAGAAGTTCATTCAATCCGTGCGGGCAAACTCGGGACTCATGCTGGACTGGATGCGGTCGACATTGCCCTGGACCGCCCTCATGATGAGCGTGTGGCCGAGCGTGTTTTTAGGAGTGCTGCCTGTCGGTTGCCTGCTGTTCATGGATGGCTCGCTTTCAGCGGCCACCTTCATCACGATCATCGTTCTGTCGCTGGGCATCGTCGGGCCGCTTTTCTCCGCAATCATGTTCACCGATGACATTTCTAAGATATCGACCATCGTGGGGGAAATCGGCGTCGTCCTCGACCAGCCTGAAATGGACCGACCGGTCCAGCCCACCGTGAGGCCGCATGGCTCTGAAGTGCGTCTGGAAGGCGTCGCGTTCTCCTATGGGACCGTTCCCGTGCTGAGCGGGGTGGACCTCGACATCCCTGCGGGGTCGATGGTCGCCCTTGTCGGTCCAAGCGGTTCGGGGAAGTCGACCATCGCGAAACTGATCGCCTCGCAATGGGAGGCGACGGCCGGTGCGGTGTTTCTTGGCGGCGTTGATGCAAAGAAGCTCGCCCTCGCTCAGGTGGCTGACATGATTGCCTATGTTGCTCAGGACAACTATCTGTTTGACGACACGGTCATGAACAATATCCGCATGGGGCGCCCCGGCGCTTCTGACAAGGAGGTCATGGCGGTGGCGAAAGCGAGCGGTTGCCATGACTTCATCACCGCACTCGATCACGGCTATGAAACCGTGGTCGGCGGTGCCGGGGGACATCTGTCGGGCGGTGAGCGCCAGCGCATTGCCATCGCGCGTGCCATGATGAAAGATGCGCCCATAGTCATTCTTGATGAGGCGACCGCCTATACCGATCCCGAGAACGAGGCGGTGATTCAGGAGGCGGTGGGCCGTTTGGCACGAGGCAAGACCCTCATCGTCATCGCCCATCGCCTCTCCACCGTCACCCACGCCGACGCCATTGCGGTGGTGGACGGCGGGCGCGTCGTAGCCTGCGACGGTCATGAAAGCCTGCTGGAGACCTGTCCGCTGTACGTACAGATGTGGGCGGCTCATGAGTCGGCCCGCGACGCGGCATGAAAGGGGAGGGACGATGATAAAGATATTCAAGAAGTTCTTCCGTTTCGCCGGAGACCACCGCAAGGCTTGGTATGCGGCCATAGCATTGGAGTTCTTGCGCTGTATGGCGGAGGCCATCCAATTCCTGCCTTTGTTCATGGTGCTGCAGGGCCTCATCGCGAACACGATAACGCCTGAAGTGGTCTGGCTTTCTTTCCTGTTGATCGCACTTTCGGTGGCGTTGCAGGCCGCTCTGAACTATGCAAGTCATAACCTGCAGATGAAAGCATGCTATCTCATGTTGGATGGCAAACGCATCTCCATCGGGGAGCGCATGAAATATATGCCCATGGGATTTTTCAATGATCGCAGCCTTGGTCTGCTGACTGCCGTCTGCACCTCGACGATGGAGGATTTGGAGGCTATGGCGGGTGCGATCGTCGTGCGTATCCTTTCAGGCGTCCTGCACGCCTTGGTGTTCTCGATCGGCTTCATGGTGTTCGATTGGAGGATCGGGCTCATCTTCTTCTCTGGAGTCGTGGTCATGCTGGCGGTGAATTCGCGCATGCTGGCAATGGCAAGACGTTGTTCTCCCGAACGCCTGACGGCGCAGATGGATCTGGTGGAAGCTGTGCTGGAATATATTCAGGGCATGAGCGTCGTCAAGGCGTTCGGTTTGGCTGGACGCAGGGGAACGTCTCTCGAAAACGTCATTGACAGGACCGAGGCGCAGAACTTCAAGCTCGAGAAGAAGGGCATTCCCTATACCGTGGCCCAGCAGATCGTGCTGAGGTTGTTTGCGGCCGCGGCCATTGCCGTGAGCATCGTGCTGTACTTGAGCGGACAGATGGAGCTGTTTGTGTGTCTGCTCATGGTGGTGGGCGGCTTCTTGGTGTATGGGCAGATTGAGGGTGCAGGGTCTCTTTCGTTCATGCTGCCGATGGTCGAGGCCTCCATAGACCGCGTCGAGGAGGTCGATTCCACGCCGTATATGGACGAGCTCGGCACCGTGTGCGGTGCGCCCTCCTGTGATCTCGAACTGTCTCAGGTGAGTTTCGGATATGGGGATCGAAGGGTCATCGACAGCGTGAGCCTGTCCGTCCCCGAGAAGTCGAGCTGTGCCATTGTCGGACCGTCTGGATCAGGCAAGACCACGCTCGTGAACCTTATGGCGCGGTTTTGGGATGTGGATTCTGGCACCGTTTCTCTCGGTGGGAAAGACGTGCGCGAATGGAAGTTCGATGCGCTCATGAAAAACTTTTCGATGGTGTTCCAGGACGTGTACCTGTTCAATGACACCATTGAAAGCAACATCAAATTCGGCCGTCCCGACGCCACTCATGACGAGGTGGTGGCTGCTGCCCGTGCCGCACGCTGCGACGAATTCATTGAGGCGTTGCCGCAGGGCTATGACACGGTTCTCGGTGAGGGCGGCGCCACCGTTTCCGGTGGGGAGAAGCAGCGCATCTCCATCGCGCGCGCACTTCTCAAGGATGCGCCCATCGTGCTTCTTGATGAGGCGACGGCCAATGTCGATCCCGAAAACGAGGCCGAGCTGCAGGCCGCCATCGAGGCGCTCACCCAGAGCAAGACGGTGGTCATGATAGCTCATCGCCTGAAGACCGTGCGCAATGCCGATCAGATCCTGGTGGTGGACCGGGGCCGCATTGTGCAACGCGGCACCCATGACGAGCTCATGGATGAGGGCGGGCTGTACGAGGACTTCGTGAGGATGCGTGAGAAGGCCATAGGCTGGACGATAGGCGCTGCCTGACCTATGCGCGAAATGGGCGAAGTCGGGGGACGGACCTGCCGGACAGCCTTATGTCCGCCGCAAAGCCCCCGGCTCTTTGCCTCGGCCGGAGACGGTGAGAAGCGAATCCATCAAATCGCGGGGCGGAATGGCCGCCCTGCTGAAACAAAGGAGGACTTTATGAGTCAGACATCTGCAACCGGAGCAAAGCGCGACATTGCGCGAAAGGAGGGCCTGGGTGTTCGCGACTTGGTGACCGTGGCTGTGTTCTCGGTCATCTATCTGGTGATATTCTTTCTGTGCGGGATGACCGGCCTCATACCTATCATGGCCTTTCTGTTCCCCCTGCCGCTCGCGTTCCTGACGGGAATTCCGAACACGCTGTTCTACACGAAGGCTCACGCGTTCGGGATGGTGACCATCATGGGAGCCCTATTGGGCCTCATCTCGTTCCTTATGGGTTACGGCCCCGTGGGCCTTGGGTTCGGGATCGTGTGCGGCGTGCTGGCCGATCTGATCATGCGTGCGGGCTCGTACCGGAGTTTCAAGCACATGGTGGCAGGGCATTGCGTGTTCAGCTTGTGGATCATCGGCACCATGCTGCCCATGTGGATCATGGGGCAAGCCTATTTCGAAGCGTATCGAGCCACGCAGGGCGATGCCTATGTTGCTGAAATGCAGGCCCTTCTCACCGGGGGGATGCTAGGAGGCATCGTCGCGGGGATCGTCGTCTGTGCGGCCCTGGGCATGCTGTTGGGACGTGCCGTGCTGAAGAAGCATTTCGAGCGTGCGGGAATCGCGTAGTGGAGTCCTCAGCCAAGATGGCGGCAAGCCCGCCCGACCTGCGTGCGGCGGATGCCGGCCGCGGATCGGGCCGTCGCGGCTGGCTTGACCCGCGCACGAAAGTTGCCATGCTCATAGGCATGAACGTGGTGCTGGTATGCACGGGTTTCGACGCCTTGGGCTATGCTCTCAAGTTTGCCATGGCGGGCATCACGCTGTATTTTCTGCTCGAGTCAGGACGGGGAAAGGCGGCGGGGGCATTTGCTGTGCTTTACCTTCTGGCGGTCGGGCTTCAGCTGTTCAGCGAGACGGTTCTGTTCGGCGTCATGGCTTCAACGAGCCCCCTCGCGGTTGCCGTCCGCTTTCTGTCCATGATGATGCTCCAATTCGTTCCGGGAACGCTGTTTGCCTATTCCATGCTCATGGGGACGAAGGTGAGCGAATTCGTCGCTGCAATGGAGCGCATGCGCCTGACCGAGAAAATGATCATCCCGTTTGCCGTGGTCTTCAGGTTTCTGCCGACCGTCGCTGAGGAATACCGTTCCATTCGGGACGCAATGAGGCTGCGGGGCATCAATTGGAAGTGTGGGCCGGTTGCCATGCTCGAGTATCGGTTGGTGCCGCTCATGGTGTCGCTCGTCAAGATCGGCGACGAGCTGTCTGCCGCGTCGGTGACGCGCGGCTTGGGCGGGAGCGTGCGCCGCACGAGTTCCTGCCGGGTGGGATTTGGCTTGGCTGACGTTTTGTTTGGCGTTTCGGTGTTTGCCTGTGTGCTGGCGACGGTGGCAATGCGTCTCGTGGAAGGATGGTAGGATGCAATCTGAACTGACGGTGGAGCCGCTTCTCGACTCGGCGTCTCGCGCCCAGGATGCCCTGTGCGTCGCCATGGTGCAGCTCTCTCATGTCTCGTTTGCCTACAAGGGCGGCACCGAAGAAAAATGCCTTGACGATGTCAGCCTGAGCATACCGCGCGGGCAGGTCCTTCTGCTCTGTGGAGGATCCGGCTGCGGCAAGACCACGATAACGCGGTTGGTGAACGGCCTCATCCCCCAGTTCTTCGAAGGAGATCTGTGGGGTGAGGTCACGGTGGCGGATGTGGATGTGTCGGTTGCTCCTGCTGCCGACACGGCACGTGCCGTCGGTTCTGTGTTTCAGAATCCGCGCAGTCAGTTTTTCAACGTGGACACCGACTCGGAACTTGCGTTTGGGTGTGAGAATATGGGCTGGGACGTAAGGCGCATCGACGCGGCCGTCGCGCGGGTGACGGACGAGCTTGGACTGCGGAGGCTTTTGGGCCGCAACCTGTTCAAGCTTTCGGGCGGTGAGAAGCAGCTCATAGCATGCGCCTCGGTCTCTGCCTATGACCCGGACGTGCTCGTGCTGGACGAGCCTGCGTCAAATCTGGACATCGCCGCCATCGAGGTGCTTGCGGGCGTCGTTGCGAAATGGAAGGCAGCAGGAAAGACGGTCATCGTCGCGGAGCATCGGCTCTCCTATCTCATGGACGTGGCTGATCGCGTGGTGTTCATGGACGGCGGCCGGGTGGTATGGGACCGTCCTGCAGCTGAGGTGCGTGCCATGCCCTATGCCGAAACGGCCCGCCTTGGCCTGCGCTCGCTCTCTCCGACGGTCTTTGCGGCGCGGGAGGCAGGCGGGGGCGGGGGTGAGGGCCTTGACATTCGACAGCTCGCCTTTTCGTATCCCGGGAAGCGGGGCGATGCGCCGCAGGGCATCGACGTGCGTGACGTCCGCGTCCCCCTCGGCTCCATCGTGGGCATCGTCGGGGACAACGGGGCGGGCAAGACAACGCTCTCGCGCTGCTTGTGCGGATTGGAGAAGAAGGCCTCGGGTGTGGTGCTCATCGATGGCAAGGCCTGTTCTGCGGCGCAGCGGAGACGGCTGTGCTATCTGGTCATGCAGGACGTCAACCATCAGCTGTTCACGGAAAGCGTGCTCGAGGAGGTGCTCGTCAGCATGCGAACTTCGCAAAAAGGGCGTTCGGAGGCCGAGCGCCGAAAGCTGGCGGAGGAAATTCTGGAGAGCCTCGATTTGTCGGGATGCGCACAGCGGCATCCGCAGGCGCTGTCCGGGGGACAGAAGCAGCGCGTGGCCATTGCGGGCGCCCTTGCTTCCGACCGTTCCGTCATGGTGTTCGACCAGCCTACGAGCGGCCTTGACCGGCGTCATATGCTTGACACGGCCGACAACCTGCGAGGCCTGGCGGCTCGGGGAGTAACAAGCCTCATCGTCACCCACGATCCGGAGCTTGTCCAGGAATGTTGCGACTGGATTGTCCTGCTCGGGGAGGGCAAGGCTCTCTGGTCGGGCCCCGTGAACGGAGAGGGCGCACAGCGTCTCGACGCATTCTTCGGCCGTGGCTCGGCGGGCACCGGCGTGTGTTCGGATGTTTCGCGCATTGGCGCAGCGGCGAGGGCTTGACGGGAGGCGGGCGTCAAAACTTCGCCTGTTTATCCAGGCATGAGGTGGTCTGAGGGCTTTGGGTGAGGCACCCGCCTCAGACCCGTTGCTTTCTTTCCTCGAACAGGGGGCTGATGGCGCGCAGGTAGTCGTCGGCCAGTCGTTTCGGATCGGCGGCGAAGCCATCGTCTGCCCACCAGATGACCAGCTCGACGAAGCTGCCGGCGAGGTGATGGGTGAGGAACCCGCGGTCCATGTCGTGGGCGGGTCCGGGGGGATGGGGCGGGAGACAATCCTCGGCCCGTTCGACCAGGCTTCTCCTGAGATAACGCGTGAACATCCCCGCATTCTCGCCAACGATGAGCGCACGCACGCCGCCCTCCCGCTCGCGCAAGTGGCAGAGCATATGCTCTATGATCGAGGCTGGGTCACCTTTTCCGCTGAAGTCGTGCCCGCGTTCCGGTTCGGTCGGCGCAAGCGCGTGGTCGCAAATGGAGTCCAGCAGCAGTTGCAGAAGGTCATCCTTGCCGCTGAAATGAGCGTAGAAGGTGCTTCGTCCGACATCCGCCCGGTTCAAGATGTCCTGAACCGTGATTGAGGGGTAGGGTCGCTCGACGAGCAAATCGAGAAACGCCTGCTGTATCGCCTTTTGTGTTCGTGCCATTCGGCGATCCAAGGCCCGTTCTCCTTTCTGATCCGATCGGAAAGTTCTTGCTTCCGAACGATTCCGGCTTTTCGTTCGGTTTTGAACCGAACGGGGCTCTTGTCTCTTCATTTCCATCCCTTTCTGCGTTAAGTATAGAACAAGATGTTCGAAAACGCACAAAACGTTCGAAAGGATTGAAGAGGCAATGGCGGGAGGAAAAGGGAAATACGTCGCATTCGCGTTGGTTGCGGCTGCGTTGTATGCGCTCAGCACGCCGTTCTCGAAAATGCTGCTGGAGGACGTGCCCTCCAACATGATGGCGGCGTTGCTGTACTTGGGCGCCGGCATGGGCATGGCGGCGGTCGGCGGCGTGCAGGCTGCAAACGGAAAAGGCGCTCAAGATCGCCTGACGCGTGCCGACATCCCGTATGTCGTTGGCATGGTGGTGCTCGACATTGGCGCGCCGCTCCTGCTCATGGCGGGGTTGACGCAAGCGCCTGCCGAGAACGTCGCCCTTCTCAACAATTTCGAAATCGTGGCGACCGCCGCCATCGCCTCCCTTGTTTTCAAGGAGCCTCAGGGGGCAAGGCTGCGCATTGGCGTCGTCGTCATCACGTTGGCGTGTGTCTTGCTGACCATAGAGGATGTGGGCGCGTTGCGTTTCTCCGGAGGGTCGATTCTTGTGGTGGGCGCCTGTGTATGCTGGGGTCTTGAAAACAACTGCACAAGCAGGATTTCGGATAAAGATCCCGTGCAGATCGTCGTGGTGAAGGGCTTTGGGTCGGGCATGGGGGCGCTTGCCATCGCGTTTGCGTTCGGCGACGCTTTGCCGTCGCCTCTGTTGACCGTCGCTGCGCTTGCCCTTGGGTTCGTCGCCTACGGGTTGAGCATCTTCTTCTACGTGCGTGCACAACGGGGCCTCGGGGCAGCGCGCACGAGTGCCTTTTATGGGATAGCCCCCTTTGTCGGCGTACTGCTGGCCTGGGCGCTTTTCCGGCAAACTCCCGGCCCCCTGTTCCTGGTCGCCCTGGTTGTCATGGGATGGGGAACATGGCTGGTGACTCCGCGGGCTGAGAGGAATCCATCGGGTGAAGTGCGGGACGAAGAGCCCGCGCGCATGCGGACGGGGATGGCTGAAGATATCTCTGCGGCCCGACTCGTGGGCGAGCGGCGGCGTTGAACGACTGCTCATGCGTCCGCCCCTGCTTTCGCTGTCGTAAACTGCGAGCGGGGCCGCCAATCAACTCCTTTCCTCGAGCCGGCGGTCAACTGCCAGCTTGGGACAGCACCTGACGTAGCCAACGGTGTAGTCGTAGAAGTGACGCTCGCTGGGTGTGAGCGCATGGGACGGCTGGTAGCTTATGCCGCAACGGAGGGTGATGTCGCTCGATGGCACGCAGGTCACCGTATCAACTTGGGAAAAGACGGGTATCTCGGCAATTTGGGGCAGCGTGAAGCCAAGGCCCCTGCCCTCCTGGACGAAGTTGAAAATGGTAAACATCTGCTCTGACTCGTAGATGTGCCCGAGCTGCACTCCTGCTTCCCGGCAAAGCCGTGTGAGGGTGCCGTATATCTTGTAGCTCTTGGGCGGCCAGGAAAGGGTTTGCCCGGTCAGGTCTGCCACGGACAGCGATTGGCGACCGGCAAGCTGATTGCCTTTTGGCACCCAGAAGGCAATTTCAGTGGAGAACAGCTCGGTGGTGACCAGCTTTTCGTCAAAGGGGTGCAGCGTGATGGCCATGTCATAGAACTCGTTGCGCAAACCCTTGTCCAGACTCTCGTCGTCAAACTCCTTCAGGTTCAACGTGACGTCGGGATGCGCCCGCTCGAATCCTTCGAAGAACTCCGAACCGAATATCCCCAGCACGCCCATGCTCGCTCCCAGACGAACTTCCTGGACGGCCTGCGCCTTGATTCGAGCGATCTGCTCCTGCAACGAGAGCCAGTCGCGGTTCCAACGCTGGAGGTACTTGTACAGGATGTCAGCGTATGGTGTGGGGCTCGGCATGCCCGCGTCGTCTGTATCGAACAGCTGCACGTCCAGTTCTGCCTCGAGGCGACGGATCGCCCGTGCCAGCCCCTGTGCAGTTATCGGGATGCGCCTGGCAGCCAAGGTGAAACTCCGGTTGGTGTACAGTACGGTGAAATAGCTCAACTGGTCAGTGTTCAAGCCTTGCTCGCCCCCTCCCCAAGAAGCGATTGGGCCATGCCTCTGAATGGCAGGCCGATTTTGTCATTATACTACCGCATCTCGGTTGGACGGCTGTACAGCTTGTCTGCGATAAGGACAGCAAGTCTGCCATTGAGAATCATATTGCCTGTTCATGAGACTAAAATGATGAACGTCGGGCAAGGGGCTCCGGCATATGGGCTAAGGAAAGGGGACATGCTATGGAGAGGGATAGGGCGGCCAGTGCGGTGACAGACCAAGGGAAAGGCTCGTTCTCGCGGCGATCCTTCATTGCGGGAGGAGCTCTGGTCTCCGCCGCAGCATTGGCCGGATGGGGCATTGCCGGGTGCTCGCCGACACAAAATTCCGGAAACGGCCCAGAAGGGTCGAAGGCTTCCGGCGAAGCTGGCGCAGCTGGCTCCGGCGGCACCCCGCCATCGGGCGGGGATGTGCTTTATGAGCTGGATCCCATCGGGGAGCCGACCGAGACCGTGCAGACCGACGTTGTCATCATCGGCGGCGGTGGCTCCGGCCTGTCGGCGGCCATCCAGGCCACTCAGCTGGGACTCAAGCCCTTGGTGCTGGAGAAGCAGGGGTCTCCTGCGGGGTCGTACGTCTGCACTGAGGGCATCTTGGTGCTGAACAACAAGTATCAGGCAGAGGTGGGCATCAGCTACGACATCGACGAGTGCATTGCCGAGCAGATGGAATTTCAGCATTGGCTGGTGCGCCCCGCCCAGATCAGGGCCTATTACGAGCAGATCAACGAGACGGTGGACTGGATGGAGGAGGTCGGCATCACCTTCTCCACGTTGCTGGACATGGGCAAGTACAAGAGTCGCGTGCTGCTCTGGGAGCACGATCCCAACAGCACGATGCCCGGTGCCTTGGTTGGCGCCCAGCTGGTAGCCGGCGCAGAGAAGGCCGGTGTGGAAATGATGCTCCAGACCCCTGTCAAGAGAATACTGATTGAAGACGGCAAGGCCGTGGGAGTGCTGGCCGAGAAGCCCGATGGCACCGTGCTCAAAGTCGAGGCATCGGCGGTCATCAGCGCGTCAGGCGGCGTTGCCGGCAACTTCGAGATGCTCGAGGCGCTGGGCGGCTTCGTGGCCACGCCGTTTGACGTGGGTATGCCTGGCCGAGACGGAGATGGGTTGAGGATGGGCCTTGATGCGGGGGCCAAGCCTTGGACATTTCCTGGCACGGCCATCGCTTCAGGTCCCCTGGTCATGGGTTCTGGGTGGGGCTCACCGGCCGTGGTGCTGTGCCTCAACCCGTTGATGTGGGTCAACCAGGACTGCGAGCGCTTCATTCGCGAAGACTTGATCAACACTAATTTTGCCTATTTGGGCAACGCTGCCAAGATGCAGAAGCGGCTCTTCGTGCTGTTCGCACAAAAGGACCTGGATCACTTTGAGAACGTCGGGCCCTACTCGCGCGTGTTTTCACTTGGGTATGAAGGGCGGCCTCTGACCGGCATCACCGAGTATCTGACGCAGGTTAAGGAAAATGCCGGCACGGTGTTCTCTGCTGGCACGTTAGATGAGCTGGCCAACCTGGCAAACCTGGACGCTGCCAAGCTAAAGTTCAACGTCGAGCACTACAACAGTCTGTGTGCCGGGGGTTCCGACACTGACTTCGGAAAGTCATCCACGTACCTCAATCCGCTGGAGGAAGGTCCCTATTATGCCCTGGAGTGTGCCGATGTGCTGTTTGGCTCGCTGGGCTCTTTGTCGGTGACCTCCTCCTGCGAATGTCTGGACGGGGAGTATAAGCCGATACCGGGCCTCTATGCGGTGGGTGGTGACGCGGGCGGCCTGTTCGCCGATACCTACGATGCCGAACTGGCCCCCTGCTCGATGGCCGGCTGGGTGATAAACTCCGGTCGTTTGGCTGCGAAGGCGGCGGCGAAATATCTCAATGGGTAAGCGATAAAGACTCTCAGAAGAAAGCCGTGGCAGACTCTCTCTAGGTGTGTTCGTTGATTGTCTTGAGCAACTCTTCCTTTGATGAAATGCCGAGTTTGCGATAGATGTTTCTCACATGGGTTCGGATGGTGTTCTCGGAGACCGTGAGGGTCTGGGCGACGTAGGCGTGGGAATGCCCCCGCGCCAGATACCCGAACACTTCCGTTTCTCGGGGAGAGAGTTTTCCTTCGCGCACGAGCGTGTCGCATCGGGTCTGAAAGGGGTCGACGGCGTTCGGCGGGCCTTCTTCGCGCGCGCCGTGACGTTGGCCTTCCTCTTGCGGCACGCCCTCTTTCCTCATTGAGATCACGAGCGTGCAGAGCGTGACTGTCAGATAGGCGGCCAGGGCGATGAGGGAAATGTTGCGTCCCATCGCGCCAGCGAAGGGAATGGCCATGACGCCGACGAGCATGCCTGCAGATAAGGAGGCAACAAAGAGGGCAAACGTTCGGCGGAGGGTGCGAGTCGAGCGAGCCGCACCATAGTGCAGGCAGCATAGCCAGGCGATCAGAGGCATCGCAAAGAAGCAGAGCTCTCTGGCAATGGCGACAACCATCTGCCACCAGCCCGTCCCGCCGATGTCCGTCGAGGGAAGGACAAGCAGCACGGCCGCGCACAGGCACATCGCAAGCGTTCCGTAATTGGCGGACGGCGCCGACGGGCGGTGCAAAACGTGCAGCGTCGATCCGCCTGCGAGAGCGATGAGGGCCGCAAGGAGCATGTGCAAACGCGTGCCGGAGGGGTCTGACGTTATGCCTGCAAGGGAGGGATCCCACACCAGCCCAATGATGAATGCGCACAGGAGACCGCCAAGCAGGGGTCGCCACAGGGCTGCAGCCTCGCTTCTCGCCTCCGCCCGTCTGGTCAGCTTGTCCTCCTCGCCTTGCGCTTTCGATACCGACGGCGTGACGATGAGGATGAATGAGCTGGCGAGTATCTCGCCGAGCGCGAGAGGGATTTGAACCGCCACGGGAAAAGCCGATGCGAAGGAAAAAAGGATGACAGCCGCACCGCAGCCCTGCAGCGCGGCCTTGTTGCGCGTGGATGCTTCGAGCCCGGCATATCGATAGCTCCATTGCAGCCCGAGGATGGCCGATCCCAGACCGAAGAGGATTCCGGCGACGTACATGAGAACGGTTGACGGCGTTGGGGCGTAGATCAGCGCATAGGCGGATATGCCCGTGAGGCAGCATATGCCGGCGAAGGCAGCCGGTGCGGCGGCCGAATTGTCTCGGCGTCTCCCAAGAGACCACGACGAGGGTCTCACGCGCTCGAAAACCGCAGAGACAATCTGGCAAAGCAGTGCTGTGACAAGGAAGACGATGTGGATGTCGTGTCCGAATTGGTCAGACACAGGGCTGGCGCTATGGCACAGCGTCAGGATGGCTGCAACGAGCAGTCCCAGTCCTGCAACGGTTGGACCGTCTGTCTTTTTGAGTGAAAAAATCATGATTGATGTGGCGTAACGCTGCTCCCTCATCACTTTTGGTGATAAGGGTCATCCCCTCGAACAGTGAAATTCATTCGTTTCAGCGATACCCGGCCACCCTCCTTTCGCATACCGTGACACGGCGAACGAGCTCTCGCTTCCGCTGATCGGGTTCTCATCCCGGCGGAACCGGAGCAAGGCAATTCTGGCATAAAGGAGGGTTATATGGAAGGTTCTGAGGGAAAAGGGACGGTTCGTTCCAATCTGTCGCGTCGCGATCTGTTCAAGGCGGGCGGCATCGTTGCGGTGGGGGCGATGGGCGTTTCGGCGCTCGCTGCGTGCGCTCCGAAAGAATCGTCGAGCGCTTCGTCGGGCACGGAGGCTGCGGCGGCGGCTCCGGCGGGGTACCAGTGCTCCGGCGACTGGTTGGGGGCGGCCCCCGCGGTGGGCACTCCTGAAGAGACTCACGACTGCGACGTCTTGGTGGCGGGCGGCGGGCATGCGGGCATCCAGGCGGCTCTGGCGGCAGCTGAAGGAGGCGCGAAGGTCATCGTCATCGAGACGGTGTCGGAGGGCAACCGCAAGGTGAAGGGCGAAGACATTGGGCATGTGAACAGCCAATGGCTCATCGATCAGGGATTCGGTCCCTATGATGTGGGCGAGGTGACCGCTGAGTTCGTCAAGCGCACGGGTGGCCGCGCAAGCGCGGAAATACTGCGCAAGTATGTGGCAAACTCCGGGGAGATGTTTGATCATACGGCCAGCATGGTCCAGTGGCCTGACGACCGCATCAAAGTGACCTCGACGGCCGATCCGACGATCTCGCCTCTCGATCCCAGTCAGGTCATCGTGCAGGTGCCAGGCATCGCCGCCGATGGCCCAGTATCGTATCCCCTGGTGCGAGGGGGGTATAAAAGCTGGGCTGCCGTCGCCCAGTTCATGGGTCCGATTCAGCATGAACCTCAGGAAGGCGTCGCAGCGTTCAGCCGCTTGGACGAATTCCAGCAGTTTGCCATTCTGGAAGGAATTGACGAGGGTGTCGAATGGCATTACGAGACGTCAGCCGTCAAGCTGCTTCAGGATGACTCGGGCGCAGTGACCGGGCTGCTTGCGGAGAAGAACGACGGCACGGTCGTCCAATACAACACGGAGGTCGGCGTCATCCTGTGCACGGGCGACTATGCCGCAAATGGGGACATGGTGTGGAACCTCAACACCGAAGTGGCCGAATGGGCCGCTCGTTCCGGCAAGGGGCCCGATGACGTGGTGGGCTTCTCCACCAGTGACGGCACTGGTCAAAAGATGGCCTGTTGGGTCGGCGGCATGATGGAGCCCTCGCCGCGTCCCGTGATGAGCATGGGTGGCGGCGGTGGCGGCCCTTGGGGCACGAGCCCGTATCTGTGGGTGAACGCCGAAGGAAAGCGCTTCATGAACGAAGCTCAGACGCTGGCCGCCTGGCCGTTGACCATGCGTCAGCCGGTCGGTTCCATTGCCACGATTACGGATGCCGATTGGTATGAGACCATGAAGAACGCCTCGCTTGATCACGGTGCTCCCAACTATGGGCGACCCGTGTACTACGAGGAGCTGAAGGAAGACATGGCGAACGTTCCCGTCGGCGGGAAGGATGGAGGAGTCTGCCGCACCTGCACGGTCGCCGAGCGCATGACATCCACGGTGTTCGCCGCCAACACGCTTGACGAGCTGTGCAGCCTGATCGGCTATGAGGGCGATGCGAAGGAGAACCTCCTAGCCACGGTCGAGGCGTACAACAAGCTCTGCGAGGCGGGTGACGACGCCGAGTATGGCAAGGACCAGGTGTTCATGCGCGCCATCCAGACGCCGCCGTTCTATGCGGCCCTGAGTAACAACGAGCGCACGGCCACGGCGGGCCTCGTCACGCTGGCGGGCGTCGTGTGCAACGACGATCTTCAGGTGGTCGACGCCGACAATCAGCCGATCAACGGTCTGTGGGCAGCTGGCAACTGCTTGGGCGGCCGATACGGCTCAGGCTATGCGACGCCCTTCGCCGGGAATTCCATCGGCATGGCCATGACTCATGGCCGTGTGGCCGGCAAGCTGGCAACCGGGCAGGCGGTCCTGTAGGCAAGAGGCAGGCTGCACTGGCCCGTAGTCCCGGCGCGATCCGCAGGACGTTCCTTTCTCGCCTAAAGCAGAGCTCGAGAATGGGGGGCGATCAATCTGATCGTCCCCCATCGTCATGCGCCAATGGACCCCGTTTGCCTCCTATCGTTTTTTGACAGGATGGGACCGTTCGTTCATCGATCCCTTCCTATTCCTGGACCTTGAGGGCCAGCGCCAGGGGCACGCGCTTGATTCGCCGTGTGTGGAGAAACGCGATGACCGCATAGGCGGCCACGCCGACGAGCACTTCAAGCGCAAGGCGGTCGAGGGGTGCGTATATCTCGATGTTGCCACTGTAGCTCATGAACACTACCTTGAACAGCAGCGTGAGTCCCCCGATGATGAGCGGCAGGCACACGACGAGCGACACCAGCACGGTCGCCGTGATGGAGCGCAGGTAGAGTCGGTTGATCTCGCTGTTCCGGTAACCGAACACCTTCATGTACGAAATCGAGCGCGCGCTGCGGTCGATGACCGTCTTCGTGAGCAGGTACATGAGAATGAGGTAGATGAGTGCGGACACCACGACGAGCAATCCCACCATGTTTCCCATGGAGTCCTGCATCTGGGCTCCAATCTTGTCCATGTCGGCTGGAGTGAGGTCGCTTGCCAAGTAGCGGGCGTCGAGATCGATCGCCTCGTCGGACACGTAGCCGTTGAAGTAGTCGGCCTCATTGCCGAACAGGTCGTTGAAGTCGTCGATCGACAGATACACCGCCATGTTCGTGACCCCATCGCGAACCGAGGTGGGGACGAGCTGGTAGGTGTCTCCCCGGTAGGGGTCGTCGAAGGATCGCTCCTCACCTAGGGAGATCCCGCACTTCTCGGCGAGCCCCTGTCCGATCACGACCTTTCCTTCGCCCACGTCAAAGCCTTCCCAGTAGCGGGAGTCCTCCTCGATGCCGTACACCGTGACGGTCTCCGTCCCGCCGCCGAAGGCGTGGTCGGTCTCGACTTGGGCTGCCGCGAACTTCTCGGCTTGAGCGATGACGCTTTGGCTGTTCGAGCGAGTGTTGACCGGATTCTTGTTCGGATCGACGAACTGGGCCTTCTGCATGAGGGTCATGAGGTCGAGGGGGTCGAGGCTGTCCGGCTCATCGAGGTCGGCGAGTTCTTGGGCTGCGCGATAGGCATCTCGCTGCTCGTCGCTCGCATCTATTTCGAGCGGAGCCTTGAGCGTGTATTGGTGCTCGACCACCAGGTCGTTGCGCATCGAGTCGGCGTAGTGGGTTACGGTTGGCATCATGCACAGGCCGAACAACAGCAGCAGGCTGGCGAACGCGATGCCGAAGAAAAGCGTGGCGAAGTGGGAGAGGTTGCGCAGAAACACGCGCAGCCTGAAGCGTGCCGTGAAGCTGAGGCGTTCTGGCAGGCGGATGCCTCGCCGGACACCTGCCTTGGAAACCTCATGTCGGAGGAACTGCAGCGGGGTGAGCCGGAGCTTCCTCAGGAGACCGACGAGCGTGATTGACATGAGCAACACGAAGGGGAGCACGGTAGTCAGCAGAAACACGCGCCAATTCCAGAAGGCCTCATAGGGCGGCAGGCTGTAGCTGTTGTAGTAAAGGCCCTTCATGGGGTCTGCCAAGGCCGTGTAGCCGAGCACGTTGCCCACGACGGCCGCCGCGAGTCCGACGAGGCAGGGCAACGCCAGGTAATGTCCTACCAGCTCATGCTTGCGGTAGCCAGAAGCGAGGAGCGTGCCGATGATAGAGCTTTCCTCGTCGATGGTGGCTGAGGTCAGGACGACGAACACGAACGCCATGATGACGATGATGAGGAACAGCAGCACCTCCCACATGGTCTGGTCGCCCTGGACGTCATCGCCGGGGTAGGTGATGCCCTGGTTCGAGTCGGCGTCCACGAGGTCGGTGACCACGGCTCCCTGATCTGCCAGCGCGTCAGCGATGTCGCTCTCGATCTCGATGCGGTCGGCCAGGTCCATGGCTCGGTCGTCCAGGAGAAACGAGTAGGTGAATTCCTTGCTTCCCCCATCCAGCCCCTCGAATGCGTCCGCGTCCACCACCGCTGTGCTGAACGAGAGGCCGTTCATGACGAAGTCAGTGTTCTTTTCCATCAAGGCAGCGTAGTCGGGGAGGGTCATGATGCCCGACACGGTGAAGGCCTGCCCGCCGACCTGCACCGTGTCGCCCGTTTCGATGCCGTTATGCGCGCAGAACACGCGGTCGAGGGCGATTTCTTGCGTGCCCTGAGGTGCGGTGCCCTCAACATAGGCCGCCTCGTCGAAACCGATGCGGTTCTCATGCACGCGCACGGTGGCGTCCAAGGTTCCTTCGGTATTGGTCAGGGCCAGGTCGTGGCTGAAATTCTCATGGACGGTGACGCCCAGGCTCTCCACGGCATCGAGGGCTTCCTCGGATGCCTCGAAGTTCGTGGTGAAACGCCCGTCCTCGATGAGGTAGGCGCCGCGCATGCCGTCGATGATGCGCTCGATGCTGCTGGCTGCAACGAGGAAACCTGAAACAAGCGTTATCGAAACGGCCATGAGCAGAAAGATGCCCAGGTACTTGCCAATGTTTGCTCTGAGTTCGCGGGGCA
>JAEZDJ010000013.1 GCA_023429565.1 Actinomycetes bacterium
TTTTCTTAAGTTCATAATGATTTGCTCTGTGGTAAATCTTGTTTTCTTCATAGCGCAGTCCTTTCCCATGCATAAATCTTACTATTTCCTAGCATTGGGGTTGGACCTGTTTTAGGGGGTCAGGGCATATGCAGTATAGCCATACATGAGTCGCTTCCAAGAGAATAGCATGGCCCAATGCTGCGATTTAATCAGGAGGCTGCCTAGACAATAATCTGCTTGAATCGAGCCTTCCGCACAAAACCGCAATTGGGCGATCAGCGCTTCTCTATTAAAACTAGATCTTCTTTGCTTAGTGGGAAACACCGACTCTTATCTGGAGCGCAAGCAACGGTTGTGTCGAATTAATTATGAGCCTGTTTGAGGTTTCATGTATGCTCATACAGTGCAAAACGGTTCAATCCGACGCCAAAAACGATGGCAATGGTGGGGCGGGTGATATGAAAAAAGCCGTGCTTGCATCCACTATTCACTACGATACAAAATGTCACTAAAGAGTGGAAGTAAAAAACGTCCTAAAATTATCCAATAAAGGCCAATTTACGTCCATATTATCGCCATTTTATGAGATAATATGGTCGTTTCAATTTTGGGAGAATCGGAGATGCCATGGACAGGTTCTTGATGGAGGATCTTATCGAATGGAAGAAATCCCCCCAAAGAAAGCCCCTTGTCCTCAATGGGGCCAGGCAGGTCGGAAAGACCTGGCTGCTCAAGGAGTTTGGGAGACGCTGCTTCCAGAACGTGGCCTACACCAACCTGGACAACAACCCAGCTCTAAGCGCCCAGTTCGATGCGGGATATGACATACCCCGGCTCCTGCTCATGATTCAGGCGGAGAGCGGCCAGCGTATAACACCGGGCGAGACGCTTATAGTCCTCGATGAGATACAGGAGTGCCCCAAGGCGCTTACCGCCCTCAAGTACTTCCATGAAAACGCGCCCGAGCATGCGGTTGCCGCTGCGGGCTCCCTGCTGGGCATCACGTTCCACGAGGGCACCGGATACCCGGTGGGCAAGGTTGACATGCTCGATCTGTATCCTCTTGGCTTCCGCGAGTTCCTCGACGCGACAGGAAACGCCACTTTGCGAGAGACCATCGATTCAGGGGACGTGCAACTTCTCAATTCCCTTTCGTCTAGGTTCGCACAGCTTCTCAAGCAGTACTATTTTATCGGAGGTATGCCAGAGGCGGTGTCTGTGTTCGTCAGGGACGGGGATCTCGAAGCGGCTCGGTCGGTCCAGGAAGGCATCCTGTTCGGCTACGAGCGGGATATCTCCAAGCATTTGGGAGCGACAGCTGCTGAGTATACCCTTTCGGCATGGCGCTCCGTGCCTGCCCATCTCGGGCAAGAGAACAAGAAGTTCGTCTTCGGCCACATCAAGGATGGCGCACGCGCCAGGGACTATCGCTCGGCAATCACCTGGCTTACCCAGGCGGGCATCGCGACAAAGGTGCCGAGGACGTCCAAACCCGGCATTCCGCTTGTGGCCTATGTCGACGAGTCTATCTTCAAGCTCTTTGCCCTCGATGTCGGCCTTCTTGGAGCTATGGCCGGGTTGGACTCCGGAAGCATTGTCCGTGGGAACGCGATGTTCACGGAATTCAAGGGTGCCCTCACCGAACAGTACGTCTGTCAACAGCTGGTTTCCGAGCTTGGTCTGACCCCTTACTACTGGTCGGCAGACAACTCCCGCGGCGAGATCGATTTTCTCGTACAACGCAAAGGAAATATCTATCCAATCGAAGTGAAGGCTGAGGAAAATCTGCGTTCGAAGAGCCTGAGGGCATTTGCCAACAGGTATGAGGGCACGATCCCGAGGCGGTTCAGCCTCTCAGGGTTCCGAGACCAGGAGTGGATGCGCAATATCCCTCTTTACGCCATCGGGAATCCGGAGAACTGGGCATAGGACAACGTCGCCTCAGCCAGACTGAACGAAACGCCCTACGACCTCAACTCAAGAATGAGCCACAATCTATAGAGAAAAGCCCACTAGAGCAAATCGTGAAAAATGAAGGCAGCGGATGGCAAGGAGACATCGTGTGCACCAAAGAGATGACGGGCAACGGCTTCATTTAACCGTCATTTGTCTGCGACAGAGGCTTGTTCTTCACGAACAGCAGCACGGCGAAGGCGACGGCAAACAAGGGGACCAGCGTCACAAACACGGGTGCAAGCGCGTCATTGTACGAAAGGCGCACGGCTACCCGAACGGCGTCCGGCAAGGTCTGCACCAAAGCGGGGGTAAGCGAATTCGCATCGAGACCTTGCGCCATATCCCCCAGCCCAGAAAGGTTGGTGGATAACTGCGTCGAGAGGTTTGCCGTAAAAAGGGACCCCACCAGGCTAGCCCCAATGGTGCCTCCTATCTCACGAAAGAAGTTATTGGTGGACGTCGCCGTGCCTACGATTGCCACCGAAAACTCATTCTGCACGATAAGCACCAAGATTTGCTGCCCCAATCCTGTGCCGAATCCCAGCAAGAACAGATAGCAGCCCAATGCCAGAAGCGACGTGTCGACGCTGATGGAAGCAAGCAGAGCAAAAGCCACGGCAGAGACCGCGCAGCTGGCAAGAGGCAGTACCTTGACAGCCTTCATCTTTGCCACCAAAAATCCTGTGACGGTTGAGGTTATCATCATGCCAATCATCATGGGCAGGGTCATGTAGCCTGCCACCGTGGCGCCCAGCCCGTCGACAATCTGGAAGTAGGTGGGCAGATAGCTGATCGCGCCCATCATGCCGACCATGAGCACCAGACCGGCCACCGTGCACAGCACGAAATTCCTATTCTTGAACAGGTTCGGAGGCATGAGCGGTTCTTTTGCCCGGAGCTCAATCAGAACGAAGGCCACGGCGCTCACGATACATGCCACGATGAGGCCAATGATGACGGGAGAATTCCAATCGTAGGTATTGCCACCCCACGAAATGACCAAGATAAGGCAAGAAGTCGCTATCGCCATAGAGCAGATACCGGGAATGTCCACCTTCGGAAGCAATGAGCCATCCTTGCGCTTATGATGGGGCAGGAATCGAGCAGCCAGCCCCAGGGCCAACAGGCCCAGCGGCACGTTGATCCAGAAGCACCAGCGCCACGAGAGCACCTCGGTAAACACTCCGCCCAAAAGCGGCCCTATGACCATGCTCACGCCAAAGCTCGCTCCCATGACGCCCATATATTTGCCCCGTTCGGCAGGAGGGAATATGTCTGCAATGATGGCCTGAGACAGGATCATGGTTCCTCCCCCGCCCAGGCCCTGAATAGCACGGCCGGCTATCAGGCCAAGCATCGCATCGCTCAGGCCGCACACCACCGATCCCACTACGAAAAGCCCGATCGCCCCACAGAATAGGTACTTGCGCCCGAAAAGGTCGCCGAACTTGCCATAGAGGGGCATCATGATGGTGCTGCAGAGCATGTAGGCCGTGCTCACCCACAGCATGTGATCCACGCCCCCAAGCTCGCCGACGATGGTGGGCAGGGCGGTGGATACGATCGTCTGGTCTAAAGATCCCACGAACATTGCCATCATCAACGCTGAGAACACCGCAACGATCTGCCCTCTGCTTAAATTTTTGTGCTGCATGCGCCCTCTCTTAATTTGTCATATCCTATAGTTCACTGGTAGTGAGAAGATGGCATTTTGAACGTTGCCGGCACGCAGGCCGACAACGCGCAAGTTTCGCCATCGGCATCTTCGCGGTTCGCATCCTTTTGGCCTTCAGGACGCTTGCCTCTCCCCCGGCGATTCAAGGCGAGCGCTGGAAGGTGAACCTCCGAGCGCCCGCTGAAACGTGCTGCAGTTCTATTCGGTTCTCAGGGCAACCGCGGGATCCTTCCGTGCAGCCATCCTTGAAGGAACGAACCCGGCAACCAAGGTCAGCACAACGCTGATGGCAATGAGGACGATGCTGTATTCCAGGGGGAGCGCCGCAATGGCGTCAATCCCGAACAAGGACGAGACGACCGCGTTGATCGGAATGCACACAAGCAGGGCCACCACAATGCCGAGCACCCCGGAGATAAGCCCTTCAATGAAGGTCTCAGCCGTGAATATCCTCGTCACCGATCCTTTCGATGCGCCAACCGCACGAAGGATGCCGATCTCTTTCGTCCGCTCGAGCACAGAGATGTACGTGATGATGGCAATCATGATGGACGAGACGATGAGCGAAATCGCAACGAAGGCAATGAGGACATAGCTGATCGTGTCGATCATCGTGGTCAGCGAGGAAGTGAGGGTGCCAATCAAATCGGTGTAGGTGACTTTATCAGTGTCCTTGTCGGTCTGGCTGTTGTAATCATCGATCAATCCCTCTATTTTCTCCTTGCCCTCGAAATCGGTGGGATACATCGAGATGGTGGAAGGTTGATCTGCGGTGACGTACTCGAGGGCGTCCAGAACCTCTTCATAGGTTTTCGGAGTCGTATCTGACGCCTGGGCGAGCATGATCGCCAGCTGGTCACTCGATATGCCGGAAGAGCTGCCCGACTGAGCGGCCAGGGCCGCAGGATCGAACGAAGCTGCGGCATCATCGACCCCGCCGCCCTGTTCGACGCCAGTGGCTTGCGAAGTGCTTTCGTCGGCAGCGGCATCAAACGCAGTCCCGGTTAGGACGTTGGTGTCAGGATCGCTTATCTGCTCCTTGACTATCTCGCTCTCGCTCGTCGTTTTCATCAGATAGTCCGTCAAGCGCGAGTCGTATCCTATGCCGTTCGTGATGCCTGCGCCGTCTTTGGCCTTCAGCACGCAGGAGACCTTCACGGTCAAGCCCTTGTCGAACACACTTTTCAGATAGTCTCCGTCCTCCGTCTTGTTTATCCACGCCTCGCCCGAATCGCTCTTCGCATACAGTTGGCTCGTGGCGAACACCTGATATTCCATGCCGATGGCATCTTGGTATTCAAACCGTTCTTGGGGATCGTCGTATTCCTCGCCGTCTTTGATCGCATCCACCATCGAGTTCATCTCGTCGATGTCCATGAGGCCGAGCGTGTAAAGGGAGTAGTCGGACACTTCGTTGTCTTCCGTCACGACAAGCGCGATCTCGTCGGATGCGGCAGGCCAGTCCCCGGCAAGCAGGTCGTATTGGCTTTCGCGAAGGTTTTGGTCACTCGCAAGCTGCTCCCATTCCGAATTGGCAGAGCTGCTCCCCGACATGCCCATGGGCATTGCATCAGACATCCCGCTCGCGCCCATGCCCTCCATCGGCGTCGATGTCGCATTGGTTTCGTCCTGTTCCAACGCCGAGGGACTGACTTGGATCACACTGCCGTCGTCGGCCAGCCGGTATGCTTGGGGCGTGACTCCATATCCATATTCCGTGGCCGACACGAACCCATCAAGCGCCGAGGAATTCCCCTCGAGATAAGCCTTGAATTTTCCGAGGTCGTTTTCCTTGAGCATCTCCTCGGATGCCACGACCGAGTCGGCGACGACGTTCTTGGAATAGATGCCGTCAGACTCGTGCCCTTCCGCAGAACCCTCCCCCAAAGCAGGTTGAGCGCTCCCCATCAGGCTCTCAAGGTCGATCGCCTGCTTTTCCAGCTCGATCGGGTACGATCCCATCATATCGCTTTCGATGGAAGAGACGTATTCGTTCACCCCGTTTGAAAGTGCCAGGATCAACGCTATGCCGATGATGCCGATCGCCCCTGCGAACGAGGTCAGTATGGTCCTTCCCTTTTTGGTGAGCAGGTTGTTGAAAGACAGGCCGAGGGCCGTCTTGAATCCAAGCTTGGTGCGAGCCGGGTTTTTCGAGGGGAGTTCGTCTTGCAGCTCTTCCTCGGTTACCGGATTAGAGTCAGAGACAACCAAGCCGTCCTTCAGGCGGATCGTCCTTGTGGCATACTCGTCAGCCAGATCGGGATTATGCGTGACCATGATCACCAGACGGTCGGCCGCAACCTCCTTCAGAAGATCCATGACCTGGATGCTTGTCTCAGAGTCCAAGGCGCCCGTCGGCTCATCAGCCAAGATGATGTCGGGATCGTTCACCAGAGCACGCGCAATCGCGACACGCTGCATCTGACCGCCCGACATCATGTTCGGCTTCTTGTCAATCTGATCCCCCAGGCCAACCCTCTCCAAGGCGGCGATCGCCTTCGCGCGTCTCTCGGCCTTCGAAGCGCCCGATATCTTCAGGGCAAGCTCGACGTTTGCGAGAGCGCTTTGGTGTGAGACCAGGTTATAGCTCTGGAACACGAAGCCGATGCTGTGGTTCCGGTAGGCATCCCAATCGGCGTCTCCGTATTTCTTGGTCGACCTGCCATTTATGACCAAGTCGCCTTCGGTGTACTTGTCGAGTCCTCCCACGATATTGAGAAGGGTTGTCTTGCCGCAGCCGGAAGGACCGAGGATGGCCACGAATTCCTTCTCCCGGAAATCCAGGGAAATCCCCTTCAGAGCGTGCACGGAACCGCCGCCGATGGCGTATTCTTTGGTGATTTTCTTCAATCGAAGCATGTCTTCTCCGTCCCTGTTCGTTCCGCAGACATCAGGGTAGCGAAGCTCTATGAACCGGTTGTTAACCCAAATGCCACTTTTAGTTCATACTGGGTTAACATCGTCTCAGTATTGTTTCTTTGAAATATAGCCAGCGATCAAACCGGCGTCTGGACAGGAGCAACTATGTTTAGGATTCTTGTCGTCGAAGACGACATCAAGCTGAACAGGCTCTATTGCATCTTCCTGGAAAAGGAAGGGTTCGTCGCAGTGGGAGCAGCCAACGCTGAAGAAGCGCTCAAGGAGCTTGAGGGACAGAAGTTCGACTTGATCCTTTGTGATGCGATGATGCCCGGCATGGGCGGATTCGCACTGGTTGACCTTGTCCGCAGGCACGACAAGGGCATCCCCATACTGATGGCGACGGCCAAGAGCGCGTTCGGCGACAAGCACCGTGCCTTTACGGCAGGCAGCGATGACTACATGGTCAAGCCCGTGGACCTCAACGAATTGAAGTTGCGCATCTCGGCCTTGATGAGACGCTCAAAGATCACCAGCAGCCATACGCTTACTTCAAAGAATGCCGTGCTGGACTACGATGCTCTCACCATAACCGAAGGCGGCATGTCCGAGCAAATCCCGCAAAAGGAGTTCTATCTCCTTTTCAAGATGCTCTCATCCCCCGGCAGGATATTCACGCGGCGAGACATCATGGACGACATCTGGGGGCTCGACTCCGAGTCCGACGAGCGCACCGTCGACGTCCACATACGCCGTCTCCGAGAAAGGTTCGACGGAAACGAGAATTTCGAGATCCGCACCGTGCGCGGCCTCGGATACAAGGCGGTGATTCTTGAATGAGAGGACACAACGTCCGGTTCTTTCCCTTGTTCGTCCTCGCAATCGCGCTGCTCCTCGCAGCGGCGATAGTCATTGGATCAGGCGTCCTGTTCATTCTGTTTTCCGCAGGCGTGCTTGGCCCTCCCGAGCCTTCCCCGATGGCACTGGTCTCCCTCGTCGCTATTTCTAGCCTGGTCATCGGGACAGTGCTGACCCTTGCCTTCGGGCATAAGGCGGTGAGGCCTGTTGACAAGCTGTCGCGAAGCATGAGCGAAGTCGCATCGGGAAATTTCGACGTCAGGCTTGACGGCGAGCATGGCATCTTCAATGAGATCAATCACAACTTCAACAAGATGGCCGAAGGCCTTTCAAGCATCGAGATGCTCCGCGATGACTTCATCGCCGACGTGTCTCACGAATTCAAGTCTCCCTTGTCCTCCATCCAGGGATACGCAACCCTCCTGCAGGACCCAGGGCTTACGGAAGAAGAACGACAAGAATATCTGGCCATGATCATGAACGCCACGCGATCCCTGTCAAACATGTCAAGCAACATCCTCCAGCTCTCGAGCCTGGAGACTCAAACGGACCTGCTGGAGATGAGCCGGTTCTCCTTGGACGAACAACTCAGACACACGATTGCCATGCTCGAGCCCATTTGGACCGAGCGCCACCTTCATTTCGACATCGTGAGTATTTGCCCGCAATGCGACCGTCTGTTTGCGGTTCGGAGAACCGCCTTTTTCGCGTTTGAGAACCGGCGGCTTGCAAGCGTGGCCACCGCCGGTTCCGTCTCTGTCGTATGCAGCCTACTTTT
>JAEZDJ010000034.1 GCA_023429565.1 Actinomycetes bacterium
ATTAATTCGGCACGCCGTCCAGCTAGCTGGCCCGTTTCCCGCCGGATCAGGCTCAGAAATCCTCGGCGTGCCGCCAGCACGCCTGCGGTTTCTTCGCCCGCCCAGCAAGAAGCGGGCTCGCCCGGCCAACGGCCTCGCTTTAATCAGCGCTCCTTTAGACGCCCATGCCGAGACAGAGGGGTCGAACGCCGTGAAAAAAGCGATTGCAGGATATGTGGCAAGTGTCGTTGTGATGCTGCTTGCGCTGGCGGGCTGCACCAACACCGAGCCCTCCGATCAGGGAGCAACGGCAACACCTCCGTCCACTGAAGCACCCTTATCCCCAGCGCCAGACGACACCCTCAATCGCCCCGCAGGGACTCCGGAGGCACTGGCTTCCAACCTTGAAGCCCCCTGGTCAATAGCCCGATTTGATGATGACTCGGCTCTGATAAGCCAACGGGACACGGGATCTGTCATTGAGGTCGACGTCACGGGCACGACGAGGGAAGCGGGCATCATCTCGAACGTCGCGCCCAAGGGCGAAGGAGGGCTTCTTGGAATCGCCCTCAATCCAGATGATCCCGATGGGCTCTACGCGTATTACACCTCCTCAACCGACAACCGAGTGGTGAGGATACCTCTTCTCGGAGAAAGGGGAAACAGAACCCTCGGCGAGCCCACGCCCCTCCTGACCGACATCCCCAAGGCATCGATCCACAATGGAGGGCGCATCGCCTTCGGACCCGACGGTACCCTGTACATCGCCACGGGAGATGCGGGCAACCCGCAGGATGCGCAGAATCCCGAATCGCTGGCAGGAAAGATACTGCGAATCAACGCCGACGGGTCGGTGCCGGCCGACAACCCCCTCCCGGGCTCCGCCGTGTACACGCTGGGACACCGCAACGTCCAAGGACTCGCCTGGACATCCGATGGGCGCATGTGGGCAAGCGAATTCGGACAGGGAACCTGGGACGAGCTCAACCTCATCAAGGCGGGCGACAACTATGGATGGCCCGAGGTGGAGGGCAGTGCCGGCACTTCGTCCTTCCATGATCCGGTCGCTCAATGGAAAACGGAGGAAGCGAGCCCCAGCGGGCTGGCAGCCATCGGAAACACGTTGTTCATGGCATCCTTGCGCGGTGAGCGCATCTGGGTCATCGACGTGAGCCAGCAGGAAGCCAAAACAGAGGCATGGTTCAACGGTGACTATGGACGCATTCGCGACGTCGTGGCCGGACCCGGCGAATCGCTCTGGTTTATCACCAACAACACCGACGGACGAGGCACCCCTGATGCCCAGGACGACACGCTCTACTCGATCGAGATCAGCTCCTCGGACTGACAGTCCCCCTCGGTACGGCTCGGTTGAGGTGAGGAAAGCGGAGAGGCATCTGTTCTACGGCGTGTCGTTTTTCGCATAATAGTTTTCGGCGGCAAATTTGAAGCGCTCGACCCAAGCTCGCGTGGCCTCTTTGCCAATCTGCTTGTCAGCCCCAACCATGTCGAACGCATGATAGCAGCCCGGGAACACATCCACCTCGGCCGGCACCCCCGCCCGCCTCAGCTCCTCGATATAGGCCACCGTCTCGTCCCGAAAGGGCTCGATGTCCCCGACAAAGGTATAGGTTGGCGGAAGGGCGGAATAATCGCTTAGCCGTGCCGGAGCAGCATAGGGAGGAACCCGATCGGTGCCGTAGAGGTCGCGGAGATACATTTTCCAGCATATTCTGTTCGAATGAGAATCCCACATGGGGGCATTGTTGCCCACCGCCGAAGGAGTGCCCATGCGGTCATCGAGCATCGGGTACAACGGCATCTGAAAGGCAACCGCGACCTCGCCCCTGTCCCGCGCATAGGCGGTGAGGCATGACGTCAGCCCACCGCCCGCGCTTTCGCCCGCAACAAAGAGCTGGTCCGCATTGACCCGCAGGTCGGCAGCATGGTCCTTCAACCATAGCAAGGAGGTGTAGGCATCCTCGAGAGCCGCGGGATAAGGAGCCTGGACCGAAAGGCGGTAATCAGGTATGACGATTGCCGCAGCCGTCGATGCCATGATTTCACGAGCATAGTGCAATGCCTGTTCAGGCGTGCCAAACGCATAGCCGCCGCCATGCAGCCACAGCACGCCGGTGGCCGACTCCACCCCGTCGGCGGCATGGCAGACGATGATGCGCAGCAAACTGCCATCTTGGCGCGGTATGAACCGCTCCTCGGCATGCATGTCGGAAGGGAACTTCCAATGGATCAACGTGCGCAAAAGCGCGTTGGCAAAGACGAATGACCGCTCATTCCGAAACCGCAGCATGGCGCGGATCAGAAGGCCCCGGGTCCTCAGCTCCTTGTTGATCATGCCGACGGTCACCCGCACGAACGACCACCCCCACAGGAAGTGTGTCGCGGAGCTGCATCGCGATGGTTGACGCGCATATTCAAATTCCGTCCTTTGGGCAAGGTCATCGCACGATGCGCTCTGGCCGGTGGTTCTCCTCTTCGAACAGCCTATGACGCCTGAGGAGAAAAACCTAACGCCGCCAATCCGGTAAGCGTTCCCTTGAACTCCAGATTCAGCTCGGGAACCTTCAGAAAATCTTTGGGCAGCATGATGGAGCTTCGCTTTTTGAAACGTATCGTGGTATCCAGTTCAAGCACTTCCGCCACAAACTGGGAGCAGAAACGATGGTGCTCCCTTCTGAAAAACGGCAAGTTGATCATACCGCATGCAAGCCCGATCAAGTTGAATTTCCATTTTTCGGAATGTGCCTGATACTCGTCGACATGATCCCGCATGAAACGATATATGCCCTCGGGAACGGACAGGGAATACAGGGTGCACGGTATTTCCTTTTTCTTCCTCTTGCATATCCGGGAAGGCGTCTCTATGCGAAACCCCTTTATGGTGAAGCTGAAAAACGTGTCGAAAGACGGTTCGAACCCTATGGATGCGTGGGAATAGTATCCGCGGGAAAACCCCGACACGGCCTTCGAGAGCGTGTCCGTGTATCTGGTCAAGAGAACGTAGATTCGGTAATCGCCCTCGTCGCGCGACTCCTCCCGAACAGCCTTCAGACGCCTTGGCATGGATCGGGCGTAATCTTCAATTTTATGCACCATCGGCAGTTCTTTCTGTTAAGGAAAGGCTCCACAGAAAAGCATCTGCACCTGAAACGAAGGGGGCATCAAGGGTGGGAAGCAGAAAAGACATCTTCGCATCAGTGACCAAAGGGGAACCGTTTCTCATTCGTTGCCATTTCGTAATGCACGATGGAATTCATTTTAAACGGCAGCACGGAGAAAAGCATCCTTGGCAACGAACACCCTACATCGAGAGCACAATCCCTCGACAAGATAGAAACATGCCTCACAGATGACATCGGGGAAAGGGCAGGCCGGGATCAAGCCGCCAGCAATCATTCCCTGCGCACGAAGCATTGCCGCGGCGAGGGCAGAGAGGCCCTCGCCAGAAGCAGCAATCAGAAGAGCTCCGTCAATGCCTCGTCCAAAGGCTTCAGAGGCCTCCCCAAGACCGTCTGAAAATCGGAGCTCTCCACATCAAGGACACCCTCCCCTATCTCGGTATGCAAGGCGGTCAGATATCCGATGAAGCCCGACGGCAAGCCAGCGTCTTCGAGTCCCTTACGAAAGGCGGCCGGGCTCAGAGACACCACCTCGAAATCCTTGCCCGAAGTCCTGGACAAGGCAGCAGCCAGGTCCGCATAGGTCACAGGATGTCCAGAAAGCTCCAGGATGTCCGTGTTCGGAACGGTGGAAGCCCTACCCAAAACGCGAGCCGCCGCCTCTGCGTATTCCCGTCGCAAAGCCCACCCGACTCGGCCGTCTCCCGCACCGTAGACGAACCGCCCGCCCTCCAAGGCGCCGCCAAGGATGAACTCTTCGTTTTCGAGGTACCAGTTATTCCTCAAGAAGACATGGTCGATGCCCGACTCGCTGATGATTCCCTCAGTGTAGACATGGTCAGGAGCCAGCATGCACTTTGAATCCTGTGCATTGGCGATACTGGTGTAGGCAATGAAGTCGACGCCCTCGCGCCGCGCCGCGTCAACGACATTCCAATGCTGTTCCTGCCGGCTGACAGCCCCGCCCGGAACGGAGGAGACGAACAAAAGTCTCTGTATGCCCCCGAAAGCCTCCCGCAGGGAGGACGGATCCGAGTAATCAGCAACCCGCACCTCAAAGCCTTCATCAGCCAGCGCCTGGCCCTTTTCCTCGTCACGAGCCAAAGCGACCAGGTCGCCCTTGCCCACCGAAGCGCTGAGGTAGTCCAGCGCATGCCTTCCGAACTTGCCCGTGGATCCCGTCACAAGATATTTCATAACCGATCTCGCTTCCTTTCTCGATTGGTCGACACACCCGTTTTCACAGAGGCCTTCCGTGCAGTCAGATCATGCCGCCAAGCATGCCGAAAAGCTGGACGACAGGGACACGTCGGGTAAAAGAGGCGACTTCGGCCGAGAAGATGTCTCTTTTGCTGCGGAAGCCTGCACAAGGCACGACAGGAGCTGTCGCACGGAACTTTCAAAGCCCGATGTCTCCACTATATTGCATCGACAATCCAACCAACAAGCATCGCAGGGATACTGTCATCTTGAGGCTCGGCTGCAAAGCAGGCGTCGACCGATCCCGGACGGGAGAGCGGATTCCCCATCCTCTTCCACTTCGAATCGGCACGCTTCAAGCCGCTGGGCCCCACCTACCGAACGGGAGGACCCCTCCCGTTCGGCATGCCCATCGGGCCTCCAGCCCTGCAAAGCGTTACCTGCAATCCATGAGCTCGGCCGCCGTCAACGGCTATAATGCAAATATATGACAATTTCCATCACGATCTCGAGGAGATACTCTGCATGCAGGGCAAGACCGGCTGGCATCCCATGTCCCCCCATCACAGCTCCAACCCAGAAAGCACCGCTCCTATCGGCGTCCCGCTTGTGAGCGCGCCTTCCAAAGGAGATGCGGAGCGTGCCAATCGGGAGCTCGATGCTTTCGTGCCCCTCGAAAGCATCGCAGCCAACAAGCGGCGCAAAAAAACTCGGACCATCATCATCGGAGTCGCCGCTGCAGCACTCGTCATCGTGGGAATTGCGGGGTTCGCCCTCTGGCAAACCTGGCAGTCGGCCTTGAACGCCATCCCGCCAAAAACAGCAACGGTCGAACGGGCCCTGTTCACCAACAACGTCGAGGGAAAGGGCAGCCTTGAGCCTGTCAGCTCGGTCATCGCCTCACCCGAAGTGGACGGCATCGTCGAGAGGCTGTCGGTATCCGAAGGATCGACGGTGACCGAAGGAGACGAGCTGTTCACAATCAAAAACGACTCCCTAGCCTCAGCCGTCACGCAAGCCGGCTCCCAGCTTGAATCGGCACGCACGGCCCTTGCCCAAGCCCAGAACACGCTGTCTGCCGCCTATGAATCCCAAAACCAGGTGAGCCAGGCAAGCAGCAGCATGGCAGCCTCCGCCCAAACTTCGCCCTCGGCGAGCGGGAGCGCCCCCGCCCAGACGTTCGTCGCCGACACGACCTCCTCCAATGCGGAGGTCGCCAATGCAGAGCTGGGCGTCCAGAGCGCCCAAAGCGCCCTCGTCGCCGCCCAGGACTCATACGACAGCGCGGTGGCCCAAGCCAACAAGCGGACGGTAAGGGCGTCCATGAGCGGCGTCGTGCTCGTCTGCAACCTCACCCAGGGCATGGCTCTCTCGTCGCTCTCCACTTCCGGAACCGTGCCCCTGCAAATAGCGGACACGTCTAAAATGATCGTCAAGGTCCCCATCAGCGAAATCGATATCGCAAAGCTGAAGGTCGGTCAAGAAGCCGAAATCTCCTTCGACGCGCTTTCTGACACCACCTGCACCGCCACCGTGACGCACATCGCAAACAGTGCGTCCTCTTCAGCCGCCTCCCAAGCAACCGGAACAGGATCGACGTCCAATTCCGTGCGTTACGAGGTGACGCTGCTGATCGATTCCCCGGATGCCCGACTGAAATCAGGCATGACAGCGCAGGCAAAAATCACCACTGAGATCATTGAAGACGCGCTTGTGGTATCAAGCTTCGCGATAATTGAAGAAGACGGCGAAACCTCCGTGGCAAAGCTTGACGAGAACAACGGGGTGCAACGGGTAAAGGTCACCGTCGTGTCGTCGAACGACACGCAGACGGTGATCGAGGGATCGGTCAAGGAAGGCGACAGGCTCGTCGTCCAGTCTTCGGGGACCTCTGCCCTGTCCTCGGGCAGCGACATCGGCCTGACGGCAGCTGGGTGAGGCAAGCCCATGTCTCCAAGAAGCATCATCCAAACCCAGTCGCTCACCCGCGCCTACCAGACGAAGGCCGGAACAACCTCGGCATTGCGCGGCGTGTCCTTCGACGTCGCAGCCGGAGAGTTCGTGGCCATCATGGGCCCTTCGGGGTCGGGCAAGTCAACGCTCATGCACATCCTCGGCTGTCTCGACTCGCCGAGCTCGGGGCGTTACCTGTTTGAGGGCAGGGACATCGCCGGCATCATGCCGGACGAACTGGCCGACATTCGGGCAACACGCATCGGATTCGTCTTTCAATCGTTCAACCTGCTTCCGCGTACAACGGTGTTGCGCAACGTGCTCCTTCCCCTGCTGTACACGACCTGCCCGGTGGCGGAGCGCGAGACAAGGGCATGGGCGGCGCTGCGGGCGGTGTCGCTTGAGGAACGATTCTACGACCACAAGAGCAACGAGATATCCGGAGGGCAGATGCAGCGCGTCGCCATCGCCCGCGCTTTGGTGAACAGCCCGGCCCTCATTCTCGCCGACGAGCCGACCGGCAATCTGGACACCGCCACTGGGGAGGCGGTGCTGGCGACGTTTGCCAGCTTGCGTGATATGGGCCGCACCATCGTGCTCATCACCCATGAGCCCGACGTCGCTGAACACGCCGATCGCACCCTCTACATCCGCGACGGGCTCATGTATGGGACGTTCGCCGAGATGCAAGCCGCCCGGATGGTGGTCTGATGAGATTCCGGGATCTGCTCTACGAAGTGTACCTTGGTCTCTCGGCCAACAGAATGCGTTCCTTCCTGACCATCCTCGGCATCGTCATTGGAATTTCGTCCGTCATCGCGATGACCTCGCTCGTAGGGGGAATCGGCAATGCGATGACCTCCTCGCTGGGGCTCGACCAAGCACGCATCATCAACATCACGGCATTGACGGATGCCGATTCCGACGATTTCGCGGAACTGGCCACGTTGATGGAAGACGATTACGAGCAGATCATCGTGACCAAGACAGCCTCGGCCACCCTGGAAGCAGAGGGCACAAGCGTCATGGCCGGCGCCGTCGTCGGCGCCCCCTCGTCCTATGCCTCGACCATGGGGCTCAAGGTCGAGGAGGGCGGGTTTTACACCGCGCAAGACGATGCCCAATCGCGGCGCCTCGTCGTTGTGGGGCGTGGCTTGGTCAAGGAGCTGTTTGGATCGGAGGATGCCGAGGCACTTGGACGTCAAGTGACCATCGGGTCAGAGCGGTTCACCATTCTCGGCGTGCTTGAAGGCGGAGGCTCAAGCTCAAACTACCAATCGGCGTATCTTCCTTTGAGCACCATGGAACTACGTCTCCCCGACCTTGTAGGAAACCTGTCTGGCTATGGGATCATCGCAGAAGGGTCGACCACCGACATCAATGCCTTGACCGAAAACACCCAGCAGAATTTCGCGCGCATCCTCGGAAGCACCGATCCGAGCAGCGACGTGTTCGTCTATTCCATGGAGCAGCTGCTTGAGCAGCTGTCCATGATCATGTCGGGCTTTTCCCTGCTGCTCGGAGCCATAGCCTCGATCTCGCTGTTTGTGGGGGGCATCGGGATCATGAACATGATGCTCACCAATGTGACGGAGCGCATCCGGGAGATCGGCCTTCGCAAAGCCTTGGGTGCCCGCTCGCGCGACATCGTCCGGCAGTTCCTCGCCGAAGCCGTCATCCTCTGCATCATCGGCGGCCTCATCGGCATCGTGTTCGGCTATCTGGGATCATGGGGATTGGCGGCCATCGTCAATCTCGTCAGCCCCGACCTCGGCCTGTCTCCTGCGGTGTCCCTTGAGGCAGTGTTCGCCGCAACGGGAGTGTCAGCCCTGATCGGCATCGTGTTCGGGTTCTATCCCGCCCGACGTGCAGCCAAGCTTGACCCCATCGAGGCACTGCGCTACCAGTAGGGCCTCGCGCTGCCTCCACCTTGCTAAGAGCGAAGGGAATGACCGCCATCAAGACGGTCGATCCCCTTCGCTTCAAGACAGGGAGCGCAAGCGATGCGCGTCCTCCTCTTCGATCAAAGCAAGCTCACGTGACTCGCTTTCAGTGAGAACCCTTTTGTCCATCGAGGCGATGGTCTGCCGACTCGCCCATGCATCGCACACAGAACCGAGCTCATCTTGCAGGGATGCCATCTGCCCGACCAGCTCCCTCGCCTCCTCGCCGACCAAGGGCCCGAGCTCATTCGCAACATAGCGGAGAAGCTTCGCCTTCTTTCTCAGTGAGTGCAAAGCAGCAAAATCTGAAGGGTCGAGGTCCTCGCAATCTGACTGGAACACCGCAACCAACTCGAAGAAGCGAGTCCTTAGATCCTTCTTTGCGAGGCCTTCCCGCTCAACGCGCTTGCACCACATGACGTTTTTCTCAAGCCGCCGAACGCGCCGTGCCGCTCGGCGTAGGCGACGACCGCCCAGAGCAGCAACGACGCGGTCACGCTCTTTGTCTCGCATCTGCACGAGGACCGCTTCAAGGCCCTCCGCGGCCAACCCAGAAGCTGACGAATCGGTTGGAAGCTGAGGTTCTTTTGCCCCTTCTGAAAGGGGCTCCGCCACAAGCCTCGAAGCCTCACGGACCCTGTCGCATAGCACGTCCAAATCTCGAAGCCGAGACGTCTGGCGAACCATCGATCGAAGATCCTTCTGAAGGGAGCCGTTCCAAGACGTGCCTTGGAACGGCTCCGCAAACGACAGAAGAGATCGCATCGTTCTGATTGAGATGCGGAACGCATGAAGCCTCTTGGGGTCGTCTGGACGGCTGAGAAACCTCTTCCGGGACTTCCAAACGCGACGGGCAGCGTGCGCGAACGCGTCTTCGAGACCGAGCAAGGTCTCCCAACGTCTGGCACGGAGCCCCTGCACAAACCAAAGAAGTTCTCCATTCGCCGCATCGTCGGCAAGGCGGAACGAGGCAAGGGCCCCTTTGCCAAAGGGCAGGGCAACGGCTCCCAAACGCACGGCAAGCTGTTCGACAAAGGGATTGTGGCCGACGGCCACGACCGTTCGGCCATCGCAGCAAGCGACTTCGTCGAGAAAGCCGTCGACGTCCCCCGAAGCAAGCAAGGGATGCACGCTCGGCTCTTCCTCGCCAAGGGACGAGGAGAGGAGGCAGGCAGTCTGCCGCGCCCTGACGAGAGGGCTCGTCCACACGCGGACGGGCGAATCCGTTTCAAGCAGACAGACGACCTGAGGAAACATCGCCTCAAGCGCCCGATGTCCCGCCTTGGTCAAAGCGCGGTCGGCATCATCCCCCGAAGCCGCAAACCGCTCGGCCTCACCATGACGCATCAACACCAATGTCTTGACCATCGGACCGCCTCCGTCCTCCATCAGACAGGCTGGACGATTTTCCCGACAGTACCACAGAACAAGCCAGATGCCTAGGACCATACCGGAATCAGACGCCCAAACCCTCGTCTCGGCTCCTCCGCATCTCCGTGAACAACGCACGGTACTCGTTCTCAAAAACGCTGTCCTTGAGGCGGATGAAGGTGATGTCGTGGGCAAGCGGGGCATCAGCCAGCTCGATCGGACACAGCGTCCCCTCGGCAGTCTCGCGCCGCACGGCAGCCTCGTAGAGAAACGAGATCCCCACCCCACGCGAGACAAGCACCTTGATGACGTCGATGCTCTCCACCACGCTCACGCGCTCGAATGCATCCAAGGTGAGATTGCGGGCTGCAAGGGCATGTTCCAGGACGGCTCGGGTGCCCGATCCTGGCTCCCGGACGAGCAGGCGTTCCCCAAGAAGGTCCTCCATGCGACACGCACCGCCATTCCCCGATCGCATGGCGGAACGCACGCACACGAAGCGCTCGCTTCGGTACGTGTTCCAAGCGTAGGCGCTCTTGTCGAAAAACCCTTCCACAAAAGCGCAGTCAATGCTGCCGGAGGCAAGACCCTCCAGCAGTTCCTCGGTTCCGCCAGATCGAATGGTGACTTGAACGTCAGGATGGGCCGCCAGCCAATCGGCAAGTGGAGCGGCCACCACGTACTCCCCCGCCGTCAAGGTCAATCCCACCGTGAGTTTCCGAGGCGTACCACAGGCGAGCCTCGCCATACGCTCCCGCAATCCCCGCTCATCATGCGCCATCCTTTCCAGCGTGTCGCGCGCAAGGGCACCGGCCGGCGTCAGCGAGAGCCTGCGCCCCCGATACACGAACAAGGGAGTGCCATAGGCCTGCTCGAGGTGGGCTATATGCTGAGACACGGCAGGCTGCGTTATGCTCAGCTCTTCGGCCGCACGCGTGTAGTTCAGGGTACGGCACACCGTCAAGAAGGTGGCCACGCGAAAGTCTTGCACGGAAGTGCTCCTTTCGGGAGGAGGCGTTACGAGCCGACAGGCGCGCGGCGCCTCCCTCGGAGGACAGCGAGCGGACCGCACAGGACGGATGCCGACAACTTTTTTCTATGTATCATTATTTCTTATTTTTTCATAAAAACATATTAGTTTTCTTTTTTGATCAACTCCCCCACAATGGGGAACCGCACACCATCGACGGACGGACATTCGAGGCGCCGACGCCTGTCAGGCCAGGCGCGATCCCCTCCGTCCTTTGCAAGGCCCACGGCGCTTTCGCTGCCGAGTTTCGTTTCACTGCAGAAAGGATTTCCATGCTCTCCTTCATCGAACGCGTGCCCCTGCCTCTTGGAGGCGTCGCCCTGGGTCTCGCAGCACTCGGCAATCTCCTCCAACCCTGGAGCGAGACGACCCACATGCTGTGCGGAATCGCGTCCGCACTTTTCCTGACTCTGGTCATCGCAAAAGCCGTGCTCTTTCCCCGCCTCGTCCGCAAGGACCTCCACAGCTCAATCCTTGCAAGCGTCAGTGCCACGTCGTTCATGACGCTCATGCAGCTGGCTGGCTATCTTGCACCCTGGGCCTTTGGACCGGCTCTTGCGCTGTGGATCATCGCAGTGGCATGCCACCTGATTCTCATGGCATGGTTCACCGCACATTTCATTGCACGGTTCTCACTCGACGAGGTGTTCCCCACCTATTTCATCTGCTATGTCGGCATCGTTGTCGCCTCAGTGACCTCACCGGGCTTCGGCCTCCAGGAAATCGGCCTGTTTCTGCTCGCACTCGGAGGCATGGCCTATGCCCCGCTGATCGTCGTCGTGACATTGCGTTACCTGCACCTCCCGGTCCCGGAAAGCGCAGAGCCCCTGTTCTGCATTTATGCGGCGCCGATGAGCCTGTCGCTCGCGGGCTACCTGAGCGTGGTCTCCGATCCAAATCCCCTGATCGTCGGCACGATGCTTATAGCCGCCCAAGGACTGTTCCTCATCGTTGTCGTGCGCCTTCCCCACCTGCTCACGCTGCCGTTTTCTCCCAGCTACGCGGCCATGACCTTCCCTTTTGTCATCAGCGCAACGGCGCTTGGCAAGGCGCTTGCCTGCCTTCGGGCACAGGGCATGCCCCTCCCTTTGGCACTCGATGGCCTGACCTTGGCCGAAACGGCCGTTGCCGCAGCCATGGTTCTCTACGTGTCAGCGCGATACGTGCGATTCCTCACACGAGGGAGGGAGCGCGTCCCCCGTCCAGCCATGCGAACACGGTTGTGAGCCGCGTGATCGCACGTGCACCGACCGTCCCGCCCCTTCCCGCTGCCCAGACCCTCGGGAAGAGGCCTTTCGCAGCGCAATGCCCACTCGCACAGCACCCTCCGCTCAGCCCTCGCACGCAAAGAAGGCATCCAAGCGATCCCACATCTCTCGCCCGCCTCCGCTCCATGCGACCCTTCCCTCCTCAAAAACGATAAGCCAGTCGCAGCACGCCGCAACGAGCTCCCTGTCATGCGTGACGACAAACTGGGTTGCACCCCGCTGGGAGAGGCGTCGGAGATTCTGGGCAACCTCTTTCATATGCCTCAGGTCGAGTCCGCTCGTCGGCTCGTCGAACACCACGACGTCCCTCTTGCTGGCAAGGGCCCCGGCAATGGCCACCCGTTGTTTTTGCCCTCCAGAAAGGGAAAGCGGATGCACGTCCTTCACCGACGAGAGATCGAGGGAATCCAGTATCTCCATCGCCTTTTCCTCATCGTCACCGTCCATGCTCAAAAGCACCTCGTCCAGGACGCTCTCGGTGAATAGCTGATGGTCGGCATCCTGCATGACCAGATAGCACCGCCTGAGCCTCTGGGCCATGCTCAGGTCCTCGCCTCCATAGACGACGCTGCCATCCATCCGCTTTTCCAGACCGCAGAGACAACGTGAGAAGGTGGTCTTTCCCGCCCCGTTGTGCCCGACGACGGCAACGGTGGAGCCCTTCCGCACGCTCAGGCGGCCCACCTCCAATGCCGGACGCTTCGCGTTTCTGTAGCGATAAGAGAGCCCGTTCAGCTCGAGGAAGCCAGAACATTCCCCCGACAAGCCGCCCTCCCGTTTCAAGCCCCCCAGCGTCAGGGGCCTCAATCCCATTCGCTCAAGCTCCTCCGGAGGAAGCGCCCTGAAATCATCCGCCTCATACACCCGCTCGATTCTGCCCCGCTTCATATAGACGACGCGGTCGATGAGATCACGCAGAAAATGAAGCCGGTGCTCTGCGACGACGACCGTCTTGCCTTTGCGTTTCCACAGTTCCAGCAGCTGACGCAATTCGGCAATGGCGCCAACGTCCAGATTGGAAGTCGGTTCGTCAAGGACGAACACGGGAGGGTCGCTCACCGAAACGGACGCGCAGGCCACCTTTTGCTTTTCCCCTCCGGAAAGATGAAAGATGTTTCTGCCCATCAGGTTCCCAATATGGAACTCGTCGACAGTCTGTCGAAGCCGCCGCCTGATCTCCTCTGCAGGAAGTCCGGCGTTTTCGGCACCGAACGCCAGCTCGCTCGTGGTATCCACCGTGAAAAACTGGGAACGTGGATTCTGAAAGACAGAACCAACCAGATGTGCGGCCTCATGCAGCGGCAAGGCGGACACCTCTTTGCCATCCACGAGAACATCGCCCGAAAGCATTCCCTCGTAGTAGTGGGGAACCAGTCCGTTGATGAGACGGGTCAAGGTCGTCTTTCCGCAGCCGGACTCGCCGCACAGCAGCACCACCTCACCCGTCCGTATCCTCAGACACACGTCATTCAGCCCGCCGGCTCCATCCTCTGCGTTGCCATATGAGAAGGAGACATTCCTCAACTCAATCATCGCGGGCCCCTTACCAAATCACGAGGCAGGACGCCATGACGGCACCGCCGGCGAAAGCCGCGTCTTGCCAGCGAAATCCGATCTCGCAGATGTTCGTTCGTTTCACGGGATTTCCCAAACCCCGGGTCAGCGCAGCTGCGGACAGTTCCTCCCCTATCTTGACCACGCATATCATGAGGGGGACTGCCCGATGCTCCAGCATGGCGACTGGATTTCGCCAGGCGCTGCCGCCCGCGATCCCCCGCATGCGCATGGAGTCAGAAATTGCCCGCTCTTCAGCGAGGACCGTCGGAAAGAAGCGAAACATCACCGACAGGGGAATGATGACGCTGCGCGGCACATGAAGACGCTCCATCGACGCGACGAACTCGCTGACCGTAGTGGTGGTCACCGCATAGTAGCCCATGGCGAGGCTTGGCAGCATTCTCGCAAACAGTGCCGAGACGACGATGGCAAGAAAGTTCGCAACTCCCTCAGTCAGAGGGACCAAATACGCTTCCACCAGCAGGGCGGGCGCGAACAATGCAAGATAGGTCCAAGCCAACGAACGCCTCCCTTCAGCGAGAAGCAACAGGAAGGGCACGAGCCCCACCAGCGGACGAACAGCCAGAGCCAGTCCCTCGGTGCCACCTCCCACCATGATGCCATTCACCACGATCAGCAGCAGTATCTTGGTGCGTGGATCAAGGCGAAAGCGCGCCGCTCCCGCCCCGACCGCCCAGGTGGAGCTCATCAGGCAATGCCTGCACGCTTGAAGTGCTTTCGCAGGACAGCGCGCCCGAGATAGGCCCCGGCGACGGCGCCCGCGAAAATCATCACCACCATGGCTCCCAGCAGCCAGTCGGGGGTCATGGCCAACAGGGAATCGGCGTAGGCGTCTCCCCACCCTTCCCGCACCTGAGAAAAGTACGCGTCGCGCATGAGAAAGAGGGGGATGACGGCGCTGATCGCCCATTGGCTGAACAGGGCGTATCCCAGAACTGAAGTTCTCCAGCCACGGTAATCGCCAGACTTCAACACAAGGTCCGCAGCCAGCCCGCAAGCAAAGCCAATGGGTATGCTCATCCAGTTTTGCATGCCAAAGAAAAACAGGATGCCCAGCAAAAGCCCCATGACCGTGACCATTCCAAAGGATTTCACCTTCGTGAGGAACAGCATGAAGGGTATGCCGGTGATAAGGGGGTCGACCAGCGGAGCCACGACAACGAGCGCAGGCACGAAGGCAAGCATGCCCGCAAGGAAGTACATCACGAAGTAGAGGGCGGTGAACACGCCCACCGTGATCATGTCTTTCGGCTGAAGAAATCCGGGAGATGACTGTGACTTGGAAGGTGATGACACGTTTGGATCCTTTCTGTTCGTTCAGGTTCCCGGACGGGCTGCAGGTGCCCGCCTCAGGGTTGTCTTCATTGGGACGGAGCTGAGATACTCTTGCCATCTGCGGCATCCGGAAAGCTCCATCCAACGTTCTGCCGCTGCAGGCGAAAGAGGCGCGCATACAGGCCACCAGCCTCCATGAGCTCACCATGGGTGCCACGCTCGACGACGCGTCCTTCGTCAAGGACCACAATCTGGTCGCAGCCTTCGACCGATCTCAGACGGTGGGCAATGACGATGACGGTCTTGTCTTGGCAAAGGCTGCTGAGGGCTTGCTGCACAGCCGTCTCGTTTTCGGGGTCAAGACTTGCCGTGGCCTCATCGAGCAGCACGATGGGAGCATCCTTCAAAAATGCGCGCGCGATGGAGATGCGTTGCCGCTCGCCACCCGAGAGCATCTTTCCGTTCTCTCCGATCAGGGTATGATAGCCATCCGGCAATTTCCCAATGAACTCCTCGCATCGGGCAAGCCGCGCAGCACGCCGAACGTCCTCATCGCCTGCATCCGCGCGCCCAATGCGAATGTTGTTCGCTATGGTGTCATCGAACAGGACCACCTCTTGGAACACGATGGAAAATGCCTGAAGCAGCCTTTCGGGATCGACCTCGCTCACGTCAACGCCGCCCACCGTCACACATCCCCCGAGACATCCCAGAAGCGACATGCAAGCTTTGAGAGCGTGGATTTTCCGGAGCCCGACGGTCCCACGAGGGCAGTGGTCTCCCCCTGTCTGGCCACGAAACTCACATCGCGGATGACACTACGCTCTCCCTCGTAGGCGAACGACACATGATCGAACCCGACCTCGTAGCCCTGGGGCTCAAACGTCGCAGAGCCCGTCTGCGGAGGATATTCCTCTATCTCGCGGACGCGTTGCGCGCCGACGAGCGAGGAAAACAGCTCTCCCGCATGGAAGATGATGTTCGTCAGAGGATCGTATATCTGGGCCGAGACAAACAGGAACAGGAGGAAGGTGAAGATAGACAGCTCCCCCTGCGCCATCAGGGCGGCACCCACGATCACGACCAGAGCGATGCCAACGCGCAGCACGTTGTAGGCGAAGGAGATGAACACGCCCATGACGACCTCATAGAGAAGGGAGGTGCGGACCACGGCACGGATGCGCGCCTCAAGCCCCCTGCGATAAGCGTCTGATTTCGGCGAGGCATGCATGAGCCTCATGGCGTCAAGCCATTCCTGGAGCCCCTCGCTGACGGCAAGATGTGCGGCTCGATTCTTCCAACCCGTCGAATTGCTGGCCCGTCGACAGAGAGCCACCACGGCCACGGCGACAGGAAGGCAAGCGAACAGCGCAAGGGCAAGGCGCCAGTCGAAGAAGAACAGGAGCAGCACGGCCACGAGGCTGGAAAGGAGGCCGCCAAAGAATTCCGGCAAGGCACCGGCGAGCGTGTGCTCGACGACGGCCGTGTCGCTCATAAGGGTGCTGGTGAGATCGGAGAGATCCCTTTTGCCAAAATAGGACAGCGGCAACTGCCTCAGCTTTTCAGCAAGCGCGATGCGGACATTGGCGCTCTCGTCATAGGCGGAGCGATACGTCTTCCGATAGCTCAGGCGATAGGCAAAGAATATGATTGCCGCAAGCAAAATTGCGGCACCCCACCAGAAGAACAGAGGGGGCATCGTGGGCGAAATGCCCCAGTAGTGCGACAAAAGGCCGCTCGCCACCAGAAAGAGGAGCACGGTGGGCGCAAGCGTCGCAACGTTGTAGGCGGCATTTGCCAGAATGCCCGCACGCACGTTCTTCGCGCCTTCCTCGGACAGCGAGTATATCCTGCGGAAGAGAGACGTCATCGGCCCTCACCTCCCTCTGCTGCAACGGCCTCGTCCAGCGCAAGGACAGAAACGGACGCCGCAGACGCGCCGCTCCCGACCCTCCACGCAGTGCTTCTGCCGTACTCCTCGAACATGTGCGTGTAGGTTCCACCCTGCTCAAGGAGGGCGGCATGCGTGCCTTGCTCGACGGCACGGCCGTCATCCATGACAACGATGGCGTTTGCGCCCGTCACGGTGGACAGGCGGTGAGCTATCATGATCACCGTCTTTCCGCGTGTGAGCGTCTCCAACGCGCGAAGGATGAGATGCTCATTCTCGGGATCGGCAAAGGACGTCGCCTCGTCAAGAAGGATAACCGGCGCGTCTTGCAGAATGGCGCGCGCAAGCGCAATGCGCTGCCGTTCCCCACCCGACAGATACACTCCGTCGGATCCGACGATGGTATGGATTCCCTCAGGCAGCTTCGCCACAATTCCATCGCACTGAGCCTCGTGGAGCGCACGCAGGATATCCTCCTCAGTCGCGCCATCTCGACAGAACGAGACGTTTTCCGCCACCGTCGCCTTGAGTAGCTCGCTGTCTTGAAAAACGCAGGCGCAGCGCCGCATCCACCAATCGTAGGGCAGGTCGGCAACATCCACCCCTCCCACCATCACACGGCCCTGCGTCACATCCCAAAAGCGAGCAATGAGATTCGTCACCGTGGACTTGCCCGAGCCCGAAGGGCCCACCAACGCCGTGACCGTGCCTGCCGGGACCTCAAAAGAGAGACCGTCCAATGCCCAAGAGGCCTCGTCTCCATAGCGGAACCGCACATCGTCGAACACGATCCCAAAATCCCGGGGAAGATCGATGCCCGTACCGGACAAGGCAGACGATGCTTCCTGCCCTCTGCGCCGCTGCACGGGAGCCTGCAGGATGCTTTCAATGGAATCAAGTGCCTGGGACGCCATCATGATGCTTGACGAGCAGTCCATGATGCGGGTCATGATGACGGACACAAGCGGCATGAACACGATGAAGAACACCAGGCTGCGCAGGGCTGCCCCCGGATCGCCAGAAAACTGGTAGAGCAGGATGCCGGCAGGAACAAGCACGAGAAACGCCCCGTTCACTGCGGTCATATACACGGCCATGGGCTTTTCCATGGACATGACATAGTCCAGAGAGAACCGCTTATAGCGCATGATTGCACCAAAGAACTGACCAAACGATCTCACCGTCTGCCCAAACACCTTCACCACCCCAATGCCCCGCACGTATTCGACTCCCGTCGAGCTCATCTCTCCGAGGGCTTTTTGGTAGTGTTCTATCAGACTGCTGCTTTCGGACTTGAGCATAGAGACGAGAGCGGCAAATCCGATGGCAATGGGGATCATGCACACGACTGCCATCCGCCAGTCAAAAAAGAGCATGCTCGCCAAAAACGCGATCGGCATCACGATCGACTGAGCAAGGTCAGGCATCTGGTGCGCAACGAATCCCTCGACGCTCTCAACGTTCTTCTCAACGGTCTTGCGTATCTCGCCACTCGGGTTTGAAGAAAAATAGCCCAAGGGAACCCGCTCAAGATGCCGGACAAGACTCACCCGAATCTGAGAGATGGTGTTGAATGCGGTGAGGTGCGAGAACATGAGGCCAAGGCCGTAAGTTCCGAATGCGGCCGACGCCAACACGAGCGCCTGCCAACCATAGCCGCCCAAAACGTCGGGATCGACGGCCTGGCCGGACGCGAGAACCGCATCGGCGACCAGGTAGATAAAAAGGTACATGCCGATGCTGACGATGCCCGACAGCGCCCCAAACACCCATGAGAGAACCATCGTGACCACGAAAGGCCCTTCAAACCGAGCAAGGCGAACCACAATGTTGGGACGCCTCTTTTGCCCGTCCGCTTTTCCATTCAACCCGCTCATCCCTGCTCCCTCATAAAGTCAGTGCGTTTCCATTCCCCTCCTCTTCTTTGGGAGGGCCCTGTAGTACACTCGTAGTTACCTTAAACTAACATTTGCAAAAGACAGGATAGCGTGTCCCCAGCCAGCCCAGCGCCCGTGCGGAAACGCTCCGAAAAGCCACGGAACAACGCCGACGTCGAGAAAGGAAGAGCGTGTGGAAGCCATCCTCGAAACCCTTGTGATGCCCTATGCGCACGAGCTTGGCCTGCGCCGATGCGAGAAGAGCCACAAGCCGGCAGGCATCACACTCACCTGCGACCCCTCCATGGGAACGGGGTTCTTCTGGACACATTGCTCGACGGCGGATTCATTCGCCGTCTCCATCATGGACATACGCCTGGGGGAGCTCGTCTCAGCCCGCTACGACCATCCGGAGTTCTATGCCCTCAATCTCATGGACGACAGCCCCGCATTCGATGCATGGCGGGAGGGAATGCATGCATACGCGCATGCCACCGAACGGCAGACGACCTTCACCGAGGAAGGCGTCGACTGTAAAACCGAGGCAAGATCGGGCCGACCGGCAAAAGCAAGGCCGCAACCACACAGCCAGAGGGGCGAGGTCACGGGCCTCGAATCCAAGGACAAGGGATCCGCGCGTATGTCCAACGCGGGAGTCGTCAGCTATCACCAGGCCTCGGGAACGTTCCTCTGCCCCCTCGCAAAAGGAAGCCGCGTGCGCAGCAGGGCGATCAGATTCATGCCGCAGTACCTTGCCGAACTGTCAGACCGGTTTCGCCTCGACCGCGAGGTCATAGAAGCGGCGTGTTTCGGGAATGCCGGCGGCCAGGTCTCCCCGGCAGCCGAACTCGCCCTGCGGCAACTGTTCTCGGCACGGCCCGACAAGCGGTGTGCCGACCTCTATTACGAAGGCAAGGTGCTCGAACTTGTTTCACTGCTGCTGCAGGAGCACCTCGGGCAACCTCAGGAAGCCGGGGCACCCTGCACCAGCCAGGACGACCTCGGCATCAATCGCGCCATAAGCTACATCCACGAACACGCCTTCGAGCCGATGACCTTGGAAACCCTCGAGAAAACCGCCATGATGGGCCGCACCAAGCTTTCCCGGCTGTTCAAAGACCGGACCGGCATGTCTCCCATCGAATATCTGGGATCAACGCGCATGGAGAAGGCAATCGTGCTGCTGTCCGACGGCGAAAGAACCGTTGGGAGCATCGCGCATGCCGTTGGATATGAAAACGCAGGCGCCTTTTCCGAGCGATTCAAGCGAGCAACCGGCATGACACCGAAGGAGTTCAGAATCATGATCCGATAGCCGTCGGGGCCGATCCCTTCACGACGACTCAAGCCTCATCACCCACGCTGATCGGAGCACGCGCTGCGACCCACTCCCACAGATAACGGTTGCTGCGACTCAGCCTTTGGCCTGCCTCGTCCAGACCGACCGCTCGACCGCCCGAAAGAGCACGCGGACGAATGGCGCAATCCGGTACAATGCAGGACGGTACTTTCATTGCAGCAGACCCATCCGCGACTCACGAGGAGCATGCGTGCAGCTCGATTCCCGACACATATCAGCGTCTCCATCCAACGAAGGATCGCCCTCCGGATCGGTCGGCCAATCTTTTGGCGAATGCGACGACCCTTGCGCCAAACTCAACCCCGGAGACTCCGGTGAAGCCAAGGAAGAGAGTGTGCTGGGCAAATCCCCCGATCCCGTTTTCCTGCAAGAGCAGGGTCATCTTGACGAGACGCATGCAACGCTGAGGACGATGGAACGAAACCTCGTGTCCCACATGGAAAAGGCGGCAAGCGAAGCCGCTTCAGACAAGCGGTCCATGTCCGAAGAACTCTCGCCCAACTTTGCCACCTATGCTGACGCGATGGAAACCTATGCGGATTTCGCGGCCATGAACCGGGTGATCGACGGCTACAACGCGAGCCAAGAGGCCAATGCCGAACAACTTCGCGTCATCCGCCTGCTGCTCAGGCAGCCCTACTTTGCAAAGGTCGTCCTCCAGTTCAAGCCGGATCAGGAGCCCAAGGAACTCTATATCGGCAACGCAGGCATATCCGACGAGTCATACCGGCGGCTCATCGTCGACTGGCGCTCCCCCGTTGCCGAAACTTACTACAACCAGGCCGACGGACGCACATCCTATCGGGCCGACGGACGCGTCATCACCGCAGACCTCAAGCTGCGTCGACAGTTCGACATAGAGGAGAATCGCCTCAACGCGTATTTCGACACGAGCGTCGCCATTCAAGACTCGCTGCTGCTGGCCTCTCTTTCCAAGCGCCGAACGGCCCAGATGCAGGCCATCACTGCCACGATACAGAGAGAGCAGAACCTCGTCGTTCGCCATGAAGACGTGCCCGTCCTGCTGGTCAGCGGCATTGCCGGCAGCGGCAAGACCTCGGTCCTCCTGCAGCGCATCGCATACCTGTTCTATCAGAACCGAGGCGACCTCGACCCCCGCGAGGTCTTTCTCATCACGCCGAATGGCATCTTCCGAGACTATGTCGCCAAGGTGCTTCCCGACCTCGGAGAGAGCAATCCCCAGATCCTCACCTGGAGCGAGCTTGCGCATCAGCTGCTGCAAGATGACAGGGGCAGCGGAGACATGAACGTTCCCCTCGAGGCGCTCGGGCGCATCGACAAGGCCCTGGCCTCCTTTGACTTCGAGCCAAACGACTTCAGGGATGTCCGCTGCGCGGACACGCGGCTCGTCGGCGCCGACCAGATAAACAAGCTCTCGACGAAATTCAGGCACATCCCCGCGGGACCCCATCGCGTGACGCTCATGAGGGAAGATCTCCACACGCGACTGCAAAGCCGCCTCAAGCAGCTTGCGGCCACCGACGAGATCATGGACGAGCTATCCGCCCTCAGCATCGAAGATCAGGTGCGAATTTTTCACGAAACCATCGAACCCCAAAACGAACAGGAAGAACGCGCCTACGCCCTACGCTACCTCAACGACCGCTATGCGGCCGCCTTTGCGTCCGTCGAGCATGACGACTGGTTGCGCATCGACCGCATTGGCATGAGGCTGCTCGGCACGGCGGGGCTCAGGCCGCTCGAATGGCTTTACCTCAAGATGGCTCTGACCGGAATGTCCAATCCAAGAGCCCGCTATGTGATGATCGACGAGGTCCAGGACTACACTCCAGCGCAGCTCACCGTCCTGGCGCGTTACTTCAGGCGTGCGAACTTCCTCCTTTTGGGTGATCCGAACCAAGCCATCGAGGAGGGCACAGCCTCATTCGACCAAATCAGGTCCGTTTTCTCCACCCTTTCAGGCCACATCGAGACCTGTCAGCTTCTGACGAGCTATCGCTCCACCCCCGAGATCACCAAACTGTTCGCAAGCCTTCTCGACGACGAGGATCGGATGCGAATCTCATCCATCCAACGCGCAGAAGAGGCTCCGACCATCATTTCGCGACTGGGAAAAACGCGATACGAAGCCGAGCTTCGGCGAGCTATCGAGCAGGCACGGCAAGACGAGGGCCTCACGGCAGTGATCGTGCCGTGGAAACAGGAGGCAAAGCGGCTCCAGTCGATGCTGGGCGACGCGGCACCCACGCTCGTCGACGGAAAAGGAACGCTTCCCGCCAGCGGCGTGATGATGATCACGCTCGGTCTTGCAAAAGGCCTCGAATTCGATCAGGTGATTGTACCTGACGCGTCGGAGAGGGCGTTTCCCGACACCCCCCTCTCCCGTCGCCGCCTGTACACCACGCTGTCGCGCGCCATGCGCAAGATCACCGTCCTCGCCCAAGACGAGCTCACGCCTCTTATAGAAGAACGCTGACCCCGCCATGAATCGCCGTCACAAATCCTGCAGCCGATTCTCATCAAGGACGCGTATGCCCGCGGCCTTGAACAGCAGAGCGGTCACTCCGTCACCGGGGCAAAGCACCCCCGAAAACGTGCCGTCATAGATTAGGCCGCTTCCGCAGGAAGGGCTCCTCGATTTGAGGATGGCGACCTCGCATCCCCGTTCCTGCGCTTGGGAAAGGGCTTTGTTGGCACCATCGAGGAAGACGTCCGTGAGATCGGTGCCCCGATCGTCGACGACGCGGGGCATGCCCCCAACCTCGACGATCTCGCAAGGAGGGCGAGGCGCCTCCAAACCACCCAGCAATTCCGGACAGAGCATGACCATCTCGTGATCATCGCCCAATGCTGCAACCTCTTCCCGCAGGAAGCCCCTGCCGTCATAGCGGCAGGGTTCTCCCATCAGACACGCGCTCACCGCAATCTTCATTCATCCACCCATCCAAACAGGCTTTGCATCGTGCGGCCCCCGGAGATGACCGTTTCAGCATCGCAAACATGGCTCCCAGCGCCCACCGTCGGGCGCACGCCAACACCTGAGAGCTGCTACGTCGTATACTATCACGCAAGGCAGGGCGGATCCGTCATGCCTTCTTCGAGAAGAAAGACCGCATGAAACCATGAAGCCCGTCATTTACATCGATGCCGACGCCTGCCCCGTGACCTCCGAGGCACTGGCCATCGCGCGTGCTAAAAACATTCCGGCGGTTATCGCCGGCAACTCCACCCAAAACCTCGCTCGGCATATTCGCCGAAGCGATCCGCGTCAGCCCCGCGACGGCTTTTGGGTCGACACCCTGAGCGTCGGCATCGGCGCCGATGCCGCCGATTTCGCCATCATCGAGGAATTGAACCCGGGAGACATCGTCGTGACCCAGGACATCGGCCTGGCAGCAATGGTGCTGGGACGCGAAGCACGCGCCATTGGAGTCAGGGGACGCCCCTACCGACGAGAGACCATCGACATGGACATGGAGATGCGGCACATCGAGAAGAAGGTGCGTCGCCAAGGAGGCAGAACCAAGGGGCCTGCGCCTTTCGAGGAAGAAGACCGCGAGCGGTTCATCACGAATCTCCGACGCATGGTCGACGAAGCATTGGCCTAAAACATCCGCGCCGAAACAGGGGGCATCTCGCCGCATCTGCCCGAGCGGAAGGGGACAAAGGGCGGGGACCACAGAGGGCAACCGGTCTCTCATTTTCCCAAGCACGCAGAAGCCCTCCGACGCTAATCCCCCTATCCGGTCGGAAGCACCTTGCCGGCACGGTCCAGAAAAACTTTTGAGCAGGGTGCTTTTTATTGGCGACATCGAGGCTGAGCACATGGCGGACATCAAGCTCATTTCGAAAGACTGACGAACTCGGACGAAGAGAAGCGGCCCGGACCCGCTCGGATGCGACGCGATAGCTCCGCCCTCAACCAATCAAAGAGTAACGGCAAGCCCATCAGCCCCTAGCTCTCCCCTCTTCAGAGCGTCGGCTGAGCCACCTCGATGAGATCAAGGAGTTCCTGCTTGGAATTGACTCCGAGCTTGCGGTAGATATGCACCGTGTGAGTCTTCACCGTTCCCGTCGTAACGAACAGGGCATCAGAGATATAGGGCAGGCTGCGTCCCTTCGCAAGGTAGCCGAACACCTCGGTCTCCCGCTTCGTCAGGCCGCCATCGCGGGCGAGACGGTCGATGCGAGCCGAGACATCCTCCTTGAAGGGAGGCTCCTCCGAAGGGAGTTCCTCGGGTTGATCCGCGTCCCCGGCATCTCCTTCCTGATCAGACGACCCCACGCGTGCAATGACCATGAAGAACAGGGCAAGCACGCCGCATCCGCATACCACGCTGAGAACAAAATCACCCGATCCATACCGGTCGAAAACCTGCTTGCCAACCACATTGCCAAGAAACACCACCCCCGCTATGAGCGCTTGCCCAACGCTGAACGAGAGCAGCGGGGACAGCCCCTGCTCCTGCGTGCTCTGGGTTATGACCAGAAACACCAGAACTTGCAGAAAGAATGCGCTCCCTTGGACAAGGGCGCCTCCCACGGGAATGGCGAGCGACCCGAACACCATGATGGCCACCAAGCCAACAACGGTAAACGTCAGCGTTATGCGATAGAGGCCACTCACCGACAAGGACGAACGGTCAGACGTCACCGGCACGAGCACCATCGTGGCAATGCAGGCGCAGACCGCGATGCCCCCAAAAAACAGACTCTCCACCCCCGCATAAGCACGCCCCATGACAACAGAGGTGATGAGATTGCCAATGAAGGATGCAGCAATCAAGACGCCGATCCATCGCCACGGAAGCACCTGGGCCTCCCACGATCCGGCAGTGAGCTCGCCAGGCATTGAAAGGGTCGAATCGTCCAAAGACCGCACAGGAAACACGTCTGAAGAAACCTCATGGCGAGAACGGGCGTCGCTCATCCACAGTCCCCATGAGACCAGGGGCAGCAGGAACACAATGAGAACCGCCACAACATGGGGCAGTTGGGCGATGACGAGATACAGCAGATAGGCAACCAGAAACGAAAGGACGATGAGCGACTGCATGCTGCGAGACCCCAGGGAATAGCGGGCACCCCAAGCAACGCCCATCATCGGAACGCAGAAGCCGTCGACAATGCCGCAGGCAATGACGACCTCGCGCGCATTCACGCTCAGCGCCCACGTTATGGCAAGAGAGGTAAGCGCTATCAGGACGGCTGCGACAAGGAACAACGGCCTGCGCACCACGACCCGACCACGGCGCGCGATTCCCATGACCGCAAGCGCGAACACCATCGTCGCAGCCTGGGAGGCAAAGAAGCCATACTCAAGCCCCGTGCTTGTCACCTCTCCCCCACCCCCGGGGAACAAGGCCGGACTCAGGTACGCGCAAAAGCCCCATGACCAAAGCAAGGCAGAGCCGAGGACGGCCTTGATGGACGAAGCCTGCGCCGGCGGCCACCGACGCACAGAACGCTCCTGGTTCTGACGAGCTCCACGGCCCATCCCCCACCTCCTTCGATCTGCACGGGACCGATCCCGCGCCCTTCCCCGTTGCGTCTTTCCCCATAGTAACGCACGCGCCCGCTTTCGCCAGCGTGCTCTCACGGACTTCCTGACCTGCTTCTGAAAAAATATACCGTTTTGGCAGATGCGCATCACGCCCTTCTTCAGCATGATGTGCAGCGGAGAGGCCCGAGCTTTATGCGGAGGGACCGCACGGGCCTTTACGGAGACAAGGGAGGACAGTATGGAATCATCCAAACGAACATCGCACGAATCAGGAAGCACGCTGGCGGGCCTCAGCCGAAGGTCGTTTCTGACGGGCGCAGCCGCCACCGCCGGACTGGCCGCCGTCGCAGGATTGACTGGCTGTGCGCCGAAGGCGGCCACAGAAGCCACGGCAACGCAAGGCGCCGGACAGGGAAGCGCCGCCGGAGCAATGCAGACGACCGATCCCGCTCAGGCCGTCTGGCCCGTTGTCGAAGAGGTGGAAGTGGGCGCGGCAGGCGAGGGCGTCATCGCCTTTGTGGGCGACCCCATAGCCGACGGAGACATCGTTGCCACCCATGAGGTCGATGTGGTGGTATGCGGCCTCGGTCCTGCAGGAGACGCAGCCGCCCTGTCCTGCGCGGAGCAGGGCCTCAAGACCGTCGCCGTGGAAAAGCAGACCCGCGGGAACTACAACTCCGCAACCATCGGGGGAACGAACTCCAGCCTGCACAAACATTGGGGCATGACCTACGACACTGGCAAGTGGATCAGCGACGCAATGATCGACTGCTCCTTCCAAGGAGACATGGAACTTTATCGGCATTGGCTCGAGTCGAACGGCGAAGCGGTGGACTGGTACGTCAGTCACTTCGACAACAAGGATCCTGAAGCCTATCCCCTCACGTTTGCAGCGGGAGACTTTCCGGACTTTCGTGAGCAATGGGACCCCACGTCGCTGTCACGCTCTTGGAACACGTCGCTGAACCTGCCCTACCCTCCGGGCGAGCTGGCAGACATCCTCGCAGGCATCCTCAAGGAGGCGGGCGTCGAACTACGCTACAGCTGCCCCGCCTGTCAGCTGACCACCGATGACCAGGGCCGCGTGACGGGCGTCATCGTGAAGAGCGACGAGGGCTACGAGAAGTATGAATGCGCGAAGGGCGTCGTGCTGGCCTGCGGAGGATACGAGTTCAACCAGCAGATGCTCAAGGAACGCTGCCGGCCGCGCGGCGTGCCGGGATCTTGGCTGACCGGGGCATTCGGAAACACCGGAGACGGCCACCAGATGGGACTGGCCGTCGGCGCAGCCGAAGATGAGTTTCCCCAGGCCATCATGCTGGATCCCGAGCAGCTCATGCCTTATCTGCGCGTGAACAAGCTGGGAAAGCGTTTCACCCCCGAGTATGAGCCCTATGGGCATCTGGCCATGGCCATCCAGGCTCAGCCGGAAACCTACGACTTCTATGTGGTGGACAGTGCCATTGGCCAGAAGATCGACAAGATATGGACGCCGAGCTCCTCATGCTATGGCCCAAAAGAAGTGTGGACCGCCGCCGCCATGGGAGAAAACGCCTTGGTGGCCAATTCCCTCGAAGAGCTCGCCGAGCTCATGGAGGTGCCATCTGACACCTTCGTCGAGACGATCGAGCGATGGAACGAGATGGCCGCAGCCGGCAAAGACGAGGATTTCGATTTCCCCGGCTCCATGATGATGACCCTCGACACGCCACCTTACTACGCGACCAAGGAATACGCTGACGGCCTGTGCACTGCAGGCGGATTGCTGGTCGACACGGAATGCCGTGTGCTGGATCACGACCGCGCGCCCATCGACGGGCTGTTCGCCATCGGCCTGACTTCGGGAGGCATGTTCTACAACACCTACCCACACAACCTGAACTGCCTCTCCCACACGCGCAACTGCCTCATGGGATACACGGTTGGCAAGGTGATGGCAGGCTAGAGGAAGGCGGCTCGCATCACGACATCTTCCTGGCATACGCCACACAATGCTCGACGAAAGCGCGCTCCAGATCGTTGAGCTGGTGGTGGCGATG
>JAEZDJ010000044.1 GCA_023429565.1 Actinomycetes bacterium
CGGCATGAAATCGACCTTCGAAACGTCGATTTTACCCGATATTATCTTAGGTAATAAGGCATCACGGAGCTCCGCTAAATACAGCGATTCCTGCTTGTTGGCGAGGATGCAATCGAACAAAGGCTTACATTCTTCTGACAGAGTATTGAAAGTGTCAACGTTGAATGGAATGGTTAGCCTTAGGGTTTCAACAGGGCTGAGGTTTGCTTGAGCCGTTCCCTTGGCAATACCGATCATTGCATTTTGAAACGATGGTTGTCTAAACCAGAAGTACAAAGCAGCCAAGTAACCATGTTGCTTTGGTTGTAAAATAGCAACTCGTTGATTTAGCAAGCAGTTGTCTTCTGCGACGATACCAACTCTGCCAACATTTCCAGTCAAAGAAAGAACTACATCTCCAGACTTCAACCTACAGAAGTCCTTCATCTTTACAGGCAATTCATTGATGCATTTCGAATCAGAGCAATCAACGTTACCATCCTGAACATTCTTGATCGTCAATACCTTGAATGGTCCGTTTTCTACATACATGCTGCTTTTGAAGGCAAATCCATTTCCAAATGAAAGAATGCACCCAAGCTCCGCAGACCCTCCAGTGTCTATGGCATATTCGCTGACAAGCAATTGACCAAGCTGTTCTAAATAATCATTTAGCTGCATAAGCAGAGACAAAAGCAGCTAACACAATAATATCTGCCTTGGGATACAATAATTATATTTAAGACATCAACAAGACAACGCAAAATATGCTCAGGTGGGAATAATATGAAACGAAGCATCAACCTATTACTAATTGATGGAAACGCTACGGGCTGTTGGAAGGGCGAGTTCTCCAATAGGACTTTGGTTGCTTATCGTATGTCCCGACAGCAGTTGGTTGGCGGTTATGAAAGCCGTCCCGAGTTTGGTTCCTCAGGGGTATACATTCTTTTTGGACAAAATGATGATGGTGATCCATTAGCCTATATTGGTGAGGCAGAAGACGGCATGAAAAGGGTCCGTCAGCACCTCAATGACGGGAAAGATTTTTGGACTGAATTTATACTATTCGTAAAGTCCGATAATAAACTCAACAAGGCGCATGTTCGCTATCTTGAAGATAGGCTTATCAAGCAGGCGCAGTCTGCTGGTCGATACGAGTTAGATAACGGAATGAGCTCCCCCTCGGCGTCGCTTTCTGAAAATGATGAGGCCGACATGCAAGAGCTGCTGGATGATATTCAATTAATGACTGGTGTCCTGGGTCAGAAGATATTTGAACCTGTTGCTCAACGAAACATCCAGGACAAAACCAGCCCAAGCTACTCTCTGAAAGTCGGAAAGGCAAACGCTCAAGGGGATGTGACGTCGGACGGATTTGTTGTTTACGCTGGCGCTACGTTCGGGCCAGAGGTGTCGCCCTCATTGGGAAATGGTTACTTGGCTTTGCGAGAAAAACTTTTTGACGATCAAGTGGTAGATGCGAATTACATTTTGCAGAAAGATCAACTGTTCGGTTCTTCTTCTGCCGCTGCTGCTGTAATCTTGGGTTACAACGTTAGCGGTCCGCAAAAGTGGGTCGATGGCCATGGCGTTTCTCTTCGTGACAATGAGACACGTGCAAGCGTTCAAGGGTAGCTATAGCTTGTAGCCTTTTCGTAGGTTTCCATTACCTCCTGAAATGCGTCTACGCCCGTTGGCATTCCTTTTAGTCTCATACGTTCGCATGGAACCTGTCGCGTACACAAGGGCCGTGAAAACCTTCTCAAAGTTTCAAAACGCGCAAAACTTTGAGAAGCTCATGCCCTTAAGGGTTTCACTTTCCCCCTTGCATACCAGCCAGAACCCACGCGTTCATCCGAGCCACAAGGCACGCTCAAAGGGAGCAGCCACAAAAGCTCAGGAGGCACATCATGGAAACCATCAACGACAAGGCAATGCGCGGCATCAGCACCTACCTTACCCGTCGCGGCTTCGACATCATCGAAGAAGGCTGGGCGCACGGCAAGGACAGCATCGACCTCATCGCCCGTGATGGCGAGGACCTGGTCTTCGTCACCACCAGGATCGCCGAAGGTGGCAGCGACATCCCCGCTGAGAAGGTAAACCGCAAGTCGCTCGAACGCGTGGCAGCCGCCTACCTGGCAGCAAACCTCGACCTGCCCGAAGGCAGCGTCCGCTTCGACGTCGTGAGCATGCTCATCCTAGGCGAGTCCAGGGCACTACTCCGCCACCACCGCTCGGCATTGAGCGATTCCGGCACCACGGAGGTTTAACCCTCCTGGCACCTACCGGGTGCGAGCCCGCAGCCCTCACGGGTTGCGGGCTTTTTTCATGCTCGCTACTGCCACGCGTGCATTGGGGAAGCGATTGCACGCTTCCCCAAACCCCATGTGCATCAAAGGGCTTGGCCCTTTGAAAACCCTATTCCGTGCTTCCGGTGACGGTTGTGACGGTAATGACGGCTAGCGCGCCATGACCCCCGTTTGCGTCATCGTCATGCAGCCGGCATCGATGATCCTTCCCACCACGAACACCCTCATGCAGATAAGTTGGGTCTGCAGTTCGGCCAACCGAAGTGGAAAGCCTCACCTCGGCCGCCAGCTTGGCGTTCCGCCAAGGGTTGCCGCCCTATCGGCGGCAACCGCCGCTACGCTACAGCGGACAATTCGCTGGATTGTCCGCCTGCGCTTCGCTCTCGCTGCGTCTGCGGCAAACGTGCCACTGGCACCTTTGCCTCCGCCTTCGCTCACGCCGCCATCCATCGGTGAAGCGTGCCACTGGCACCCTGTCACCGACTGGTCGGCTCTCGCAGCATGGCAGATGAGCACGGCGGGAATCGCTCTGGTGACGTCGCGTTTCCCTGGTACGCATCTGCCGCTGCTCACAGTGATTGCAAGATGTGTGTAGGTACGTACAAATCGTCCTTCGGTCGGTTTGTACGTACCTACAATCTTGCCCTGTGGGGCCTGCTCGCCAGCTTCCGCGTACCTGCTGCACGTGGGTCTGCCTGCGCCAACCGCTAGGCTTCCGCGCCGCATTCGCGACGTGGTTCCTGCGGCAAAATCAAGCACCGCCCGGGCCCCTGAACCCAGGCGGTGCTTTGCCCTCAACGCTGTTTAGTACGTTTATCGCTCGAGCCCCTCATCCATGCTGCGCACCATGAAGCGAGCGGCATTGATGCCAAGCCCTTTGGCGATACCGGGCATGCTGTAGCCACGACCGAGCTTGTATCCCCGGCATTTGGTGCCGGTGCTCTTGCGCTCGAACGAGAAATCCTTGCCGTTCTCCGTCACGGACATCTTCACGCCCTTGGCGCCAAGCGCCTGCGCCAACGCACGCGGCTTGTTGGCGGTTTCAGGCTGTGCCTTCACCTCGGACACCGAGGCGCGGATGGCATCACGCATATAGCTCTTATCGCTGCGAACACCACGGGCTGCCATCTCCTTTTCGGCGCGTGAGGGCTGGCGAGCGTGAACGCGGCTGTTGCGCTCTCCCTCGCGCATTTGCGCTAGGCCATGCTTGCGATCCATGTCGCGTACGGCATTTGCACGCTCGATCTTGGCATTCTTGCTGCGGCCTTCGTTCAGGCGGTTGCCCGTTTCCAAGTCGGTGCGGTTGATGCCGATATGCACGGCGTAGCGGTCGGTTCCGTCGGCTGCGCAGTGCTCCTGGTGCAACACCCAAACCGCCTCCTGGTTGGGATAGCGCGTGCTGACATATTCCTTCGCATATTCCATGCACTTTTCTGGCGTCATCTTTCCGCCGTTGCAGGAGCATTCGTCTGGATTGAATCCAAGAACCTGGTGATACATCACGGTGTTGGCGGCACCTGCCCGGCTCGGCGCGTCATGGCCGTAAGCAGCGCGCGTGCGGGCCATCTCAGCCTCCCACTTCTCTTCGTTCGACAGGTTCTGCGACCCGCGCGCAAGGGCGCGCTCATCGTTGAGGTACTTGCCCAGATTGCTGGCATGCCCTGCGGTCGTTACGCTCACTTGCTTTATCGCTGTCATCGCCAACACCCACCTTTATTCATCCCACGCAGCGAACTCGTCTTCTGCGACTTCTTCGATACGCATTTCGTCGGTTTTCGAGGCATTGAAGTCAGGTGTCCAAGCAGTAACTTCAATCGACTTCTTGCTGGCTTCGGCTTCAATCTGGTCTAACGATTTCGAGATGACGGCACGCTCGAACTCCTTGCTCCCCAAAGTGCCGAAGTGCTTTGCCGTGAAGGTCTTGCTGACCTCGCACATGGGGATTTCAAACTTACCCGCCGGATTGCCGCTTGACGCGCTTCGCACCACCAGCACGCCATCTTTGAAAGGATTGCGCTCCAGAATGTCTCCTACGGGCCATACAGGAACCTCATGTTCCGAGAACCCTTCGTTGCTGCTAGTGCTTCCCGTACCGCCCTTAGATTGCCCTGTGTTGCGCGTATTGACGGTCTTATGCCCGCCAAGCGTCTCGAAGTAGCGCGCATCAAGGTCGCTTCCGGCGCGGTAGAGGGCCTTCGCGTCGCAGTTTGCCAGGATGGCGTCCTTGCCGTCTTCTTTCGAGGTCTTGTACTGGTCGTAGCCGGAAAAGCTCTGCGTGTACATGACGTAATGGAGGCTGTACTTGCGCGCATTCTCAATGGCGTGGACGAGGTCGAAGCGGGGAACGCTATGCCATTCGTCGCCGATGACCCAACAGGGGCGAAGGTTGCGCCGCTTCCCCAAGCGCTGCGTCTCCGCCCAATGCTGCGCAAAGAAAAGCGCTGCTATTCGATTCGTCGGGGAACCGGGGCCTAGCGTGTGAATGAACACTGCGCTTTGCGTTTTGGAAATGGCGTCGATGTCGATCTCGGATGCTGACAACAGCCAGCGCATGTTGATGCTCGTGTACGGCTGAAGGCCGTCATGCAACGAAGCGAGGATAGAGCTCTCGAGCTTTCCCTCAGAGGAAAGAAACGTCGCAGCCATGGTGAGTGCCGGACTGTCTGCCCCGAAAGAGCGAAGCCAATCCTTGATAACGGCTGCGCCGCTCACTGTTCCCTCGAGAATCGTCTTTACGACGCTCCAGATATGGCGCTGAGCATCGGGGATATCCTCATGGGTGGAAACGACGTATGCAGTTGCGCTGAACACGCCACCGGCGGCGTTCACGAAGATGTCGTTTTCGTTTCCCTGCGAAGGGAAGAGCACGGCACCCGTTTCGCGGGCACGCGCTTCAGCGCTCGGCTCGTCGCCCGAAGCGTAGAGGTCGGAGATGAGCTTGAGGGGATTGAACCGAAAGCCCTGGCGGGGGTTCTCGAGGTCGAGAAGGGCTACGTTGTAGCCGCGCGACCGCAGGCACGTATTCGTCGTGATGAAGATCTCCAACGAGGGGTCGGTGACAAGGAGGTTGTTGTTTTTGGCGAAGGTCAGGGCGTCGATGGTTGGGTAAACGCTGCCTCGCGTCTTGCCCGCCCCGCTGGGTGCGCAGATGGCAGCATGGATGCAGGGGATGATTAGTGATTTTCCATGGATAGTGCCGAGTGCCACGCCTTCGGCGGGCTTGCCTTCGCCGTTCCAGGCGCAGTTCATGCTTGCGATCTTCGCCTTGCTGGTAATTGCCTGCTGTTTCCCCAGAATGCCGCCATCGATCTCACGCGGCGGATGCTTTGCCCGGTTATACAGAAGGGCTAGTGCGAGCATGCAAGAGGATACTAGCACCCAGGCAAGAAGTGCGCCCAGGTTCGAGAAGGATGAGAAAAGCACTGCTAGGGAGCCAAGGTAGGCACCCAACGGGTCGCCGCCCTTGAAAAACGCTTCGACGACGGGAATCGTCGGCAGCTGCCTTGCGCTTAAGCTGACGAGAACAGGCACCCCGAAGGGTGCCAGCGCTACCGCAAGGGCAAGCACCAGCACCGCATCGATGGCAAGCTTCTGGAACTTATTCATCCCCGCTGCCAATCGCCTTCGGAGCGCGGATGACCTTAGCATCGAAGGGATAGTCTTCGTAGGGGCTGTCGCTCAGGTCGGGGAGCTTGAACACGCCAACGCAGGGAGCATCGGCTACCTCATGCAGGTTATCGATGCGGCCATCGTCGCCGTAAACCGGCTCAACCTCCATATCGATGATGTGGTAGAGCTTGGGCCACATGGAAGCGGCGGTCTTGCGGATGAGGTCGTGCTCTTCGGCTGAAATCGCATCGCCCATGCAGTAGTAGAGGAAATGCGGGGCGTTGTAGCGTGCTCCGTGCTTTACTTCGACAACGTGCGCGCTATGCGCTGTCGCTGCGCTTTCGGGGTTGATGACGAACCATTCGTCGGGAAACTCAACTACATCGCGGTTGGCGATTTCTGCGAGATGCATGTTTGCGGTCATTTTAAGGCTCCAATCTGCGCGCAGCTAGATGCTGTTTCGCGCGTCGGTTATAAGTTTTGTGATCGCTTCTGAGCTTGCTTCGATGCACGCAAGCGAGCGGCGTAGCTCGGGGAGAAGCTCCTCGGGCCTGTGCCTTGAATTGACGACGTAGGCGACCTGGTTCACGTTGGTAGCGGCTCCCTTCAGGTTGCGCAGCATGTCCTTGAGCACGTCGTCGTCAACGATGATCGTGGGCCCGTCGCGCTCGTGCAGTGCCGTGCGGCGCAGGTACTCGGAAATGGAGAACCCCGCCTGCTTGGCGCGTGATGCGATTCGGCCGTACTCGCTGGGGGTGACGCGGATGTTGATGCGGTTCATGTTCGACATAGCGGTCCTTTCTGCGAGAAGCCATCAGCTGAACAAGTGCAGCTCTGGCGTGTAGGAAAGCTGGATGGTCATGCCCGAGCGTCCGGAGCGGTTCTTGGCCACCTCGACGTCGATGGGCTTGGATGCCATAAGCGCGCTGTTTGATGCAGAAGGCTTGATCACCAGGGCGATGTCGGCGGCATGGGAGATATGCGCGCTGCCACGGAAGCTGCCATCTTTTGCCATCGATGACAAGACGATGACGGGCGTCTCGTCGATGTGGGCCATGGCGGCCAGGTGACGCGCAAGGTAATCCAGCGTGTCGGTTGACGTGGTTCCATGGTCGTTGCCGGCCGTGAACTCCTGCAGGTAGTCGATCGCCACTGCAGGTGCCACCCCTGTCACCGCTTTTTGAGTAGCCACAACCGCGCGCAGGTCCTCGACCGTCAGGAACTTCTCGACCTCGATGGCCTGCGCTGCCGCATCGGCGAACATGATGTTGTTGCCAATCGAGTACAGGTTGTTGGCTGTCCAGGCAAGACGCTGGGTAAGTTCCATGTTGGTTGGGCTGTTGCGAATCTGCTGCTCGGTTAGCGCACGCGTGCTGTCGGCCTTGCCGGCGGTGCATGACAGCAGGCGTAGGAACAGCTGCTTCTTCGACAACTCGAACGACACGTAGATGACGGGGCGAAGCTGCGCGATGGCTGCCGTGAGGTTGATGGCAAGGTCGGTCTTGCCAGCGCCGGGAACGCCGCCGATGACGACCAGCTCGTCGTTGAGGCCGCCGTTGAGCACCTCATCGAGCGGAGCGATGCCAGTCGGGCATGGCGGCTGCTGCGCTGCCAGCAATGCATCCAAATCCTCTAGCATCTCGTTGCACGAGGTCAGCGGAAAATGGCTAGCGGGCATCATCGCGCGTCACCTGCCAACCGTGACGGGTCTGATGGCTCTGCAATCCCAGGGCGCGCTCGAGGGCGGCGATGCGATTGAATACGCTGTCCATCAGCTCTAATAGCTGCAAGGAATCAGGTGCATTGGCCATGTCGTGTCGTTCGAGCAGGCGCTGTTCCCGTTCGAGCTGCTGCCAATAGCTACTCACGGTGCTCACCCCCGTGCGGTGAGGGCGAGAGATAATCGAGGAAGGTATCGACGCGCACGCGCTTGCGGCGGTTGAGGGGAGCTAGGCAGCCAGACTCCTCCATGATCTTGTACGCGGTCGGCTTCGATACATCCAAGGCGTTCATCACATCCTCGACACCCCAGAAGTATTGGGCGGGTTCTGCTAGCTTCATTTGACTAACTCCTTTCGAAAAGCGAACTCTCGAGATAACTGCGGTATCGTCAGGCTTGCCCGTTTAACCGTAACAGTTCTCTTCTGTTGCGAAGCGTAACAGATTTCTTCTGTATGTGCAACAATTATCTTCTGTTATACTTAGCAAATCGATTTTCGACCGAGTTTCGCTGTTCGCATTATGGGAGGGGTCCAGCTCATGGATATTGAGGGCACGTTCCGTGATTTTGCGGACAAGCGCGCGGATAAGCTTCTGCAGACCTCCGCGATGTCGAAGAAGATCCGCGCGCTGCGCAACCGCTGCCATCTGACGCAGGCGGAAGTTGCGAAGCGGATGGGCGTGACCGAAGCTGCAGTGAGAAACTACGAGCTCATGAAGGCCCTTCCCAAAGAAGAGCATATCCAGAAGCTGGCGGCAGCCTTTGGCGTTCGGCCCGAGTGCCTGCACCTGTACGATTTCAGCGCGGGTTCCATCCTTGCCAATGCGCTGTTTCAGCTAGGTGAAACATATGGTCTTTCACCGTATAAGGACATAAGGTTTGCTGCGCTCGTTCCTGACAATGCGTTCATGGAGCGCTTTCTCAAAGAGTGGACCAGCCAGTTTGAGTTGCTGAAGCAGGGGGTGCTGAGTCATGAGAGGTACGAATTATGGAAGGATTCCTTCTACAACGACTTCGATCCGTGCGATTTCCCTGATCGCTTTGCATCAGAGGATGAGGGCATCACATACTCGCTGATTGAGCCATGGGAGCCGTACTGCTTTGGCTCTAAGCTGCTGACGCTGCGAAACCAGCGTGGCGAAACGCAGGGCGAGTTTGCTTCGTCCCTTGGTCTGTCGGAAGGCGTCTATAGAAGCTATGAGCGCGGGCGGCGACTGCCGCGCGTCTCGGCTCTCACAGAGATCGCTTCATCGTTAGGCATAACACGCGGCGCGTTGACGTTTTTCAACTACGGGACGCCTGTGCAGGCCGCGCATGCGATGTTCCAACTTGCTGGGGAAAGGGCCCTGGTTCCCGCAGTAATCGACGGCAATCCTATGCTGAGGACCGTTCTTCCTGGCGGCGGCGTTGAGCGCGCGATCGACGAGTGGTGCGGAGCGCTGAATGGCGAATACGAGAGCACTGGCTGGGATGAGGTTTCATCCTTCCAGGAATGGAAAGACAAGTACGACCCTCAAGGGGGCTTATATGAGAGTCGCTATAGGTACCATTCCACTGAGATTAAGCCAGGCCACCGTAAGATAGAAGGCATGGAAAGTGATTTTGACCCGTACGACGATAGGTTCGAGCGAGGCTTCCTTCGGGCGTAAGTAGATGACCAATGACGCAGGTCGCAGGACGCAGGGAAAGCGCCGGGGGTAGGTGGGATATCCACCGTTCGGGCGCTTTCGGTTTACATGGCAGCGCGTTAAACCGCACGGCGGTATTTTTGCAGCCTGCTGTTGGGCTTGTCGGGAATAGTACGCTCGATAACGCCAGCTTCGAGAGCGGGGTTCAGGTAGTTCTTTTGGAAGCTGCGGCGTTCGCTGAATCCCATCTTAGCTTGCAGTTCGGTTGATGACAGCTCATCGTCCCCAAGAGCTTCCATCAGCTTTTCGACTTGGGTGCTGACTTGGGTGCTGACTTGGGTGCTGACTTGGGTGCTGACTTGGGTGCTGACTTGGGTGCTGACTTGGTCGGTGCTCGTGTAGTTCATGTCCCAAAGCGTGACACGGAATCCCCCAGCGACCGCCTCAAAGGTGGGCAAGAACTCAGGCTTGAAGTTGTCCTGGATCTCGGTCATCTCACATATCTTATGCAAGCCGCTGCCACGACGCTCCATGTATCCCATGCGTTGGAAGAGGTCGGCCAGGATGGGATTTCTGCGCCTGCTCTCGATGGGGTCTTTTGCCGGGTTGGCGGGAAGGGTTCCGTTGTCGAACATGGCTCCCGGCGAGGATATGACGCAGCGGTCATCGTAGATATCGATGTGAACCTCGCTGCCCAGCATCAGGTAGTCGCGGTGGATGAACGCATTGACCAAAGCCTCGGTTACCGCGCGCTCGGCGAAACTCGGCTTGTCGATGCGGTCGTTGGCGGTCTTTTCCCACGCGACGCGGTTGTGGCGCTTGATGAATGCCTCACCCTCGCGCAGCAAGAGAAGGAGGCTTCCGGAAAACTCGGCATCGTCTTGGGCATCATCCTTGTTCAGGCCCGTCCATCGCGTACAGAACAGCCTGGAATGGCGGATGAGCGGTTCGTCGGCAAGCAGCGCACCAGCATTGGTGAGCACGTTGTCAGCCGCAACCAGCCCGAATGACCTGAAATCACCGTCAGTGAAGTTGCTGTCCGTGCGCATCTTGAACGTGGCGCGCAATACGGTGAAGCTCGCATCTTCGAATGCCGTGCTGGTGGTAAGGCCGTCGTAGGTGCGGTTGGTTCCCTTCAAGATGAGCTCGTTCATGACGTAGGCCGGAGCTGGGATGCTTTGGTCGCCGATGCGGATATATGCCTCGCGCACACCATCTGCTCGATAGCAGTACGGCGTGCTCATCCCGGGCTTCACGGCAACGATGACTATATCTTTGTCATCTTTCTTCTGGGCATCCACGGTAAAATCGGGCAGTGGATCGATTCGGTCCTTGATAAGGCGCGTGATATCCTCGACGTCCTTTTGCGCATCATCGAGCCCGATGGCCTTATGGGTCTCGTTGGATATGCCGAAGATGAGCTTTCCGCCGACGGTATTCGCGAACGCGCTCACAGACTTAAGCCAGCTTTTCGGCTTCCTGGTTTCTACTGCGCTTTTGAGGTCACAATCTGTGACCTCAGCTATCATCTGTTGGCTCATGGTGCCCTCGTTTCTCTTTGCGGCAATTCTACGCCATGCGAGCAGGGCGGTATCGGCCTTACTCGCAGGAGGGATTAATTTTCGTCAGGTCGCAATATCGCATCCATCGCTTCCGCTGAAGCAATCTCGTCGGAGTCGAGCGATTTGGCGTAAACGTCCATGGTAAGGCTCATCTGCGTGTGGCCCAGGCGATGCTGAGCTGCCTTTGGGTTGACCTTTGCCTGGATGAGCGTTGCCTGCGTATTGCGGAGCTCATGGAGCTTCAGCCCCTCATAGCCCTTTCCGCGCTGGCGCATGACGCCGTCAACCTCTACGGTGCGCACATCGCGCGTGAACCGTCCGAAGCCGTTATCAACGGAGAAGCATCGCCACCAGCGCGAGTAGTTGTTCGGGTCGATGAAGTCGCCTTCGCTGTTTTGGAATACAGGCGTGGAGTCGGATTGCTTGATGCCGATTGCCGCCAGCTCTTCAGCCTGCGTGCACTTCCATTCTGCCAGAACCTCGGCCATGTGGCCCTTGAAGCAGATCCACCTCCTGCTTTGCGAGGTCTTCGGCGGGCGGAGGGTCTTGCTAACGTCGTACTGGTTGGCGACGAATAGCTGGCTGGTCTCGAAATCGACGTACTTCCAGGTAAGCCCCAGCATCTCACCGCGTCGCATGCCGGTAGTGATCATGAGCATAAGGCCGATCGCATGAGAGCCGCCTTCTTCGAAGGCGCACTTGTACAGTCGCGCCGTCTCTTCTGGCGTAAGGCTGCTGCGCTCCTCGGCCGGTTTTGGGCGGGGGAACTTCACCAAGTCGCAGGGGTTGCGCATGATAATCTCATCCATGTATGCAGCCTGCATCACCTGACGCAGCTTCTGGTGGGTTTTGTGCAGCGCATTCTCGGAGTGCTTTTTCTGTTTGCGGGCCTTGGCGTAGATGCTTCGAATCATACCGGGCGTCAGGTCTTTGATCTTGATGTTGCCGAACAACTCGTTGATGTAACGGATGTCGAGGGCCTCGCGCTTATAGGAAAGCGGGGAGGCCATGGTTCCTTCACGCAGCTCGTGGAACTGCTGCGCATAATCGCCGATGCGCATGTCGCCAGGACCCTCAGGTGCGGTTCCCTGCAGCTCGGCCTTGTATTCCGCAACCGCCTTTCGGGCGTCTTCCTTGGTGCCGTGGATGGTGCGCTTCGGAGCGCGTTTATAGCGTCCCTTCTCGTCTTTTTCGCCGAGATAGCACGTGATCTTCCAAGTGTTTTTGTAGCGCTTGTCCTTCTCGATTACGCCACTGCCGCGTACTTGCACCATGGGCTTCCTTTGCGCTTGTCTTGTTGGTTATCCCCTGACCCCTTAAGGGGGTCAGGGGATAACCAACAAGTAACTATTGACGAAAGGATTATAGCGCAAAATTCACACCCAAAACACCCATCTGGGGGTGAATAGGGTGTGAACGATGAAACTAACTGAAATAAAGGGAAATGAAATATGTACTTTGAACTGCGATTACTTTGTATTATCTTGAATTCGGTTTTACTCGGATTATGCCGTTTCTCAGACCTCATAACCCGGAGGTCATCGGTTCAAATCCGGTCCCCGCGACCAAAATATGCAGGCCGGAAGCTTAAAATGCTTCCGGCCTTTTTTACTCTGAATCTCTGAGCTCCTCAATTACGATATCCCAAGACTTTCCGACTAGGCGACGGAGACCCTGCCGGTTGGTAGATCCGCCACCAAGGTGATGTGGCCGCCGAGTGCCTCGACATAGCGGCGCAGGGTGTCGAGGCTCATGGCATAAATGTCGCCGTTCTCTATGCGGGAGACGCGGTTCTGTGAGACATTCATGGCGGCCGCAAGCTCAACTTGGGTCATGTTGCTTGCCCTGCGTGCCTCCCGCAGGCTGTATGCGTCAATAACCGCCTGAGTGTGCTGGCGTGCCTCCTCCATTTGGGCATCTGTGATGCCACGCTTGTCGAGATATGTATTGAGATCAGCCATTGTTTTCTCCTAGCGCATTCAAATGCCGCCTATAAATCTCTTCGGCCTGAGGGACGGCTTCCTTGTACCAGCCAGACCACTTAGCTCGGCCGTTCTTGCCCTTTGACTTGTCTCCACCCAGGAGCATGATCGCTTTGCGCTTTGGATCGAATACGAACAGGATGCGCACCTCGGTCGATCTGGGTGATGTCGGTCGCAGCTCTTTCAAGTTATTTACTTGAGCTCCCGTAATCGTGTCTACAAGGGGACGTCCCAGTGTCGGTCCCTGTTGCTCGAGGAGTTCAAGTGCGGCAAAGATGCCTGCGACCGTCTTGTCATCCTGATTGTCGAGCCATGCGGCGATATACTCGTATTCGACCGACCACATGCGCTTCCTTCCATGAATCATATAATATATCTTGTAGACTATAATTGCAATATAGCCTACAAGATATATTGCAATTTTTTGTTTGTAGCTGGAGGCTTGTCGAGGATGTTTTCATAACTGAAATGCAGGATGCATATATAGCAGCTCGTGAACGCTACTCCAGTGCTTGTCCCATGAAAGGCTCTACTTCCTGAAACATGAAGTGCACTCGCTCGATTCGCTTGGAGATGTGCCAATGGCCACAATACCAGCGGCGGTATTCGAGCCGATTCTCTATCTGATCGAGCCATTGCTCGGTTGTCTTGTCCACGGAGCTCTGATTAACCCCCTGGATGAAGGCCTCCTGAGGCTCGAACTTGTACGGACACGTATGCGTAAGCATTGCGTCTACGCGCCATTGCAGACGGCCGAGCGCGTTCTCGACACGCTGTTTGATTTCGTCATCGGGCTGCTCGTCCGCAAACCAGCTCCATCCACGTGCGAGTCGGTAGAGCTTGTCCACGCTGTAGGCACCGCCTGCCACAAGTGCGCTTGTCCCGTCAAAGTCGAAGACTTCGCCGTCGCGAGCAAAAAGGAGGTTGGGATATTCGTCCTCCACGAACGCCGTACCCCCGTTCCAAGCCAATTCATGGTAGAGATGAGGCAGTGATTCGGGTCGCATTTCATGGTTGCCGTGTATGCAGAACACCGTCGAGGAGATGTCGCTGATGATGCGCTTGCACTCTCTATCGCGGTGGTTGCCGAAATAATTTACTCCCGCATCTCCAAGCACAATGATGGTGTCATCGAGAGTAAGGTTTTCGTCTCTTGCGAACCGCTTGATAGGGCGGAAGTCCCCGTGGGGGTCCGCAGTGATGTAAAACATTGTTGCTCCCCTCTATCAAGGGCCAGTATATAATAAAAAGTAAAAAATAAATACTATTTAAATCAAGGAGATGAAGATATTTAACTGAAAGGGGCAACAGAAAAAAGGATGCCCCTTGGGGACATCCTCAGTTGGTTTTCTGAACAAAGAACTTGAGTTCTTCTGATCTTACTCTATTTCGGAATCGGAGGAACGGATCACATGGTATGAGATTGACCCGCTCTCTTGTTTGGCGCGCTTGCGGAACTCAGCCACCAACTCTTCGCCGGTCTTCCCCTCGTCGAGGAGTTGCTGGAGCAGGTCGGCACTGCAGTCGGCCGCATCTGCGACAGGACGGAGTTCAATGCCGGTATCGGTGGGCACAACAATGGCTTCCGACCCGAAACCATAGCGCTGATAAAGGTCTGCCGGTATGCGTATCTGCAATTGGGAAGAGATCTTCATTCGTCTATGTTCGTCGGCCATGGTCATCGTTTCCTCGTTGCTTGGGAGGTTGTCTCCTCATAGCGCTATTGTGGCATGCGGCTTGTGCCATTACAAGTCTTGCATTGCAGGCAAAAGCTGGCAGAATGCATTCCTTCAGAATCGCTTAGAAGGAAAGAGAAACGGGCGTTTCTCCCAAACCTTAGCAGCTTGCGGCTGCGACGTTTGTCTAGAGAAACGGCCGCTACATGGCGACACCGACCCCGCGTGACCGACGGGCTGCGATGCCAAGGGGAAGGATATTCTCTTGAGTCAGCGAACCGTCTAGCGTGACAGCCTGACCAGTGTGGGGTGCAGATCGAAGCGCTTTTCCCAATCGGCGAGCGTAACCCGAGCCAGCTCGGACAAGGCTTCGTAAAAGCCATTGTCGCACGTTGTGGTGAGCAAGTCCAAAAAGCGTCCGGCCCATGGCAAGAGATGTTGCTCCAGCAGTTCGTCAATGGATTCGTCCGAGACGTCGTTGGTCGCCGCCCATGACAGCATGAGCAAAATCAGGCCGAAATGATCCTCGGGCTCCCTGTCGCGAAGGTTCATCTTCAGGCAATTCGATCGCATCCAGCGGCGAATGGCAAGTGTCTCATTGCCGAAAATGACGCTTTCGGGATCGGTGTACACGGATCCCCAGGGAGGCGCCGGCAGTTTGGTGGGTCCGACAAACAGGCGATTATAGGCCTTGTGAATGTCGTGCAAGCCGTGGCTCTCGCGATAGTCCACCATGCGCTTGAGGCAGGCTTCTGCCTCGGGTTGGCCGTATGGCCAGGCTATCGGAGTCTCTTCGGCCTCGAGGGCCCGCAGCGCGCTCGCGCTCTGTTCCGCTTCGGGATCATGATAAAACAATGTCCCTAAAATACCGGCGCTCGGCGCAAGTTGCTCGTACCTTCCAGCCATGGCGAATCCTCTCAAAAGAGAGGGCCGACAGAGAGTCGACCCTCAATGCATTTCATGAACCTGACGGACCTTGTCTCAATTCGCGCTAGAGCAAACCTACATTCAGATAGATGCCATAGTAGCAAATTCTGAAGAGCACCAACGCAATCAGGATCAGCACGAACCCGATTGAGACGGTCGCACCGCGGGAAGAGCCTTTCATCTTTAGCACCCCGAGCAGCCATGCAACCATGCCCACGAGGGCTAACGCTATGGCGACGAGCGAGAAGGCATTGTAGTCGCTCATCGTTGAGGCGAGGGTTGTGCCGTCTGAACTCAGAGCAGCTCCTGCGACGCTACCCTGCAAGAAGACGGATGCGATCATCAGCACGCAGCCGACGATGCCAATCGCGAACAGCAACGTCTCTGTCTTTCTGCCGGTCTCGTAGTTTGCCAGCGACAAGATGGCTGCAGCAAGCGAGGCGCCGCCAAGAAGGGCCAACCCCAGTTGGCTCATGGTCGCATAGGGAGTGTCCCAGGTGGGAATGGTTGGCATCGCGTATGCCAACCCCGTGAATAGGGCGGTCAGCAAGCCGCATGCCAAAAGAATGAGGGAAAAGACCTTTTGCATTCCGGCACTGGGATGCTTGACCAAGTTAAAAACCCAATACACGACAGCCAGGAAGATGGACGCACCAGCCACCGCGATTTCGTTGGAGAGGGGAGACGTGCCTAGTTTGTTGAGCATGCCGGATGCATGGATGGGGGCCCCAAGGTGGAGAAAAGAGGCCACAAGGCCGATCAGCATCAATCCAACCGCGATAACGCTCAGCACGTCAACCTTCTTTGACGATGCGGTGGCATCGCCTTCTGCAGGCAAGAAGCCCCGAACGAAAGCGACAAGAGCAAGCGACACAATGCTCAGGGGCACAAGCAGTGTAAAGACAAGCAAGGGAAGCTCGGAAGAAGCAGTCTGCACTAGCATCACATGACCTCCTTGGGATTCATGACCGTGCCAGCATGCGTGCCTCCCGGGCGAGTGGTTGCGCCGCCTTTGAATATGGTGGTCGGTTCGGTGTGGGACGGGTCAGGCAGCGGAGCCATCCATTCGCTCGAGCCGTGCTTCTTTTCCATCTCGTCCACGGTGCCGAAATCGATGGCATAGAGCGGGCAGGCCTCAACGCAAATTGGCTGTTCGCCATTGGCAACGCGCGAGGAACAGCCGTCGCACTTGCTCATTTGACCCAATTCGGTGTTGAAGGAAGGGACGTTGTAGGGACAAGCCAGCTCGCAGTACTTGCAACCCACGCATCGATCGTGGTCGACCGAGATGAAGCCTTGCTCGTCTCGGTGCATTGCCCCGGTCGGGCATGCTTTCATGCAGGCGGGATTGTCACAGTGGTTGCAGTTCATGGAAAGATAGTCGCACCAGACGTCTTGGGTCCATGTGCCGTCCGGATTTTGCGAGAAGCCACCTCCGGCATATTCGTAAATTTTGCGAAACGCGATTTGCGGCGAGAGGTCATGGTAGTCCTTGCAAGCCAGCTCACACGTTTTGCAGCCGGTGCAGCGGGAGGCGTCGAAAGAGAAAACGTAATCAGCCATTGTTTGTACCTCCCTTAGCTAATCTTGCGGACGCCGGCAACATTGGAATGCTGCGGGTTGCCCTTGGCGATAGGTGACGGATGCATATTGGTGAGCGTGTTGATGCACCCACCATGGTCGATGCGATCGCCGTTCATGTCCGCGTCACGCCATGCGCCCTGCGGAATGGCAAGCGATCCTGGGATAATTCTGGGTGTGACCTTGGCCTGGATATGCATTTCCCCGTGTTCGTTGAATACGGAGACCTGCTCCCCGTTCTCGATGCCCAGCTTTGACGCGTCCAATGAATTGATCCAGACCTCCTGAGGTGCTGCCTGTTTGACGACCTCGACGTTGCCCCAACTGCTGTGGGTGCGCGCCTTGTAGTGGAAGCCGATAAGCGTGAACGGCAATTCTTCCGTGCAGTCCTCATAGGAATCAACGCCGGGAGTGTAAAGCGGGATGGGTGCGATCACGTCACGACCGTCTTCGAGCGTCCAGGTGTCGGCAAGCTTTTGCAGTTTTTCGGAAAAGATCTCGATCTTGCCTGAAGGAGTGGTGAGCGGGTTGGCTTTGGGATCGTCGACAAAGCTCTTGTATGCGGGCGTGTAGCCCTTGGGGTTGCGATAGTGGAATTCGCCCACTTCGTATCCCTCTTCGTAGCTGGGCAGGCGGCTGTCCTTGGCGCGTGCGCCTTCATAGATGCTCTTCGTCCAGCCCTCCTGGTCCTTACCGTCCAAATACTCGTCTTTGCAGCCGAGGACGTCGCAGATGTCGGCGCATACGTCGAAGGCGCTGCGGCGCTCGAACTTCTCGCCGGTCGTTGCGGGACTGGCAAAGGTCACCGAAGCAACGTCGCCGGACCAGCCGTCGTTGATTATGCCCTTCTGCTCGGCGCGCATGATGTCGGGGAGGAGAATGTCGGCGTACTTCGCCGCGTCGTTCATGAGGGTTTCAAAAACCAGGATGAACTCGCATTTTGATTCGTCGACCAGAATGTCGTGGGCCTTGTTGGCATCGGAATGCTGATTGGTGAAGCAATTGCCACCGTATTCCACCAGGAACTTGATATCGGTGGAAAGCTGATCGGTTCCCTGCACGCCATCGTGCAGGGCGGTCATCTCGTGTCCGTGGTCAATGGCGTCGGCCCAGGTGAAAATTGAGATTTTTGACTTGCAGGGATTGTTCCCCGTAATCCAGGGAATGGAGAAGCTGTATGAACCCACATCCAAGCCGGAAGACGTGCCGGGTTGTCCCAGCTTGCCCACCAGCAACGGCAGCAAGCTGACGGCCAGGCAGGACAGCTCTCCGTTGGAATGGCGCTGCACGCCATAGTACTGGGCCACGAAGGGAGCTTTTGCTTCAGCCAGTTCATGGGCAAGCTTGGTGATGCGCTCGGCGGGAATCAGCGTGATCTCGGAAGCCCATTCAGGGGTTTTCTCAATCTTGTCATACCCCTTGCCCATGACATAGGATTCATAGGACATGTCCTTGCCTTGATAGGCGGCGGGCATGGTGGCCTCGTCGAAACCGATGCAGTACGTTTCCAAGAAATCTCGGGCAATGAGATTCTCCTCGATCAGCACGTGTGCAATGGCAGCGACCAGGGCCGCATCGGTCGAGGGGCGAATGGGTATCCACTCGTCATCGTTGTTGCATTTGGTGTCGCTGAACCGTGGATCGATGTGGATGTATTTTGCTTCGCTGTTGGTTCGATGCGCCCAGTTGTAGCCATGTTTTGACTCGCCCGTGCTTCCCATCATGGTGTCTGACGGCGCCCATCCTATGCACAGGACAAGATCGGAATCCTGGATTGCCGCAGGAGTCGAGGCCGTTTTCGTGCCCCACATGTAGGGTGCGATGAAGGTGATCTGGGCAGCAGAATACGTGCCATAGTAATCGAGATAACCCCCCGTGCATGCCAGCATGCGCCCGATGGGGCGTCCCGTCAGGCTGTATACGCCCGATCCCAAAGTCCAGTACACGGCTTCAGGGCCATAGTTGTCATAGGTGTATTGCAGTTTTTCGGCAATAGTCTGAACGGCTTCATCCCAGGTGATTCTCTCGAATTCCCCATCGCCACGTTTTCCAACCCGCTTCATGGGATATTTCAAGCGATCGGGATCGTTGATCCAACGTCGCACGGATCGTCCGCGCAGGCATGCGCGTTGACGACTGTCTTCGACGTCGTCCCACGCTTCGGTTTCGGATTGAATCCATTGGATCTCGTCATCTTTGACGTGCATCCAGAGCGGGCATCGACTTGCGCAATTGCAGGAGCAGTGGCTTTGGACCACGGTCTCCTCTTCGCTCTCTTTGTTCATCTCCGCTGCAACGGCAGGCTCGACTTTCTCGAACATGTCATCAAGCAGGATGCCGCCGAAAGCAAGCGCAGTAGCTGCTGCCGTGGTGCCTTTGACAAAGGATCTGCGCGATACCTCATTTATCGTCATGCCCGGTTCCATAATCCCCCCTTTTTCTTCCATGTCCACCTTTCTCGCTCTCGTCATGGTGCTTTTCTGCAAAAAATTGAACAAGGCGCCACTGGTTCGGCACGACGCCCAAGGCAGTGTTCGCACATGATGCCATAAGCTGACCGGCGTGCTGGCTGTGCGAGGGCGTGGCTTCGAAAACAGGATTCCTTTTCCAAGCTTGCAATGGCTGCAGAATATGAGATATAGCCGGCCAATCCATCACACTTTGAATGTGATATTTTTAAAATCCCAGTTCAGAAGGTTGTCCTCTTTCGAGTGGAGCGAATTTTCATTGTCGCGAAGACACGGACGCGATGGTCAAGCGAGTATCATGTACTAAGCGGAAGGGGGTCTATGCGCAACATTTCTGAAATTGACGTGCAACAGATTGATGCACGCGTATATCGTGACTACATGAGACACTTCGTGCAGGAGTCTCGTTCGCTTGCTCGCACGATGAGGGCCATGGGGCTCTCCCTGGAGCCCGAGTCTGCGGCTGCGCGCCGTGAGGGCCGCGTGGCCTCCCTGCTTGCCTCCTTGGAAGAGTTGGGTGCCCGTGTGCGCAACGATGGCAAAAGCATCGTGTGGGGCGCGCTCTCGCCCGCCTGTTGCCGATGCCGCACCGGAGTGCGCAGCGTCTCGACCTTTATTTCGTTGGGATGCACGCGATCATGCTGGTTTTGCTTTAACTCCAACCAGTGCGATTGGGACGACTATCGGTCGCAGCGCAAGGATTGGCGTGCTGAACTCGACGCCTATAGAAAACAGATGGGAACGCTCGATTGCATCGCGCTCACGGGCGGCGAGCCTCTGCTCTTCGCCGACGAGGCGCTGGACTTCTTTGCCTCTGCGCGCAGACTCAGCCCCGATGCTCATATGCGCATGTACACGTCGGGCGATGGCCTGACCCGCGAGCTGTTGCGGCAATTGGCTGATGCGGGTCTGGATGAAATTCGTTTCAGCGTGAAACTTGACGATCCGGAAGAAGAGCAGCAGGCAGTGCGCGATATGATAGAGGCATCGGTGGGGGTCATCCCTTCTGTCATGGTCGAAATGCCGGTTGTTCCTGACACGCATGACCAGATGTCTGAATTGCTGGAGTGGCTTGACCGAATCGGGGTCTTTGGCGTCAATTTGCTGGAACTCTGCTTTCCCCTGCACAACGCCCAGGCATATGCATCCCGTGGCCTGCAACTGAAGCGCAACCCGTATCGGATCCTTTATGATTACGGCTATGCTGGCGCGCTGCCGGTGGCGGGAAGCGAAGAGCTGGCATTGCGCTTGATGGTCGAACAAATTGAGCGCGGCGACACCATGGGTCTGCACTACTGCTCACTTGAGAACAAGAACACGGCTCAGCTATTCGCTCAAAATAGGGAAGGGCGGCTGAAAGTCCCCCACTATCGGTTTTCGCCTCGTACGTTCTTTTTCGAAACCGTGCGTGCCTTTGGCGACGATGCACGTGTGCTTGAGGAACTGATGGATGCAGCCAGTGAAACAGCGATCTCCTCTGCGCTGGGCGCTGACAAGGAGACGACTCAGGGAGGGCGACGAGCGCGAGAGGGAGCTCTGGAACCTTCTGACGTCTCGGACCAACACGGCAGAAAGACGGTTGAGGGTGTGGCTGATCTTCCGAGAGAGTTGTATGCGATGGACCAAACGGGAGACATGATCATGTTCGATCCTGCCTTGCTGAACGTGCTTGGGAACGCAGGCAAGGACCTGCGTCTATTTTTGGCGTCAGCCGTCATCGATCGGGATGAGCAGGGTCGCGAACGATTTCGCGAAGTGGGTCTGCAGGCGATGGACTCGGCTGATTTCTCTCGTGTATCCAACTACTGCAATGCTGCTGACCTCGATCCATCCTTCTCGGTTGCCGCGCAGGGTCCTTCGAATGGAGAGGTTGCAGACGACGGTCCGTCTGCCTATGCAACTGGGGCCAAGGGGAGAACCTGCGTATGAACACAGGGATTGATACGGCCATTGAACAGGGGATATCGCAGCTGTCTTTGGCAGGATTCACGACGCTTGCCCCGGCGGGTTCGTTCGCGTTCGCCATTGTCGCGCTGTATGTGATGTTTGCTCGGATGAGCGATTCGGAACGTACGCGATTGGACCACTTTCTGGTGGTGCCCTTAGCCGTTGCGCTTGTCGGCATCGTTATTTCCACCAATCATTTGGGAAAGCCCTCGAACTCCCTTTTTGTGCTTACCGGCGTAGGGAGATCGCCGTTGTCCAACGAAATTTGGGCATCCCTCGTTTTCGGCGGGTTGGGGTGGTTCCGCTGGCTGATTGGTTTCAGCGCGCGGCCTTTGCTCACGACGAAAATCAATCCGGCTTTGTTGGGCATGGCCATCGTGGCTGCCGCCATGCAGATTTGGTTTACGTCCAATGCCTATGCCATGCCCACGGTGATCTCATGGGACCTGCCATTCACTCAGGTCAATCAGATGCTCGTGGCCATTGTGGGCGGCGCGTTGCTTGCCGCCTGCACGCTCAGCGCCGCTGGCCTGGGGCATCGTAGGCGTGCAAGCATGACGTTGCTGGCCGTTGCATTTGTGGCCATGCTTGCTGCCGTTGCGACCCATCTGCTCCAGTACGCGACGCTTGGCGAGGTGTCGAGCGGCCTGGTGCAGGCGAACACCCTCGTTCCCTTCTATCCGGCATGCATCGCGTTCTTTGCGGCATGCTCCACCGTTGCCCTTGCTGTTGACCTCATATGCTTGCGACGACGGAACCGACTGATTTTGGGCGCCTCCATCGTGGCGTGCGTGCTCGCCTTCGCGGGGACCATGGCTGTGCGGTTTGTCTTCTACAGCATGCATGTGACCGTGGGATTCTAGGGGCCTTGCATGGGAGTCACCGTCATGGCCTCACGGCCTAAACTCAACACTTCGGTCCTTGGATACGCCCTGTATCTGACCATCAACACAGCGTCGCTCTGGGGCGGGGTATTCCCCTTTTTCCCTGCCGAGTTTCATACCACGCAGACGACCTTTGTATTCGCGCTCTCTCAGTCCATCTCTATGTTTGCAACGTATCTGCTGACCATGCTGATCGTGTTCTTGCGTCCGCAATTCATCCAGTGGATGCTGGTGCTCGCGGGTGCTTTGCCCGTCATCATGGGGTCGCTGTGTTTGATAGGAGCCATCTACATTCCGGGGCTCAAGCTGCCTTTGGTCATTCTTGCTGGCATTCTCCTTGGCATAGGAGGGACGGGCTTTGCGATGGGCTGGCAGCGGTATTTCGCCTCTGAGCCGTCTGACCGCGGCAACTATTTCCTTCTCTTCGGCATGGTCGTTGCCCCTTTCTTCTACGTGGCCATGCATGGGGTGCCCGATGCTTTCACGGTGTATCTGGTTCCGTTGATCCTCGTTCCGCTCTGCGCGCTGTGCTCCATTTTAGCCACCCGCACCATCGACTTCGAACAGGCGCAATTCGAGGACGTGCCACGTGACCACCCGGTGGTCTATGTGCAGGTCATCAAGAGTTACTGGCGCGCGGCGGCGGCCATTGGGTCGCTGGGCTTCTCTTCGGGCGTCATGCGGGCGGTGGCTTTAAGCGACTACAGCAATGGCGATGCGCTCAACATCGTGTCGATGTTCGGGTCGTTCGCGGTGGCGCTGGCGCTGCTGGTCATTTGGCGGTACAGGACCTTTCGCATCAATATCGCTGACGCGTTTTTGATCGTTTTCCCCTTTGCGGCAGTGGGTTCGCTGGTGTTCCCGTTTGTTCCCCGAGAATATACGTTTCTGGTGGCGGGCGCCATCTATATGCTGTTCACGTTCGTGACGGTGGTCATGCTGCTCCAATGTGCGCAAATTTCGCGCGACCGCGGCGTTAACCAGGCATTTGTCTTCGGATTCTTCGGGTCGATCGTTTACCTCCTGCAGAATATAGGCTTCATTGCCGGCTATGCGTCCGACGCCATATCTGACATCGCGGGAGGTTTCACCATAGCGTTCATCACGTTGTTTGCCCTGTCTACCGGAATATACGTGCTGCATGTCCGAAAGCAAAGTGCGGTTGCCGTTTTTGAGTCGGGGAGTGAGAGCAAGCGGCTGGGCTTGGACGACGCGGAGTTCATCGCGGATACCCTGCCGGAGCGAAGCGGCGCGGGTTCGACTATCGTTGCGGACGTGAAGCTTGGCGAGGTTGATGATGTCGATAGCGGGGAAGAAGACGTTCCGAGCCTCTCGAGTGCGGTCGTTGACGAACCTGAGGCGGAGGGCGCTCATCGGGGCCTGGGCTCGCTGACTGTGCGATGCCGCGAGGTTCAGGAGGCGTATCGTTTGACCAACCGAGAAGGCGAGATCATGCGGATGCTTATTCGCAACTACTCGTATGCCAGCATCGCCGAGGTGTTCGTCATTTCCGAGAACACGGTGCGCACGCACGTCAAGCATATTTACGCCAAGCTCGACATACACAAGCGCCAAGAGCTCATTGATATGGTGGATAAGCGGGATGTTCGATAGGGTGGGAGAGGGGATTGGGGGCGTGTGCAAGTTCCCGCTTGCCTCATCCAGGCAGCTTCGGAAGACGGTGCGCACGATGCTGCTGGGCGTGGGTTCTCGCAAGACAGGGGAACTGACCGATTCCTCGTTTAGGCGCAAGAGAAGTTTGACGAAGTTTTCGCTTGGGGTATGGAATATCTCTGAAAGCGTATTTCATAAGAGGCTTCCCGGAAGCAGGTCTTCGAAGCGCATCAGTGACCTTTGTGCCGAAGGCTGCCGTAGCCGGGGAGTGGCTCGAAATGACACAAGCACCGCTTCGGGAGGCGTATTGCTTGCTCGTAAAAGACATGGCACCATTGAGGAAAGAGGCGATGTTGCCGACCAATTGGTATTTTGTGCCGAATTCGCGATGCGATGTAATCGAGGGTTATTTGTGTCATGGGGTGGCCAGTTTGTTATCGGATTTCTCTATATTGCGAGATAATGAACAGGTCGTTTCTTGTATCTCCGCAACATGAAGGGTCTCATGAAATCTATTGAAGTAGTGGCTGCAATCATCGAGCGCGGTGGACTGATTTTCGCGACACAGCGCGGTTATGGCGACTTTAAAAGCTGGTGGGAGTTTCCTGGCGGAAAGGTTGAGGATGGCGAGACGCCGGAGGAGGCTCTGGTCCGTGAGATTCATGAAGAGCTTGATACCGAGATCAGCGTCGACTCCCACGTGATGGACGTATCCTACGATTACGATGACTTTCATTTAGATATGCATTGTTTCCGGTGCTCGCTTGTTGGCAAGGATCCAACAATGTTGGAGCACGAGGCAGCAAAATGGGTGGATGCACATACGATCGGATTGTTGAAGTGGCTGCCTGCCGACACCGAGGTGGTTGTCGCCCTGAAAGAACGGGGGATCGTCCGCTAGGGCATTGATGAACGAGAAGGGAGGACAAAAGATCGGTTTTGATCATTCTTGTTTTGTTGAGCTTACTGGTTTTTCATGCTGTCTTTGCAAAGGTCTCTTTGATGGACTGAACCCGCATAACTTACAGAATGCACTCCATGATGGGGGTAGAATGTTGTCTTGATAAGTCCTTGGCGTTGGATACGGAGGCAAAAGCGCTACATTGACAAGGCCAAGCCATTTACAGGGCTATATATGGAAGTGATTTCGTAGAGAAGGGCGAACGCACCATGGAAAAGGAAGGCCACTCTATCAAGCTCGATGATCTTTTAAACCTTAGCGGCGATGATGTAGTGAAGGTGCGCTTCCATAAATATAACGGTGAGTACGATCCCGTTGACCTCTTTCTCGATGATTCGGAAATCGTCAACACTCAGTGGACCTTTTGGAGGACGAAGCGTCGTTTCTATAATGTAGGCGATACTGTCATTTCACTTTTGCGTCTTGGCAACGATCGCTGGCTATTGACTACTGTAAAACGCGTGACAAAAGAACTGGATGTCTTGGGTGGGGTTAATTACGAGGGGGAAGAAATCCCTTATCTTTCCGGTTATTTTGGACGACTGATCATTCGGTTTCATAAATCTTTCCAATCCTCTTGCCGAGTGTTTAAAGGCATTAAAGACGAGCTTGTCGTAGATAGCATGTTGTCGTCTGTCTATGATGGCGATGGATTTCCTGGCTACGATAAAGTGTGTCTTAGCTGGGCAAAGTTGAAAAATGTTATCGATAGAAACAAGGGCGACTGGATTGCTGCACTCTCAAATCAGAAAGCCGTCTACGTGATCACAGACACGTCCAATGGGAAGCTCTATGTTGGTTCTGCTACAGCAGAGAATGGCATGCTGCTCGATCGCTGGCGCACGTATGTCAAAAATGGGCACGGTGATAACCGCGAATTGAAAAGAATAATTGAAACTAAGGGAGTTGGTCATGTCCGGCAATACTTTCAGTATTCAATTCTAGAAAACTACAATCAGCATGTCGACGATAGTGTGATTCTGGCACGGGAATCATGGTGGAAGCGTATTCTTGACAGTCGTGCTCATGGCTACAATGTCAATTGATGGCCCATGTTGGGCCAGCTTAAGATATCTTGTTGCAGAATGCCATACCTGAGGGGTCGCGAACAAAACATGGCCTGTTACGGATACCTAATCATCTGAACAAAAGGGAGGTCGTCATGGACAAAGGGAACGTCTTGGTTGTGGGAAATTCCGGAGTCGGCAAATCAACGCTTATCAACGCGATACTCGGTGACGAGTATGCGAAAACGAGCTTCGGCACCAAAGGTACAACTAGTGAAGTCTATGTGTACGAAGAGGATTCGAGTCCCTTCAATCTCATTGACACGGCGGGATTCGAGCCAGGCTTCATTAAAGAAAACAATGCCATCAGTAGCATAAAGAAGTGGTCAGTTCAAAACGCCAAAGACGGTAACGAGGAAAACAACATCAATGCTATCTGGTTCTGCGTTGACGGCATGGCTGCTAAGCTCTTCCCAAGAACTCTCAAAAACCTCGTCAAGGCAACATCTGTTTGGAAAACGGCTCCCATCATCGTAGTGATTACCAAATCGTTCTCTGAGCCCGATCAGGAGAAGAACATCCAGATGGTCAAGGAGGCGGCGAAGGACAGCGAGCATCTTTCGGAATATATGCGTGACGTCATTCCCGTTGTCGCGCAGACGTTGACGGTCAATGATACGGCTTATGTCCCCTCTGTGGGAATCACGGAGCTGATCGATGCGACCGAAGATGTTTTGCCTGAGGGCCGACGAGCTGCAAAGAGCGACGTCTTCGACTTCAAATGCAAAAGAAAGAAGGCGCTTGCCCAGGGCATCGTTAGTGGCGCCACTGTTTCTGCTGCTGTCGTGGGGGCTGCTCCCATCCCTCTGGCGGATGCTGTGATACTCGTGCCTATCGAGATGGCTCTGACGAGCTCCCTTGCAAAGCTCTATGGCATTGGCAATGACGATCAAACAAAGAGACTTCTGGGCACAATTGTGGAAGCAGGCACGGTGGGTGTTGCCGCAAAAGCCGCCATCAGCATGCTCAAGACTATTCCCGGCGTCAACATTGCCACTGCGCCTCTCAACGCTGCAATTGCGGGCGGTATCGTTGCCGCCATTGGAGAAGGCTCGATCTATATCTTTGAGAAAGTTTATCGCGGCGAGAAAACTGTTGTTGACATTGACTGGGCCAAAGACTTTATGGATAAAGTCTTTTCCGAGCAGTTTGTCTCAAAAGTTGCTGAGGTCATCAAGGACTTTTCAAAGAATTCGAATGGCGCGAATGCGATAAAGCAGGTTGCCGATTTGCTGGGGAACACATTTGGTCTTGCCGCGCAGAAGAGCTAAGGGCTCTTGGGTTTTCAGCGATGGCGTGCCTATTGTTTTGAAGTGGCAAATTGACGGCAAATGTTCATCGGCTGTGTGGATAAGCCTGGAGGGTCTCGTATCATGGATTCAGTCGCTTTTGCAAGAGCGACGGTGTCTTTTCCTTATAGCAAGAATATGAGATAAAGACATGCGAAGAGACGGAGGGTGCTTGTCATGGGGTCTGGGATTCGGTCCTTGGGGTCAGGCTAGCACCTCTGACTTTGCAGGTAGACATGAATTAGACAGGATGGCGCCCGGCGTTTGATATCTAACGAGATTGTGTCTGCATCTTCGGGGGTCAACCTTCGTCTCCAGAACACTTCAGGAGACAAGGAGGCCATTTTATGCACTACGTCGGAATCGACATAGCCAAACGCTCTCACGTTGCCGCAGTGCAGGATCAAGAGGGTGAGGTTATCGCTCCACCATTCAAGTTCGCAAACTCTCAAAGTGGGTTTGATGAGTTTTTGCGGGTCTTGAAGAAGGCTGGCGCAAGTCCTGATTCCTGCAGAATCGGCATGGAGGCGACGGGACATTATTGGATCTGCCTTTTCGACTTCCTGACATCCAAAGGCTTCAGTTGCTCCGTGATCAATCCGATCCAGACCGACGCCTTCAGGAAGGTCGACAGCGTTCGCGTTACCAAGACAGATGCGATCGACGCGGTGCTGATAGCCAGTCTTCTTCGCTTCAAGAACTTCGTCGAGTCGAGCATGAAAGACGAATCCCATGAAGAGCTGAAGAACCTTGCGCGTTACAGAAGCCATCTCATCTCCGAGTCGAGCGCTGTCAAGAACAAAGCGACGGCGATCATCGACCGCATCTTCCCAGAGTTTGCCGGATTGTTCTGCGACAGGTACTCTGGTGCTGCAAACGCGCTGCTCAAAACGTATGCGACACCGGCGGTCATTGCCTCGACCGACATAAGGACCCTCATGAAAACGATAAAGGAGGCCTCCCGGGGGCACCTCGGACGCGAGAAGGCCGTTGAGGTCAAGGCCTGTGCGAAAAGATCGATATGCGTTTCCTTTGCGGCTGACGGACTTGCCTTTGAGCTGAAACTGATTCTCGAAAGCCTCGATTTCATAAGAAGCCAGATCAAGGAGATAGACGCCCGCCTAAAAGAGCTCCTGGACGCCACTCCGGGCAGATGCCTGCTCACGATCCCGGGAATCGACGTGCCCCTGGCATCCCTGATAGCTGGCGAGATAGGGGATGCCAACCGTTTCGAGAATCCGAAGAAGCTTATCGCCTATGCCGGCATGGACGCCACCAAGAAGCAGTCCGGAGAGTCTGACGATCGCGGGCACATGTCGAAACGCGGGTCGTCACAGCTTCGCTACGCGTTGATGCTCGCAGCCAAGACGTGCGCACAGGCAGACCCCTATTTCGGGGATTACCGCGACAGGAAGATTGCCGAAGGCCACCACTACTATGTGGCGCTATCCGGCGTTGCAAGAAAGCTCGCCGGGGTCGTGCTGTCCGTCATGAAAGAGCAGAGACCTTATGAGCCAACGCCTCCCAAACATCATCTGGGAGGCCATCTGAACTCCTGAGTCGCAGCCAACATCTTAAAAACTCAAAACCAACCGTCACTTCGCAACAAGAGCAGCGGCTTGGCCTTCTATGTTCAAATGAGCCTCCACTTCAATGAAGCATCTGCTTTTTAAGACTTGCTATCGCTCATGAAAAATTCAAAACGATCTCTTGACTTCAGATAACAGGTCTGACCCCGAGGATCTACGTGTAGCGTTGACAATTCAGCAAAGCAACTCAAGCGATTCATGTCTTGGATGCTTTCCAAAAGAACGCAATCAGAGATGAAGCCTTCGGCGTGCACGTTTAGAAGGAACACGTCTCGGTTCTGGGAGATATGGCCGAATGTCCCCTGTCTCCTGCCGACATCCTGCGGGAGATGCTCACTGATGCAACGATTGCAAACCTGTATCAGATGGCCGGTGATGCTAGCCGCAAGGATCAGGCAATTGCCCAATGGAGTGAACTGCATTCCAGCGGTTCGTATCGAATTGATTATGATTAAGGCTAGAATACACGTTTTGCCTATAACCCGAGAAGAGTCACAATATCCCACGTATAACCAACGCTTTCTAATTCTTCGATACAGCCTCTATAAGCTATTGATTAATAAGCAAATTGAATCATCTGCTACAATTTGTATTGCATTATCAATGCAATGAGGGAGGCAGCGTGTTTCACGAAAACTTTGCCGACATGGCGATTGGCGGTTTACCGGAAACCGAGCAGAGACGTTATCTGGCCGACGGTGGTCAAATGGCCATAACGTTGCGCATCCCTAAGAACTTGAAGGATGCGGCTCAGGAACAAGCTGCGCTAAAGGGCATGAGCTTCAGTGCGTATGTACGTATGTGCTTAATCAATGATCTAACCAGTGAATAGGACGCATCGAGATGGCGAAGAAAACGAAAGAGAAAGAGCTGGCTCTTGAAGATGCCCTCTGGAATTGTCGAGTTGCCTTGCGTGGCGTCGGCAGCATGGAGAAAAACCGAGATGCCGTTATAAGTCTGGTGTTTCTCAAGTTTGCTGGCGACAAGTTTGAAGCACGGCGGAGAGAGCTATTGGGAGAATACGGCGACATTCCCGCGTTTCTAGAAAAGCCGTCCTTCTACAATGCTGTCAACGTGTTCTATCTTGCCGAAGAATCACGCTGGTCGTATTTGGTCAAGAACGCAAGCGCCAACGACATTGCTGTGAAGATCGACTTTGCAATGGCAAAAGCCGAAGAGTTCAATCCCTCGCTTAAAGGAGCGCTCCCTCTTGGTTTGTTTGCGACGCTGGGCGCTGAAATACGTTCAGTCAAAGCCCTTATCGATGCAATCAACCAGATCAGTGAGTCGCGCTTTCATGAGGAAGACCTCATCGGCCGGGTCTACGAGTATTTCCTTCAGATCTTTGCTGTCGGCAGTTCAAAGGAAGATGGCGAGTTTTATACACCGGCCTGCATCGTCCAGCTTATCGCAGAGCTCATCGAGCCGTTCGAGGGAGTCGTCTACGATCCGTGTTGCGGGTCAGGCGGAATGTTCGTCCAGTCTCATAAGTTCGTTGAAAAGCATCACGGAAATAGCAAAGCCATTTCGGTTGTTGGGCAGGAAAGCAATCCGGACACCTGGCGATTGTGCAAGATGAATCTTGCCATACGCGGCATATCGAACAATCTTGGTGAGTCGGCGGCATCGACTTTCACCAACGACCAGCACAAGGACCGAAAGGTCGACTATGTCATGGCCAACCCGCCGTTCAACCTCAAGGGCTGGCGCGACGCTGATGAGCTCACCAAGGATGCTCGCTGGTCGGGGTATGCAGTGCCGCCGGTCGCCAACGCGAATTACGCTTGGATCCTGCATATACTGTCGAAGCTCGACGTCAACCACGGAGTGGCAGGGTTCTTGCTGGCCAACGGAGCGTTGAATGCTGATGGTGCAGAAGAGAGCGTGATTCGCCAGAAGCTTCTTGAGAACGACAAGGTGGAGGCGATTATCGTCTTGCCTCGTGACATGTTCTACACCACCGATATTTCGGTGACTCTCTGGATTCTCAACATGAGCAAGCATGCAGGCGAACGGAATGGCCGCATGTTACGTGATCGTACCGAAGAGGTGCTGTTCGTAGATTTGCGTACATGGGACCAGAATGTCGAGACCTATACATACGATAAGGGCAAGCGTAAGAAGAAGACGGTGCTGACTGCTGAGCAAATTGCGCAGGTGAAAGCCATCTATGATTCCTGGCAAGAGGATGGCGGAGGTTACAAGGACATAGCTGAGCTATGTAAGTCAGTCTCGCTTAAAGGTGAAGGCGGACTGCAGGAGAATGGCTTTGCACTAACACCGAGCAAGTACATCGAGTTCGTCGACCGTGATCTCGATATCGATTTCGAGAAGGAAATGAATCGCATCCAGAAAGCGATGCGCGAGGTACTTGCATCTGAAAAAGAATCTCAGGCTATGCTTGAGGGTGCTTTCAAGGGACTTGGCTATGGCATTGACTAGATATCGACTTGGTGAATTGATAAGCCAGCGTCGCGAAAAATATGACGGAGATGATTCGGCTGCTTACGGCGTATCGTCAGACGGTTTTATCTCCCCCAAGCAAAAAGTTCTAGACAAGAGTCTTTATAACGTATTTTATAAGGATGATTTCGTTTTTAATCCTGCGCGCATGGAGCTTAATTCTATTGCATATAATCGATATTTCGATAAAGCAATATGCTCGTCGCTTTATGAGGTATTTTATATTAATCGACGCGATCTCTTGCTTCCCGCATATTTGGAACTGTTTGTGAAACGTTTTCAGTTTGCACGCTTGTGCAAGTATATAGGATGGGGTTCCGCACGCGAGTATTGTCGAATTGCAAGTATTGCGGAAATTGAATTAGATTTACCGTCAATTGATATTCAACGGAAGTACGTGGCCCTCTATGTGGCTTTGCTCGCAAACCAACGGTGCTATGAACGAGGCTTGTCCGATTTAAAGCTGACGTGTGATGGATTCGTAGAGAGGCTTATGTGCGAACAATCTCCTGCGAGAATCGCTCCTTTCATCCATGAATCAGATTCTCGAAATGGTGAGTTTTATGGCATCGATTGCGTCAGAGGCATCTCCATCGAGAAGAAATTCATTCCAACTAAAGCCAATATGAGCGGGGTTGCTCTGTCTGGATATAAGACGGTGGCTCCTCGCCAGATGGCATTCGTGTCAGTTACATCTAGAAATAGCGACAGAATCACTATTGCGATGAATGAGTCGGAAAAGACGTATTTGGTTTCGGCAACGTATATCGTGTTCGAAAGTGATGAAGGCGTTCTTCTTCCCGAATACCTCATGCTTTTCTTCTCGCGTAGCGAATTCGACCGCTATGCGCGATTCAACTCCTGGGGCAGTGCCCGCGAAACATTCAATTGGACTGATATGCAAGATGTTGAAATCCCTATTCCGGGCATCGAAACGCAGAAGGCAATTGCCGGTATTTATAAAGCGTATCGTATGCGCCGCAAGATTAACGAGCAGATTAAGAAACAGCTCAAGGACATTTGTCCTATCCTCATAAAAGGCTCCATCGAAGAGGCATCGAGACACTAGGACGGAGTGCTCATGGATTACTCATTCGAAAAAGGAAAGTTCACCGAGGATGACCTCGAACACGCCATCATCGAGTTGTTCGAAGAGCAGGACTATACCTACGTTAACGGTGAAGCCATGCATCGACGCTTCGAGGATGTGCTCATCGAGGAAGACCTCAAGGGTTATATTCGACAACGCTATGCAGACTACCAGCTTTCCGAGAACGAAATTCAAGTACTCGTAAACGAGCTGACTTTCGTTCCCTCGAATCCCCTCTACACCGGGAACCGACAGACCTACTGGCTGATCAACGAGGGGTACGATCTCATGCGCGAGGATTCCTCAAAGCCAGTCGTGCACATCGAGTTCGTTGACTTTGATGACCCGAGGGCGAACGATATCAAGGTCGTCAACCAGTACAGCGTGCAGGACAAGGCTCTGAGACGGCCCGACCTCCTTATCTTCGTGAACGGTATCCCGCTTGTCATCTTCGAGTTCAAGACCGCGATCGAGGAAGACAAGACCATACATGATGCATGGAAGCAGATTACCATCCGTTACAACCGGGACATCCCAAAACTCATGAAGTACTGCTGCATCGCCGTCATCAGCGACGGCGCGAACAACAGGCTCGGCACCTCCTTCACCCCCTACGAGTACTTTTACGCCTGGAACAAGGCAAACGACCATGACAAGGTATCGAACGGTATCAGCTCGCTGTTCGCCATGGTCGAGGGAGCTTTCACGAAAGAACGCCTTATCCGGATTCTCGACGACTTCGTATTCTACCCAGACGACGACAAGCATGACACAGAAATCGTGTGCCGCTACCCCCAGTTCTTTGGGGCGACCAAGATGCTCGACAGCATCTGCGCGCATCTGAGGCCACATGGTGACGGCAAGGGTGGCACCTATTTCGGGGCCACCGGCTGCGGCAAGACATACACCATGCTATTCCTCGCAAGGCTCATGAACCTCCGTCGGCGCGAGGAACTCGGCAACCCGACCGTCATCGTCATCGTGGACCGAGAGGACCTCGACAGCCAGACGTCAGAGCTGTTCGTGACTGCAAAGCGCTATCTCCACGAGGAGGACGTCCGAAGCATCGAAACGAGGGCGGAGCTCAAGGCCACGCTTTCCGGCAAGGAGAGCGGCGGCGTGTACATCACGACAATACAGAAATTCAGCGAGACGACGGGATTGCTCTCGGAGCGCAACAACATAGTCTGCATATCAGACGAGGCCCACCGCACCCAGATCGGTGTCGGCTCGAAGCTGAAAACGACCGACAAAGGCGTGTTCACGCGCTTCGGGTTTGCGAAGTACCTGCGCGACAGCTTCCCGAATGCCACGTACGTGGGATTCACCGGAACGCCTATCGACGAGACGATCGCGGTGTTCGGACCCATAGTGGACCGCTATACCATGAAGGAATCAAGCGACGACGGTATCACGGTGCGTATCGCCTATGAGCCAAGATTGGCGCGAGTCCAGCTTTCCGACGAACAGGCTCGCGAGATACAGAAGTACTACGACAAGTGTGCATCAGATGGCTCGACTCCGGAGCAGATAGAGGAAAGCCAGAAGGCCATGAGCTCGATGTCTGTAATCCTGCGCCACCCCGGCAGGCTGAAGAAGCTCGCAGCAGATCTGGTCGGTCATTACGAGAGGCTCTGCGACGAGAAGCCCGGTGTCGTGCAAAAGGCGATGGTGGTTTGCTCTGACAGGATGCACGCCTACGACCTATTGAAGACCATCCTCGAAATCAGGCCGGGCTGGGGAGTCCCGAAGAAGTCCGAGGATGACTCCCTGCTTACAAAAGAGGAATTAGAAGAGCTTGTGGCGTTGCCAAAGGCGAACATCGTCGCCACGAGAGGCAAGGACGACATCGCCGAGCTGTACGACAGGTGTGGCTCGAAAGACCACAGAAAGCTACTCGATCGGCAGTTCAAGAACAACGATTCGAATTTCAAAATCGCGGTGGTCGTGGACATGTGGATAACGGGCTTCGACGTTCCTTCGCTCGCAGTTATGTATATAGACAAGCCGCTACAGAAGCACACCTTGGTCCAGACCATATCGCGCGTCAACCGTGTGTTCGAGGGCAAGGACAAGGGGCTGGTGGTCGACTACATCGGCATCAAAGACGACATGATGCAGGCGCTCAAGAAATACGGAGACGATGACGGCGGCTCGGTAGACGAACTCGCCATCACGCTTGGAATCTTCCGAAACCATCTCGCCATGCTTGACGAGCTCATGGTGGGATTCGACGCGTCACGTTTCCATTCAGGTTCTCCCCTCGAACGCCTCTCTTGTCTTAACGATGCGGCGGAATATGCCCAGGCTGGCAAAGAATTCCAAAACCGGTTCATGGGACTCGCTAGGGTTCTCAAGCAGGCCTATGCAATCTGCTTCCCCTCGGGCGAGTTGACTGATCGCGAGACTGCGACTGCGCAGTTCTATTTGGCGATACGTTCCATCATCTACAAGCAGACCATCGGCGATGCCCCTGACGCGGAGACCATGAACCGCGTTGTCGAAGACATGGTGAGCAAAGCCATATCATGCACCGGAGTCGAGAGCGTAGTGGACGCGCAGCAGACGGAGGATCTTTTCAGTGACGAGTTCGCTGAGGAGCTAAACGCCATCAAGATGCCGATCACCAGATTCAATGCCCTTCTGAAGCTGGTGCGCCGCGCCATCAAATCGTATGGCCGAACAAACCGGGTGAAGGCGATGGAGTTCGACGAGCGCTTGAAGAAGGTGGTCGACGCCTACAACACCCGCGACAATCTGCAGTTCACGAGCGAAGTGGTGTCGGATTTTGTCGATGACTTATCGGATCAGCTGATAGCCATCCTCAAGGACCTCAAGGACGATGAGGGATCGTTCGCAAAGCTCGGAATTACCTTCGAGGAGAAGGCGTTCTACGACATACTTGTGAAGGTGCGTGATGAACATGGATTTCCGTATGAAGAGGAGAAATGCCTCTCGCTTGCCAAGCAGATCAAAGAGCTGGTCGATGACAAGGCCCAATATGCCGATTGGGCAACCCGGGATGACATCAAAAGCCAGCTCAACATGGATTTGACCGTGCTCTTGTACAAGAACGGTTATCCGCCGGAGTGGAACGAAGAAGTGTTCGAAAAGGTGCTCGTACAGGCCGAGAGCTTCAAAGAAAACTCTGATGCTAACTATACGTATGAAACGATAACGATCTAACGGAAATTACGGAGGTTCTGAATGTCGCTAAATAATAATCGGACTATTTCTTTGCACAGTGTCATCAATGGGGGTAGACCTTAGGGAGCTTTAACGTCGGGAATCAACTGAGGCATTCAAAGAGATCGGAATTGTAGGAGCGTCATTTGCGGCACCACCCATGGCTCTTCCTGCAAAAGGGCACATTGTTGTTTTAGGAACCGCCGAAAGCGGCAAAATAACCATCCCGGTACTCTAAAAACCGGCAGTCTGTACTGAATGATGGGCAGTTTATTGGTCTGTCGTCTCTTGTGGAACAACAGTTGCATTATGAAGTCTGCGAAACAAATGGGACAGAATACTCAAGGCGTCCAAACAATCTTTCTCAGAGAAGAGATCCGATCCGTTAAGGTCTCTGGCGGTTTCGTGCCCGAGTGGATTGCGGAATGCTTCCCAAAGAGCCAAAGCAAGCTTACGGTGTCCATGAGAAATATCACTGAGGGTATCAGGTTTAAAAGAAGTACCGTCAGGTTTTCGATAATGATCCACAACGGCAAGGACAGGCGCACGCTCAGCAAAAGCCTTTTCTATCACATTGCGCTCTCCTATCCCTTCTCCTAATTCCGCCTTTTCCATAATGCAATTAATATAGCGAAGAGCCCCTTGAAGTACGGCCATATAATAGTCTTGGTGCTGATAATAGTTTTGTACCTCTCCTTGTAAATCCGGATCTAAATGTCTCCAATGTAGCAAGGGATACTCTGGAACAAGCTTATATAAATGCTCAAATCCCTGTATTGTCTGATCTTCTTTTTCTGGTATGTCAATACTTTGGCTTAGGGCATTAAGTAGTGGATCTAAGTCATCTTTTACCTCTTGCGGGACGGTGGTTTTCCATTTCTCAACATCTATTTTGGATTTATCAGTGAGTTTTTCCATCTGAACGGCTTGGCGTCGCTCTCGCCAGCTCCTTCCCACAGCCGAAACGATTTGTTTGAGGAATGCTCTCAGATCTTGCATTTCCGGATGCTCCCAGTTGAGCGATTGCCTGTTCGTTTCTATTACGTCAATATCAAGATCCTCGATGAAGTCAACCTGAAGCCAGCCTGATACATAAGAAAAGAAATGACTCGATGCACTTTCGGAAAAATACTCCGGAAGATTGACAAGCTTGTTTCTTGAAAATAATGTTATTCCGCGTAAGTTTGTATTTGGGGGGATAGGCTTTTTTGTCGTGTATATCTCGCCGGAGACCTTGTTTGAAAACTGAGAATCTTTTGCGAACGGAATATCGCTAAGGATATTCCACTTGAATTCGATATCTAAAGTTAAATATCTCCGCGAGTTATCAAGTTCGATGGGGTTTGACTCGTTATGTTGAATGGTAATATGCACACCTTCTTCGACAATAAAAAACCTGGATAAACTATTAGCTAGTTTCTCGGCGTCAAAGTCGGTTCTGCGTTGGATCTCGTGTAGGGTAATTGTTGTGCCATTTGGTTCAGAAACTGTTTGTTGGCTCTCGATAATCGTCGGTTTATATTCCGTTATGGGTCTGGCTTCTGACTGGTCTTTGATGATTTCATCCCAGTCTAAAACAAAAATATTGCGAAATGAATTTTGGATCGTGGACACTTCAATTCTTTTCGCTATTCCGAAAAACGAAAGCTTCCCAAGCCCCTTCTTTCCGATTACCGGTCGGCCATGGGGCGAAACCTGGCCGTTGCCCGCAGCATCGAGCCTTCGATTCCGCCCGATCCGGAGGAATTTTATATTGATTTCATTAAGGGACATGCCATTGCCATCGTCTTTGACAATAATCGTTTTTTCTTCGGCAGCATCATTGAGGGCAACGTGGATATTGTTCGCATCTGCATCGAGGGAGTTCGCAATTAATTCAGCTACGATAGGAGGGATGGTGGAGTACAGTCTGGCGCCGAGATGCTCGATGGTACTAGGCATGAATGTCATGACTAAGTCATTGCCTGACGAGATATCCTCTGGGTTAGCCATCGTATCTCCTGTCCTTAATAGGTTTCCTAATGTCCGTTTTGAGTATGCTGTAAGATATGTTCTTTGATGTAGCTTGCATGGAACTCGATGAACTTTGGCGGCAGTGCGTTTCCTATCATTGTCGCTATGCCGTCTCGTCCGTTTTCGAAGGAGAACCTATAATCAGCCGGAAAGGTTTGAAGAAGGGACGCCTCACGTAGGGTTATTGCCCTGTTCTCTTCGGGGTGCAGAAATCTTCCTTTTGACGGATTGGTGCAGCCTCCGGTGATGGTGGGCGACGGCCGGTCCCAGGACATACGTCCATAGACATCTTTGAATCCCGTCGTTTTTTTATGGCACTTCAGCTGAAAGTTTTCAGGCAGGGAAGACCTGCTGCCTCCATTTTTTGGGATGAGAGATATAATCCTTAAAATGCGCTCGCTGCGTTTGACTCGATAATTATGCAATTCGTCATCGCTTGTGTCGCACTGTGGCTGCGATCCGATCGCCTCCCTTACTGTTTTGAACTTGTCGGGGGGAACCAATCTTTCGATAACTTTAATGTTGCCTAAGTTTGATGCTAGCATAATCATTCTTTTGCGACTTTGCGGAACGTCATAGTTAATCATATTGAGGATTTTGATATCCGTATGATAACCGAGCAGTTCAAACCTATTCTTGACAATAGCCATACGTTTATCTGATGCAAGATATGGAACATTTTCTATCATGATAGTTTTTGGCATCATGACTTCAACAAAACTCAACATATCAAAAATAAGGTCATTCCTTGGGTCGTCATCGCGTGCCTTGCGATTTCTTGTCCCGATTGTCGAAAACCCTTGGCATGGAGGGCATCCAGACAAAAGATCCAGGTCTCCGGGTCGTAACCCTAATTCTTGCATTACGGAATTCGGTGAAAGATGATGAATGTCTTCAAGAAACATCCTTGTTGATTTGTGGTTTAACGAATAGCTGTGGGCAAACGCTGGCTTAACCTCCACTGCGCCGATTACATCAAATCCTGCTTGCTTAAGGCCTTGGGAGAGTCCTCCAGCCCCGGAGAAAAGATCGATAACACTAGGCTTAGCCCCAATGTCGTAACTCTGCTTTTCTGAGACATTTGCTAATTGTGTCATTTTTTCTCCAGGAAAATCGAACCATGATAATACTATCATGAGCGGTTCATTTTGATAAAAGAATTTATTTATCTTTTGCATCATCATTGCTATGACTATTCGGTTGCTGAAGCATCGGCCTCGATGCCACGGTGCTTGAGCTCGCCTGTCCAGGCATCTTTCCGCTTTATCCGAGCAATGCGCCACTGTGTCCGCCCAAGACGACCATCGTCCGTTTTTGTCGTGGAGGTAGTGCTGATAGGTGAGGCTGTCTTGATTGTGTGGTTGGCTTGTGTGACGTGCCCGGAGTGCACTCAAGGCCCGTCACGTCCGGAATGGTGTTCAAACGTGATCATGTCATACCGCTCGTTGGGATATTTCATGATTTCCTACTCAAGTCTGTTAATCCCAGATATCTATGTGTCCTTTGGACGGTATCCGGAATGGCACATAACAGGTGCGTCATCAAGGCGTCATCCAGAATCGAGAGAGAGGGGGGCTCTTCCATGGCAAAAGGTCTCATCGACAAATCCTCGATCAGATATTTGATGCCGAATGGCAGGGCCGTCGCGGCGAGAAGCTCACGGAGCGCGAACTCAAATGGGTCAAGGCATTCGGGCGCGACGGCAAGGCTCTGCGCAATGTCTACGTGCCCAAAGGTGATGGTGAAACTTCCGAAATCGATGCGATGGTCATCACTCAAAAGGGTATCTTCGTCATCGAGAGCAAGAATTACTCCGGATGGATATTTGGCAATGAGGCGGATAGGTATTGGACTGTCGTTTTGGAAGGCGGCCATAAGAATCGCTTCTACAATCGCATCATGCAAAACCGTGGACACGTCAAGTGGCTTGCCAATTATTTGGCGGACGACACGCCATTGTTCTCAATAGTTGCCTTCTCTGTGCGATGTGAGCTCAAGAAGGTGATGGTGAGCAACAAGGAGGTGCGTGTCATCAAGCGCGACAGGCTGCATGCTACTGTGCGCGATACCTGGGATACAGCTGAAGACGTGCTGAATGAAGCGGCTGCAAGCGCTTTACATGATCGCTTGATGTCCCTGACCGATGTAGACGAGGCAGCCAGGACCGCATATGTGACCGACATCGAACAGCGCTATAAAAAGAAGAAGCCAGCACATCCTCAGCAGAGCGCGCAATCCAAGAGCGTGGCCGCTGTCGAGGCATTGCCTCACGTTTGCCCGAAATGTGGCGGGACCCTGGTTCTTCGGATAGCGAAGCGAGGATCCAATGCCGGCAATCAATTCTATGGTTGCAGCAATTATCCCAAGTGTCGATTTACCAAAAATATCTGATAAAGTTATCGATTACTATGAAACGCAGAATATAAAGCGGTGAATAACGGGGAGGGATTTGCGATGAAGGCCGAGACTGGAAGTGTGGGGAAAGTCGTCAAGGCAGCTGTGGAGGTCATTGAGGACGCAGGACCTATTATGGAGAAGTATGGACCCATGATCCTTGAGCTTGCAAAAGACTGTGGGCCAGTGGTGGCAGATACGGCCCAGCAAGCGGTCAGGTTTGTGGGAGACAAGGCGGACGGCATAGGAAATGCGGTTGCTGCAGCTGTGGCGAAAACTAGGGATGGTGCCAAGCAGGCGCGTGACAAAAAAGAGCACGAGAAAATTCTTCGGAAGGCTCGTGAGGATACCGTTGAAAGTAGCACATACGATATATCAGCAAGGGAGTTCGAGAAGTCGTTCGAGGCCAATAAAACGGTAGGAGTCTCAAAGGGCGGCTTCATGTCTATACCAGGATGTTTTGCTTTTATGCTGATGCCCGATGCCGGAAGCAAGGATTTCTCAAAATATAAAGAGGTATATGTTGGCTTCGGCCTCTCGATGGGCGATGATGTCTACGAACAGTTGATCGGTGACGGTAACCCAGACGTATACGCAGATGTCAAATACGATCAACCAGTTCAGATCCTTCTTTATCCCTGCGACAAGGATCAACTTGAAGAGGTTAAAGCAGCGCTCATCTTGAATTTCCAAGCGTATGATTCCTACAATAAACGTGAATTGAGCTGCTTATCGTAGAGGTGTTGCAGCTGGTCTGCGCGCAAATAACCAATAGTTTCTTTGCAGATGTGGCATGATGACCAAGAGGAGTGGAAGATGGAAGATTGGGGATCGACGGCAATTGAGCTGATCAGCAGTTCGAATTTGGAAAAATACAGATCTCGGGCACTTGCCGTGATTCCTGTGCAGAAAGATAATCTATCGCCTGCGATAGGCAAGGCGCTTGGTGCTGCCTCGCTTTCCATACCTGCTCTTGAGGGTCTTGCCCACTCGGGTGAGCAGTTAGCGTATATTAAGATGCCCGCAGGTTTTTCACCGGCCGATTGTTATGCAAGGGCAGATGGTTTCGGGGGAAATACGCTGTCTGCGGGAGGATTCGCAAATGGTTCTTGGACGGCTGCCGCGATAAATCCCGGGATGGTTGCGATGGCGGGTGTCGCATTCGCCGCGATAGTGGTTATTGAGAAGCAGATGGCGGAAATCAATGAGCGTTTGGGTGTTATTGAGTCAGATGTGAAAAGCATCGTGGAGCTATTGGGAATTCAGAGAAGATCCGAGGTCGAGGGGATTTATGATCGCTTGTTGAACGATTATGTCGCGCGCTTTGACGAATACGTTTCCGATCCAGAAAAGCTTCGTGCTGCGAGGGGGGAAATCGAAAGGTCCTTGACGGACGTATCCAAACTGTGGGCAGAGCAAAAGAACACCATGAGAGCTTTGGGTGAACATGTGGATGCCTCAAGGCACTTCAAAAAAGAATTTCTTGAAGAATCAATCAAGAAATTCAATGATTGCGAACAAGGTGCCGCAACCGTATTTGAACTTTCATGCGCTCTTGATCAAGTGCGCATGTTCTATGACCGCGATGTGAGCCCTCAGCGTGTAGCGCGCGAAAGGAATCATGCAAAAAAACGGTGTGACGAATACGAAGACGTTCATAACCAAACACTGAAGGTGCTCACTGCAAAGATAAAAGAGTACGAAGGCGCTCCTTTGGCCCTCGCGTCCGAAGACAAGCTGGATAAACGCGATGCACTTCCTGCAAATGTCCTCGAAGGAATAGCGCAGAACGCTGGCGGCATTGTTGAGCGTCTCAGAAAACAGACTCTTTGGGATGCCGCTGACGAGAGGACGGATAAGGAGATCGACGCAATGCTCTCGAGCATTCCGTCGACAGCGAGCGCTGCCCTTTGCGAAAGCGTTCTCGTTAAGTCCGATGCGTCGCTGTCTCGCTTGGGCACTGTTCTCGGTACATCCAAAGCGATGCTCTACGATGGATCAAATGCCTACCTGCTTGAAGAAGATGTGGTGGTGCGCAATTAGGCGGGAAGGGGATCTCCTATACACCCGTGGCATGCCGATGGGCGGGAGAGCCTGTGGTGCTCGCATGGACAGTTTGAGTCGAAAGAGATGGCACTCATGCTAATGGATGGGCACGTCGTTTTTCTCAGGGTTTCGGCGGTATGGTAAAAGTTGGCCTGATTATGCTGCATTGCGCAAGATGGAGTGGGCGGAACTATGAACGATGGTGAGGAAAGCGAGATTCTCGATTACATCAAGGCTCATGAATTCTGTATCAACCACCGCGAAAAGCTCATTGGCGATCAAAAGTGTGGTTGCTTCTATTGTGGGCAAATTTTTGCCCCATCTCAGATTGAAGAGTGGATCGAAGATGCTCAGGACGATACCGCTCTGTGTCCCTATTGCGGGATTGATGCAATTATCGGAGAATCTTGTGGGCATCCCATTGCTCAAGACTTTCTGAAAAAGATGAACGCGTACTGGTTTGAGCGATGACCGAAGGAAGTGTGGTTGCTCTGCGGGATATGCATTTATAAACCTGATTAAATTCATGCTACTATATCCTCGTTTAAGCATGAAGTGAAATGGGGATTTCTGTGAAAATAGAAATGGGTGAATCGCTCTTCTATTCGTGGCTTCGACATGTCAAGGAATGCCAGGTGGTCCAAACCAACTGGAAGGTTTCTTCGCAATGGGAGCTCCTTCATGAAGATGAGATTCAGAACATCATGGCCTCTATCGACAATCATTTTTCAGAGAAATGCGGATACAAAGTTTTCAAACAGAATGGTTCGTTTCGGCAAGTGATTCGGCAAGGCGAATGCGACGCCATCGGTATTTGCGTAGAGGAGGGCGTTCCTCGTTATTATGCCGTCGAAGTTGCTTTTCATGGTGCTGGACTCAATTATGGAACTCGCGACGCGACAGTGATGAAGGTCGTCGAAAAATGTACACGAGCAGCTTTGTGCATCTATGGGTACATGGGATCAAAGGAAGGGGAAGTTGTTTTTGCCTCCCCGAAAATAAACAACGCAGTCATTGCCGATCTCTCTCCCTGTATAGAAGATATCAATACGCTGTTTAGGCAAGAGGGGTTTCAGTTCTCATTCCGCATTATCGCGAACGGCGATTTCAATGAATCTGTCTTGCAGCCGATTCTGCTCATAAGTGACGGCATCGCTGACACTTCTGAGCTGTTTGTTCGCAGCTATCAGATGTGTGCCATGTTTGCGGAGAAATCTATTCCCAAGAATGGGGAGAGACGATTGGCGAATCGGGCATCGTCTGAGTCCAAGCCACCCTATATTCAGCTTTCCGTGCACGACGATGACGGTGCCTATAAAGAACTCAAAGTGGGCCAGATTGCACGGTCTATCTTGCGTAAAATGCTTGAAGAAGGTGCCGCGACGGAAGATGAAATAGAGTATCTGCAGCAATCTGGATACAGTAGGAGAGTTTTTCATCTCAACTATCCTCTTCTGGCACGCGTTGAAAGTGGTTTTGAAAAAGCGCGCTACTACAGCTCTCCTTTGATGATCCGAGGTATTAGCTATGTGCTGTGCTCCCAGTGGTTCGAAACGCCCGCAAACAATGACCGGCCTTTTCTTCTGAAGTGGATAAAGGAGCATGCTGACACAATATCTGGCTAGTCGATCTTTGTGAAGAAGCTATTTATGTCGGTGAAGCCTACTAATGCGAGAGAGGGGACGCTATGAAAAAGAAAATTACAATTAAGGTGGATTCTGTAATCCTCCAGCAGGCAGAGAGTGTATTCGCTGCGCTTGGAATGGATACGGAAATGGCAATGACGATGTTTTTGAGACAGACGGCGATGCGAGGTGAATTGCCGATGATGGCCGATGCCGGGAAGGCTGCGGTGGCCGAATTTCCACCGCCTACCTCGGCCCCGGTTAGCGTGCCAATGAGCGTTCCAGCTGACGTGAATGCGGGCACTGTACAACCGAAGCAAAATCCGGAGAAGACTGTTGCTTCGGCTGCATCCTCAAGCGGGGGCGGATCAATTACTCGAGAGATGGTGGATACTGTCTGGCGCGCCTTTAAACATTTCTTTGCCAATGGTGGTGATCTGTCTCAGCTGAGCCGGGCTGTGAACAGGCAGACAGGGATGAATTCTGGCAGTGCGTTTATTTACTTAGGATTTCTGGATAACCTCGTAAAAGGGCGGCAACAGAAACGCAATATTAAGTACTCAGATGTCGAAGTCTATATGGCATATATACATGACGAGCTTGGTCCTCAGCCTTATGCCAATGCTCTTGCATCGCTCAAGCAGACGCTCCCGTATTGGCGTAAGACGCAAAAGGGAAAGTATGCCTACTATCCTGACGCCATTCAGAAATACCTCGATATTCATTCAGCCTAATTGGATATATGAAACGCCCCTTCTCTTACCCCTCCGCCTTCTCCCCATCTCTCCAGCGCGTCAGATGGGGCAGCACGGCTCCCATGAGCGAGACGGCCTCGTCGAGGGTGAAGCCACCCTGTTCGACCATGCGTGGGCGCAATCCTCGATCATGGCTTCCATGCTGGTCTCGTAGGTGTACGATCCCTTGTCGTAGCACCATTTGCAATAATCTCCAGAAGACGAGCCGTTGGCCTCGGTGCCGTACTGAGAGGGGTCCCCAAGAATCATGCCGCAGCTTTCGCAAATGAGCTGTCCGACGTTCCTCGCGCGTTCGCCCGCATTGCTTACTCGGGCCCGCTATACTATTTGCACGACAATGACATTGAATTGGTGGGACCATGACAACAAGCAAAGACTATCTAACCTATGTGCTGGATCTGCTGTCGGAAGCTGACGGCATAACGTACCGGGCAATGATGGGGGAGTATGTTCTGTACTGCCACGGCAAGGTGTTCGGGGGCATCTACGACGATCGGCTGCTGGTCAAGCCCACGGCATCCGCCAAGGCTCTGTTGGCCGATGCTGAGTATCAGGTTCCCTATGAGGGTGCAAAACCTATGCTCGCAATTGATTTTGAGGACAAGTTCCGCTTGGCGGAGGTTGTTGAGTCCATGGTCCAAGAATTGCCGGAGCAGAAAAAGAGAAAGAACTAGCTTAAGCCGTCTCGCCTTCGCGAAGAGGTGTGTGGTCTTTTTCTTGTGCCACGGGGTATGCGCCATCGTGCCGCTCATCCGTCATTTTTGCAAAGTTGGTCGGCCGAGATGCGGCCCGACAGCATGCTGCAATTAATCAGAGCGATTGCTCCGTAAAGGCTACTGCCAAGCAGGGATGAGCGACATCGTCGGAGGGAGAGCTTGAGGTTTCTCCCTCCGACGATCTGCGAGTCTTGGCATTCGGCAGCTTGCTGGGACACCGTACGATGCCTGCGCGAATCGCTTAAGCAGGCAGTGCGTCACGTGATTCTGACGTGTGAAAGGATTTCACGACATGCCAGGGGCGGCTGAGGCAATCCCTGCCTCTATTTGCCGACATATTCCGCAGCGACGTCTGCGGCATGAAAGCCCGTGAAAAAGGAATATGAACTGCAGGATCCGGAGAACGCATGGTTGTAGTCCGCCATGAAGAAGCCCGCACTATCCAATCCGCCGGCAAACAGGCCTTCTATCCATTCTCCATCCTTGTTGAGAACCTTGCAATCGGCATCCACCATCACGCCGCACAGCGTGGAGAGCCTGTTGCATTCGAGCTTTAGGGCGTAGTAAGGCGGTTCGGAAAGGGGGAGAAGCATGGAGACGTCTTTGTGGAACTCATCGTCGTTTCCTGCGGTACAGGCCGCATTGTACTTCTCGATTGTCATCTTGAGTGCATCGAGGGGGATCGATGCCTGTTCGGCGAGATTTTCAAGCGTTTCTGCCTTGATGCAGGCATCCACCTCCACCGCCTTGTCGAGCTGTTCTCCCATGGCGGGAACGGGCGCGTAGGTGTAGGGAAGGTACTTGGACTGACAGAAGAAGTCTTCAGTTTCCATGCGTTTTACCAGCTTGGAATCAAAAAGCGTGTAGAAGCTGTAGTCGGGTGACCATGCCGCCAGCGCGTAGCCGTAGGTGGGATTGGTCCAGTACTCGCACCCGACGCGCTGCCCGAACTTGTTCACCCACAGGAACGGCTCGCCTCCTGCGCGCGTGACGTCGCCTTCGTAGGTGGTGTTCGCAACCTGAATGCCTCCGGGTTGGACGCTGTCCAGCACTCCGGTGATGGCGCCGGCTCCCAGCATCATGTTCAGGCCGTCGCCGTTATGGTAGAGAATCGAGTCGCCCACCAAGGCCGCGTCGCCTCGTGCTCCCAGATAGGCGCTGACCATGCTTGGGTTCGTTCCGAATCCTCCGGTTCCCACAAAGGTTGCGGTCGCATTCACCAGGACGGTCTTGCCGTCCTCGCCTTCTGCCAAGGCGCCGACAACGGCACCCGCATCGTCCACGACAAGATTGGTCGCACGCGTCCTGGTGAGCACGGTGACGCCGTTCTGCTCGATGACGTGGCGGTCGATGTCTGCCAAAGCCGCTGCTTTTCCTTCGAAGAACATGCCGGCTCCAGTGTTGGGCCCGGCTAAAGACGTGAGCAGCTGGCTCACTTTCGCGCCCTTGCCTATCCACCAGTCGAAGGGCTCGTTGCAGTGGTTCAGGAAAGACATGACCAGGGTTTGGGATGAGTGGAACTGGTTGTAGAGATTGAAGTAGTCGGCTGCTTCGACCGTGGTCCATGTCCTCATGCCCTGCTCTTTTACGTATTCGCAGGTGTCGAGCGCGAAATGCGCTTCCGTTCCGAAGGACGAACCGCCGGTTTCTTCAGCCTTTTCCAAGATAACGACTTTGAGTCCTTGTTCCGCGGCACGGGCTGCGCTCAGCAAGCCACAATTTCCCGAACCGATGACCAGATAATCGGCATCGTGCACCTGGTCGGCCTTCGCTTCAGCGCTCGTCACCGCCGGAATCACAAACGATTCATCGACGGGGGTTATATGCCCCGCCTGCTGTGTGTTTTCATGAGGCGCGGCGGCATCGGGCTTTGCCGAAGATGCTGCCGGTGCGCATCCTGCCAGTCCAGTCGTGAGGGCGATTGCTCCCGTCGCGGCGGCTCCTTTCAGAAAGGTGCGCCTATTCATGTCTTGCTGCATGTCTGTCCCCTTTTCTCATCCCCATACGACATCAGCCTGCTGCGAATTGGCTGACAATATGATGACTATAAGTCACGTTTGTGGACATGTCAACGAAAATGTGACGTATAGTCCGTAGACCCAAAGTCTTCAATATTGTCTACTTCACCTATGAAACCAAAAAGAAGCCTGCCCATAGAGTTCGGAAAGCGCCTGAGGACATTGAGGCGTGAACGCAATCTGTCACAAGAACAGTTGGGGGAGTTGTCGGGTCTTGATCGGACCTATATCAGCAGCGCCGAAATCGGCAAACGGAATGTGACGCTGCAGACCATCAACACCTTGGCTGAGGCGCTTGAGGTTGACCCAAGTGTGCTTGTTTCCGAAGCCGCCTTTCAAGAACGGGCTTGAGGCTGGTAAAATGGCGCACTCTTTTCATCTGTAGGTCTATCGTATTCCCATGACCACCGAAGCCATCAGACATTCCATGCAGGGCAACAAGAGCAGGACTACCGCTTTTTGATGAATGGCCGCCAGGGAGGCACTACCGCATCTGTCGCTGTAGAACCTGAACGGGACTTTACCAAAGATGACATTGCGGTTCGGAGAGCAAAGAGGCAATCGATTCAGAGTGCATCGGCTCTTTTTCGTAGCGCTGTACGGTTTTTCAAGAACTCGATGACAGCGTATTCCTCGTTCGTCGGCACATAGTTCTTCCGCGTTGATATGCCGAAGTTCCATTGGAGCCCTTCGACCGGCAGGCACACGACGCTTTCGGATGGAGCGAAGACGTCTTTCAGATGTCGAACCGAAATGCCAATGCCTTTTCCTGAGCATGCATAGGAGTACAGCCAGAATATCTCAGCAGTGGTTGCTATGCTTTTCGGAGAAATGTTCTTTTCGCTGCAGGCACTTTCGAATTGGTCATATACTTTGAAAGAGGAATCAACGATTCCCAGCCGTTCTCCATGGAAGTCTTCGACGCGCAAGCAGGGTTTCCCGCTAAGCGTGTTTCCTCTAGGAACCCAGGCGTAGACGTCGGATTGCCAAAGCTCGACTGTGTCGAACTTTTGATTGTAGGGACAGATGGTAAAGGCCACATTGTATTCGCCGTTCTCGAGATAATCTTCGACCAGCAAATCGGGGGACTCAATGCATTTCATTTGTATGCCGTGATGCCTTTGCTGAAAATCGACCGCCATGTCTATGCCGAGGAATCCCAAAGTTCCGATGGCTGCCCCCAGAAGAACGGTGACGCTTGTGTCGGATTTGATCTGTCTGAATATATTTAAAAGCTCTTTTTCGTCGGCTGACCAACGTTCTGCCAGTTTATAGAGTCGATCTGCATATTGGGTGGGGTGAAGTGCGGCACCGCCGTTGGATTCAAAAAGAGTGGCCCCCAAGTTTCGTTCAAGGGCGTGGATTGCCTTGGATAACCCTTGTGCGGACATGGGAATCGCTCGCGAGGCGGCCGCAAATCCTCCCTTCTCATAGGTCAAGACGAAGTAGCACAGCTGGGTCGATAAGATGGAATTCTCGCGCATGCCATTCTCCCCTCTTGTCGGCTGCGTAGCATGGGAAAACGTGATCCAAGCACAAGCGCCGACATACTCCCATTTCTATGATACCTCCAAAGCACCTTGAGAAACGGGATACGAAAAGAAGCGATGCCCAACTTTTCTGGGTGCAACTCTTCTCTAAGTACTTTCTTCCTCGCGAGTAGACTTGCAGCTGATGACATGAGGGAAATCGGCCAGCATGTACTCACAAGGAGAGAGGGACGGCTATGGATTTATCCAAGGATCTGACAAGGCGATCATTTTTACAGGGCGCTTCCGTTGCGACTTTGGCAGCAGCTGGTTTGGGGGTTGTCGGGTGTGCGCCTGCGACGGGCGGTTCAGGTGAAACGGCTTCTGCCAAGGAAGGTGGTAAGGCTGTATCAGGTTCAGCGGACGCCGTATGGAATATTGAGGAGATAGGAGAACCAAGCGAAACCATAACCGCTCAGGTCTGCGTTGTCGGGGGAGGCGGCACTGGTCTTGCGGCGGGAGTGCAGGCCCGACAGCTTGGTCTTGAAACGGTTCTCTTGGAAAAGCATGCATCCACGGGGGGATCGTTCATTGGAACCGAAGGCCTTTTCGGCGTCGGGTCGCACTGGCAGAAGGAAGCTGGCGAGACGGTGACGGCATCAGACGTTATCGAAGAGTGTATGGATTACCATCATTGGATTCCCGACTATGAAATGTACAAGAAGTTCTTCAATAAAACAGCCGAAACCATCGACTGGCTCGAAGGTATTGGGGTTGAATTCGACCATGTGCAAGCATTGGGAGACTCTCATGTGTGTTGGCATATTTACAAGGGCTCCATCCATCCTGGCGTGGAATTTATGGAAAGCATGCTCACTGCTGCCAAAAACGTCGATCTTGATATCCAGACCAATTGTGCGGGAAAGCGTTTGCTGTTGGACGAAGAGGGAAATGTCTCGGGCGTGTTGGCGCTGAGAGGCGATGATACCGTTGTGAAAGTTGAGGCTCCCGTGGTCATTTTGGCAACGGGAGGGTACTCGAACAACACAGATCTGGTGGCGCATTTGACGGGGCTCAATCCCGATTTTCTCATGCCTTCCGGTGTGGATGGCCGCGATGCCGATGGCATCAAGATGGCCAAGGAGATAGGGGCTGATCTTGCGACCGATCCCGGGACTATGATGTTTTATGGCCCGGTGTGCCGCGGTGCAAGTTGGGGCGGGGCGGTATGTGCTTGCACTCTGCAGCCCATCCTGTGGGTCAACCAAGACGCCAAACGTTTTGTCCGCGAAGACATGTTCTTGAAGAACTTTGCTTTCGCTGGCCTTGCGGTCAAAAAGCAACGGAAGGTATGGACTCTCTGCACCCAAGCCCTTATTGATCGCTTTGCCGCGGGAGAGGGGGCGCTCGCTGGAGTCGGTGTATATGTGCAGGAGGGATCTCCCATCGAAGGATTATCCGACGAGCTTGCCCGCCTTATGAAGACTGGCGACGTCTACACCGCCGATACCATTGAAGATCTAGCGAAAAAGATTGAGCTTGATGCATCGGCCCTCGAAGAAACGATTGCCACGTATAACGAATTTTGTTCGGCGGGCCTGGACGGCGATTTTCACAAGCCTGCGAAGGACTTGGTCGCTCTTGTTGACGGAGACGGCCCCTATTATGCCTTCGATTGCCAAGACGCCTATTTCACGACATGCGGCGGGCTGAAGGTCACGCCGGACACGCACGTTCTGGATACGGAAGGAGCGGAAATTTCTGGATTGTATGCGGGAGGTTGCGACACGGGGGGCTTTTTTGGAGATGCCTATGATGTTGGAATAGCTGCCGGATCCGGCGCTTCCTGGGCAATCAATTCTGGACGAATTGCCGCAGAGCAGGCTGCGAAATATCTTTCCTAGGCCCTCCTTGCTCCGGTCGCTATTTTTCGGCCGGAGCTTCCTTTGGGATGTCATGCTGCATCTGCAGCACTCGTAACAAATCCAATCAGGAGCATCTCACCTTCCCTGTCGGTTATTGCTGCGATAGCTCGGCGTGGGAGAACCTGTCGTAGACGTCGATGAGCTCATCGCGGGTATGCACGTTTGCCTTGCGATAGATATGACTGACGTGAGTTTTCACGGTGTTGTACGAAAGAAACATTTCGGTCGCAATCGAGCGCAGGCTCCTGCCTTTCAAGAGATAGCTCATGACTTCTCCTTCTCGCTCTGACAAAGCCAAATGCTGAGACATCAATTCGCATCTACGTTCTACGTCTGTTTCGATAAAACCCAATCTTTCGGCATCGTCCGAAAGCGTATCTTCGGTGAATGAATAAAGAGCAGCGAGCGTCTCTTTGTCTCGCCTACGGTTTTTCACATCCTCAAGCACTTTGGGAAAGATCAGAATCCCAATGAGCAAGAGAAGATATACCGCTACGGAGATTGCTCCCAGCGACCATTCATCCGGCAATCTTGATAGCAAGCCATGAAAAACATAGCCAACGATGAGTCCTATGTCTATCGCGCACGTCCCGAAAGCGAAGACATAGAGCGGATCAACGTTCATGTCTGAAGAAAGAATGCCATATTCTGTATAGATATAAACAAGGAACAGATGGTACCCCGTGAGCATGAAAACACCTGCCCAGATATCAGTCTGCTTTGTGAACACGGCAAACATGATAAGACCGCCTGCAATGAGGGGTGCCACCAACCGCGAGAACACATTGGTGCCACGGCGTGTCATAAAGAGGTAATCAACTATGCCCGCTATGCCCATGAGAAGGCAAACGCAAGAATATACGGAGCTCCAGGTAACTATCTCTGTCCCTTGTGTTGTTTGGGAAGAATTGTTTTGATAGAAGCCTGCCGGCAGTGCCAAGACGACGCAGCAAAGGATGATTTGGGCAACGATTCTTTTCAATCTGTTGTCGGAATGGTCTTCCAACGAAGAGAGAGGTTCTTCCTCGTCGACAGTGACGAAGCGATCCTCTGAAAAATCTGTTATTTCCGGATTTGCTTTGCTGGTTTTTCCGGCTCGGACAATACAGAATGTCATTGCTAAAGGCAGGCATAGGCAAAAAAGGGTTGATACTATGTCGGGCAGGCAGACGATAAGGAGAATGATGAGGAGCCCGACCACGATCGAGCCGTACAAAACCAATCTCATTCGATCGTCATTTCTAATAGAGGCGAGAGCATCGCCCCACATGAGCAATATCAAGGACGTGCCGCAGGCTGATATGACAGATCCTGCATAAGGAAGAACGCTTGCGGTGGTCTGTGCATAACCTATCAAAAGCATGCATGTTCCGATAACGGTGAGGACGGCTGCAGTCCAGGGGATAATCCGTCCATCAAACGAAGCGCGCATGTGTGGCGTCGCGATGCCGCACATTGCGAGAACAACGCAATGTGCGCTTACATTGGTGAGCCAGATTGATTGGGTGTATGTCGCTCCTGCATTTGGCCAAAGTGCTGCTGCAACCAGGAGAGCACCCGACCATGCCCAGTACGCTCCTATTCCGAAAAGATAATAGACCAGCAGATCGAGTCGCATGAGATCCCCTTCCCTCTGTCCGCTCCCATCATTTTACTTGCAACGGAACCGCTCTTGCTGCTGGGGGTTGCTTCGACCCTCATACGTATCGGGTGAATCATGCAAACACCCGATTCTCCCGATGACTTTGAATAGTGTGATTCCTATTGTTTTGAAAAAGGGCCTTCAGACATTTTGGAGAGTTCTTTTTCTATCCAGAGAGGAATGGGGAATCATGAATGAACAAAGCGCATCGTTGTCTCGTAGGAGTTTTCTTGGGTTCGCTGCAGTTGGAGCAGCGGCTGCGGGCATGACTTTGCAGGGATGCAGCCCTGCAAAGTCATCAACGGAGACAGCGCAAGAAACGGGCTTGCCTAGCGTCCCAAGCAACGTCACCGAAACCATCGACGCTGATGTCGTGGTAATAGGGATGGGCATGTCTGGGCTTGCTGCAGTCGTGCAAGCCGCGCTCAACGGTGACAAGGTTGTTGGCGTGGAAGCGACATCCGTTACCGGTGGCAACGGCATTGGCGTTGAGGGTATCTTTGCCGTTGGCACTGACATGCAAAAAGCAGCTGGCATCGAAGTGACTCCCGTAGAGATAATTCGAAGTGAGTTAAGTTCTTCCCAGATGCTGTCTGACGGCACGCTTTGGAAAAACTTGATCAGTGCATCTGCGGGCAATGTCTCTTGGCTTATGGAGCAAGGAGTTGAGTTCTCCGGCACGGTGGACGACTATTTGGGATCCGGCATTGTGTCTTGCTTTCATTGGTTCAAGGGAAATGTTGCGAGTACGGGGTATATTCCGCAAATGACTGCTCGAGCACAGCAATTGGGCGTCGATATGCGAATGAGCACGCGCGCTCATAGTCTGATTGTGGAACAGGGGAGAATCGCCGGAGTATATGTGCAAGACGAAAGCGACAACGATATTCAGATCAATGCCAAAGCGGTTATCCTGGCTACTGGCGGCTATGCCCAAAACCAGCAATATATGGAAGAACGGGGTTGGAATTGGGACAATATTGTTTACGGAGGCACGCCTAATCACAATGGCGAAGGCCTGAAGATGGCTTTTGAGGCAGGAGCTCGCAGCTTTATCCGAAATTCCACGTTCAACTGTACAAACATTTGTGGAACAGGTAGCACTTTTGCGTGGAAAGCAGACAATTTCACTAGTTTGTTCTGTGGGGCAGGAATGTTTGGAATGGGCGGAAATCAGCTTTGGGTCAATCAGGATGCCGAACGATTTGTCCCAGAAAACTTCGCTGCTACAAATTTCGAGATGCAAAGCGTGCCAGCCATGACGCAGCGAGCCATGTACAGCGTGTTTGACCGCGCTATCCTGGAGTCTACTTTGGCGGCGGCTTCCGACACTGAGACGTTATCGAAAATCGACGCAGCAAATGAGGCTGATTTGGCTGTTGCCGACACTCTGGCTGATGCTGCAGAGAAAATCGGTCTCAATGCCGATGTCTTGGCGCAATCGGTAAAACGGTACAACGATCTCTGCGCTGGAGGCCGCGACGAAGATTTTGGCAAACCTGCTAACCTGATGACTCCCATCGAAAAAGGTCCCTTCTACATTGCAAAGCTCAACCAGTACTTTCTTATGTCGGTCGGTGGCATAGAATGCACTCTCAACGCTCAAGCCGTTGATGCAACAAAGAATCCTATCGAAGGCCTCTATGCCGTGGGTACCGATGGCTGCATGCTCTACCGCAACATCTATACCATCGATGTAGGGGGAACGTGCAATGCAAACAACGTGAACTCTGGTCGCACTGCTGCAAACCATGCGCACGCGGCGATCGCTGGCTAGCTTCTCAGGTTGACGGTGTTCTTCTTCATGTGATCTGAAAGGCAGGTGGAGAGGTGACTCTGCCTGCCTTCTGCTCCGGGGAAACAAAGCTGGGAGGTTCGCCTGCCATGGTCTATCATGGCTTTATGACAACCGAAGCCATCAGACATTCCATGCAGGGCAACAAGAGCAAGGACACGAAACCTGAGCTCCAGGTCCGTGCCATGCTGCGCAAGATGGGGTACCCCGGCTATCGCCTCCAGTGGAAGAAGGCGTCCGGTCGTCCGGACATTGCTTATCCTGGTCGGCGCATCGCGATCTTCATTAATGGCTGTTTTTGGCATCGACACGATGGTTGCAAGTACGCCTCCACTCCTGGCAGCAACACCGACTACTGGGAGGCGAAGTTCGCGCGCAACGTCGAGCGTGACATGCGCACGAAGGAAACGCTCGAGGCCGAGGGCTGGACCGTGGTCGTCATCTGGGAATGCGAGCTCAAAAAGGACAAAGTCGAACAGACCGAGCGCTATCTGTATTCGGTGTTGAGCATCTGACGTGTGGAACGCCAACGTATTTCGGCAATTACCTGAATCGCTCAGGAACAACAACGGGCATCCCTTGGAATGCCCATTGTTGATTCAGGAGACTTGCGTCCCTGCAGCTTCTGTCTGACGGTTGGCTAAGGTTCTTTGAGGGTGGGCAAGCCGCTCGCCAACTTGCTCGAAAACGCACACTTAAAGCGCTCGACTATGTTCTCGTGATCTATTGTTAACTGTGTTGACTGCTTCTCGAGTTCCGCGATCGCTCTATCGCTATCGCTATCGCTATCGCTATTGCGATCGTGATTTATAGCGAACGAATGTTTCACGTGAAACATCGGATCGATGAGCGTTGGGCATAGTTAGGACGATGCTGATTCGGCGTATACCAAATGGAGATGGCGGGTCGCGGAAGTTGGTGGACTTCGAGAAGTTTCCGTTGGGAGCTTTCGAAAAGTTTGGCATATGCCGGAATCAAACAAGGACGATAATCATAGAATAGACCCGACCGTACATGCGCGCTGCCGCGCGCAAGCGCACTCTCAGGATCAATCGGGAGATGATGGGCATGGTGGAAGGCGAGGATGACAGAGCTGCTGAGCCCTTTGAGCTCATGCAGTACTTTTACCGCAGGTCGCATGATCCGCTTATCAGGTGCAGGATAGACTTATCGGCGCATATCGATGTCTCCCTTCTCAAGCGGGCACTGGAGGTGTCGGCAACTGCCGCTCCGCTTGTCTTTTGCATCTTCGACGAAGATCGCGGTGTGTGGGTCAAGCAAGAGTGCGATGCCGACGACGTCGTCAGCCTTGTAAATGCCAACCTCACAAACGAACACCTCACAAGTGGGGACCACGTAAGTGAGGGCGATTCTCCTTCCCCCGATTCGGTGTTGCTGCAATCCTTCGATCAGCATGCCGGTCCCCGCCTGCGGGTCAACGTGATGCGGGGAGGGAGGAAGGACACCCTCTGCATAATCGTCGACCACATGATCTGCGACGGGGCGGGCTTCAGGGACTATCTGTATCTGCTTGCTGAGATCTATTCCGCAATGGAGAGCGGTTCCGATGGACGGAGCGTGGTGGATGGCTATCCATCTCGTCGAGACTTCGCTCAGGTGAGCGACAATATCGGGCTCATGCGAAAGCTGGGCATTGTGCTCGCGGGAGCTGGCGCACCTTCCGAAAATCCTGCGATGCGGTTGCCCCTGCGAAGCGACGCCAAAGACGCGCGGCTGGCTCGCGTGGTGATAAAACCGGCCGATTTCACCCGCATTCGCACCTATGCGAAATTTCACAAGGTAACCGTGAACGACCTGCTCCTCGCGGCGTATGCACGTACCTTGCGCGACAGGACTGGATGTTGCGACATTGTCTTGCCTTGTCCAGTCGATCTGCGCAGGTATGGCAAAGCCGGTCAGCGGTTTGGCTTCTGCAACCTCACGTCGAATTACTTTTGCCATCTTGAAATGCGAAGGGACGAGTCTTTCGATGAGACCTTGGTCGCCGTTGCTGCCCAAATGAAGGCACAGAAGGAGAGCGATGCTTGCCTGAAGGGCCCTTTGCTGCTGCATGCGCTCGCACGAGTCGTTTCGCGTCGTAGGTTGGAAGACGCGTTCTTCAAGGCGGTGGGCGTGCCCACGGTCTCATTCACCAACGTGGGCATCATAGACGAGAATCGTCTTGTCTTCGGCACCATAAGACCTGAGAGCGCCTTCTTTGCCACCGCGCTGAAGCGGCCCCCGTCGTTTCAGCTCAGCGTCTCCACGTTCCGGGATGCCTGCACCATGACAAGCAGCCTGTATGCCAATGAGGACGATTTCAAATGTGTCGAATCCCTTTTGGAAGAGGTCAAAGGCGAACTCGTTGCTGCATGCAAATAGATTTTGCAGTCGCAGAAGGCTGCCTTCGGTTGAACAAGCCTGTGATGTCGTTTCTTTATTGGAGGGAGCTTTCTGCATTCTGAGACGATGAGGTGCTGGAAAGCTCCCAATTGCGAAGAAGTTGCTGGCTACTTTAAAAGAGTCGATATCTTGTTGTGAGAGACGTTCCCGACGACAGGAAAATGCAATACCGAACGTTTGCATGACTTCACATTACCACGGAGAGAACCATAAAAACAGACTGGTATTCGCATGCGCGAGGGCGTATATAACCTCTGTCAGATGCGAAAAGGGAGGCTGTTTTGGCGAATCAGGGTAGTGATATGGCGCGTGTGTTGACGGAGGGTTTGGGCGTTGTCCGTATCCAGAAAACGCTTGAGGAATGCAACGAACGTCTCACGCCGCAAGGCCTTCGCCTTGAGAGGGAAGACATCCTCGACTTGCAGGCAGCGCGCACGAAGGCGTTGGGTGATGCGGGGTTGATCGAAGTGGGTGGCGGCATCATGCCGGATTTGGCCGCTTCATTCGCAAGCAGCCCCTTCCTGCATCAAGACGGTCTTGTCCAGACGTTGGCCTCGCTGCAGGAGGCGTTCTACGAGATGCGCCGGCAGGTTGGTCCTGAATGCTCTGACGACGATCTTCTTGATGCGATGCGTTTGGCATTCGACGGAGAGGCGAGGGGCAGCGTCGAACTGCTTTCCGCCATGAGCGCGCAGGACTTGCTTGATGCAGCAGATCGGGACGGAGACGAATTCGAGCGGGCCGAGGTGCCCGATTCGCCGCTGCCTCAGCCGTGGAGCGAGGATAGGTGGGTCGACTCCTTCGAGGCCGATGGCTGGGATGGCGAGAAATGGGCGGCCGATCATGACCGATAGCATGCAAGAGTCCGGGAAGCCCACCGGAGAACACGCCCTTCCCCTTGCGGAAGACGTCAATTTCCAGCTGAGCTTCTACCAGCTGTTCGAAGAATCGGTGCGCCGTTACACCGGCGGGGGCAGCCGCAGCGTTCCCGAGTCGGTTGCGGCGCGAATGATGGAGTCTCTGCTGTTCGCTGTAAACGGCGGCGAAGGAGAAGGCGCCTTGACGACGGGCGACGGCTTGCCCGGTGATGCCTTGCAGCGCCAGTTCGATCGGCGGTGCGACGAATTGAATGCCTGCGCCCGTGGGTGCGAGCCTCTCTGGGGGCAGATTTGCGTCGCCATGCCCCAGCTGGACAATGTCGCTCTGCGGGATACGCTTGCCAGTATCGAGGGGTTTTGGGATTGCTATGATCCTCGGCTGTTCGCTCAGAAGACCGCCTGCGACATCGACTATCCGCTCGCGCTGCCCGTCGACGAAAGCCTGCTGGGGCCGGTGTATGTCGAAGAATACCTTCGTCGCCTGCTGGTGGAGGCCCGATTCCTCGCGCGATTTGAGAATACAGATTGCGCGAAGGTGCTGGAAGCGAGTTGTCCCGATTGGCGCGGCCTTCTGGTCAACCTCTATGAGTCGGTGGCGGCGCGCGCCTTAGGGTGCATCATGGTGGGCCGGGGTCCAAGTTCGCTCCACCTCGCGTCCAACGATGGTGCACTTTTGTCTGAACGCTGGGCAACGATGAAATCCGTCGAAGTTGAAAAGACCTTGGATGCGTCGGCTCGCGAACTTGCTGGACAGCTCAGCCTCGATGAGTTTGAGCGCCGGTATGCAATCGCCTATGCGAGGACCCTGGTGCCCCGCCTTGTTGCGGGCGGGGCACCAGGCGTGTTTACTCTGCCTTGCGCACGGGAATCTGGACCTCGGTGAGCCAGTCGGCGATGTCGTCCTTGTTCCAGATGCCGTCGATGTAGCTGCAGCGCGGGTCGTCGGCCATCTCGTAGGAGTTGCGCTCTATCCACTCCAGGGCGAAGGCGAACGCCTGGGCCATGTCCTCGTAGGACCCCTTGTGCATGACCGACACCACGTCAAGGGCGGGCATTTCATGGAAGCGTATCCCATCGAAATCAGGCTTCATCTCGGTCACCGCCTCGCCGAATTCGATGCGGTTGTCGGTTTCTTTCCACTCGCGGTCTCGATTGATGACGAAGCAGTACTCAGGCGTGGCGCACTTCAGGTCGGGGTAGCGGTCTTTCAACTTCTTGCCTAAAGCGGGAATCTCGCTGAAATAGGCATCGAAATTGGGCATCGTCATCTCCGTGGAGTAAACGATGCACGGGGGGATGTGCTTGATGGTTGCGGAATACGACATGGCTTGGTCCTCCTGTTTTCCCTGTAGGATGAATTCGATTCGGGAAAGCTGGTCGCGCGTGTCGTTGAGTTCGTCCTGCAGCTCGGCCGCTCGTCGCTGCAGTATCGCGGTCGCCTGTTCCCCGGAAATGACCCGGCGAACCTCGTCGACGGTCAGCCCGGCCTGACGCAGTGACTGGATGCGATGCAGCTGCGCCAATTGCGTGCCGGTGTACAGGCGATAGCCGGTGAACTCGTCCACCGCTTCTGGCTTCAGCAAGCCGACTTCATCGTAGTAGCGAAGCGTCTTCACGGTGGTCATGCCCATTTTCGAGAACTCTCCGATGCGAAACATGTGCCCTCCCTCCTCTCGGTTACGAACCCATCCTGCGCCCTCCTGCAAGGGGAGAGTCAACAGGGAAATGTGGAATGTTGGCATTGTAGCAGGCGCAGATGGAGACGATGAATACGCAAACTGAGGCTGAAGGCGCCTTCTCATACCCTCTCATAGTCCCTGTTCAAGGACAATGCCGCCCCTCCTCGTTATTGATTGTCCTGATGCCAGAGTATATGAAACGATTCTCACCCCGTGCGTTCTTGAATCTCATACCGATGTCCGATGGCCTTGCGGCATGTCGGCGACTAACGTTTTCTTCGCGAGAGGGAGGAGGCGGTCATCGCCTGGAAGTACAACATACGGTCAGAAAAATGCCGCGTCTGCGGCGCCTGCGTGCGGGTATGCCCGAGTGATGCCATCGTCATGATCGACCGAGACATCCCCGAAAGGGAGCTCCATCCGAGCTTTCTCCGCACGCACGAAATCGATCAGCATCGCTGCACCCGCTGCGGTGCCTGCATTGATGCGTGCAAGCTCCGTGTCATTCAAAGGAAATTCTCGCTGCGCTGATTGCCTGCAACCCCTGAGGCTGGTTGTCTCACGCGGACGCCCAGTCGCCTGTGCCAGTTCCCGGACGAGGGGGCAATCCGCAGCTTGAAGAGACGAGTGAGAACAAGAGAAAGGGGGACGAATGTCTGCATATCATTACAACAAAGACGGCAGCTACACGGTTCAGACGAATTGCTTCGAATGCCACTGCAAATGCGGCGCTCTTTGCTATGTGGACAAAGACGGGAAGCTCTGGAAGGTTGAGGGCGATCCGACCGATCCGCGATCAGAAGGCCGCATGTGCCCGAAAGGGCGATCCGCGGTGAAGATCCTGTATGACGAGCACCGGAACAACTACCCGATGCGCCGCAAGCCCGGCACCGAGCGCGGGGCCGGCCAGTGGGAGCGCATCACCTGGGACGAGGCCATGGATGATATCGTGGCCCACATCCAGCAGTACCGTGAGGAAGTGGGCCCGCAGTCAATCGTGTTTGCCCAGGGCACCGGTCGTGGCACGAACCAGTGGCAGCACCGGTTGGGCGGCGTGAACGGCGTGAACCATTCCTGCTGGCCTGGTCACGTGTGTCTTTCCCCGGAGATGACCACCCAGTTCAGCACCATTGGCATGTTGAACTTCATGGAGGGCGCCGACTTCAAGCACACCGACTGCATGGTCATGTGGGGCGGCAACATGGCGTGGTCGGAAGGTGCGCTGTCGGCCGGCGAGCTGAATGGCTTCCACACCCAGGCCCGCAAGCTCATCGTGATCGACCCGTGCGGCCAGGCTCCCATGGCCTCGCGCGCGGACATCTGGATTCGTGTGCGGCCGGGCACCGACTCGGCGCTGGCGATGGCCTTCCTGCGCATCTGCATCGAGGAAAAGCTGTACGACGCCGACTTCACGAAGAAGTGGACCACCCTGCCCGTTCTCGTCGATGCCGAAGCGGAGACTCCGCTCACGCAGGACCTGCTGATTGCCGGCGGATCGGCCGACGTCTATCTGGTGAAGGATGCCAGCACCGGTGAGCTGGTGGACATGAAGGACCCGCGCGTCACATCGGGCGAGGTCGATCCTTTGTTGGACACCGAGGTGTTCGAGCTTGAGGGTGCCGATGGCACGACCCTGCGCGTGAAGACCGCCTGGGAAGCGCTTCGCGGGCGCGTCATCGACATGACGCCACAGAAGGCTGCCGAGATATGCTGGGCGGACCCAGGGCTCATCTACGAGGCCGGCAAGCTTATGTGCACCAGTCCCACCTGCGCCATCAACATGTTCCAAGGCATCGAGGAGAACACCAACTCCCGCTATTCCATCCACGCCGCCACCATCCTCAACGGCATCACCGGCAACATCGACGTCCGGGGCGGCAACTGCTGGCACAAGTGTTACAACGACCTCATGGGTCCCCATCTGACCGGCGGGTTCCCCGAGACCCATTGGAAGTGGAAGCTGGGCAAGCAGTATGCGGCCCACTACGTGCACAGCCATCCCAAGGGCGTGTGGGACGCTGCCCTGACCGGCGAGCCGTACCAGGTGAAGGCCTACATCAACATCGCCGGCAACCCAGTCAGCTGGAGCGAGAATCCCGACCGTGTGGTCGAGGCGCTGAAAGCCTTCGACTTCGTGGTGACCATGGACTATTTTATGAGCCCCACCGCGCAGCTTTCCGACATCGTGCTGCCTTCGGCCCACTGGACCGAGCGCGACTACGTCGCCGACGAGTTTTGCCAAGAATGGATCTACGCGCAGGTGCATGCCGTCGATCCGCTGTACGAGCGCCGCTCTGACGTCACGTTCATGCGCGAGTTGGGCAACCGCATCAACCCCGAAGGCTGGCCCTGGAAGACGGACGAGGAGATTCTGGACTATCAGCTGGAGCCCTATGGCCTCACGTGGAAAGAGCTGGTTGAGAAGCACATCTATCCCGCGTATGCGTACGAGCCGAAGAAGTATGAGAAGGAAGGCTTCGCCACCACCACCGGCAAGGCAGAGCTCTACTCCTTCACCTTTCTGTCGGCTGGACGCTGTGACCCGCTGATTCGCTATGAGGAGCCTGCGGAGTCTCCCTATACCGTCGCTCCCGCAACGGCGAAGGAATTCCCCTTCGTGCTGAGCACGGGCCGTCGCTATGTGAACTATTACCATTCCAACTACCGTGGCATTCCCCTGCTGCGCGAGCTCGCGCGTGAGCCCTACATCCTGATCCATGCGGAGGTGGCCAAGGAGCTGGGAATCAAGGAGCACGACAAAGTCTGCCTGGAGAGTCCCGACAGCCCCCATCCCGTGCACATGAAGGCCCACCTCACGCTGGGCGTGCACCCCAACGTGATATTCGCTCCGCATGGCTGGTGGCAGGGCTGCCCGGAGCTCGGATTGCCCGGCTATCCCAACAACGGGGCCAACGCGAACGTGCTCATTTCGGACAAGCACTACGATCCCGACCTGGGGTGCGCCGGCATGCGTTCGAGCCTGTGCAAGGTCTATTTGGATAAGTGAGGAGTGATGATGACAACGAACAAGCATTACACGCTGCTTATCGACCTTGACCGTTGCATCGGATGCAAGGCCTGTCAGCTGGCGTGCAAGATCGAAAACAATGTCGACTACGGGGTGTTCTGGAACCGCATGAACGCCGTCGGCCCCACTGGCTCGTATCCCGACATGGACTATTTCTTCATGGCGAAGCAATGCCAGCACTGCAAGAACCCCGAGTGCGTGAAGGTCTGCCCGACCAAGGCGACCTACCAGACCGAGGACGGCATCGTGCTGATTGACCACGACCGATGCTATGGCTGCCAGTACTGCATCTGGGCCTGCCCCTATGGGGTGCGCACGCTCAATCCCAAGACCCACATGGTCGAGAAATGCATCTTGTGTGCGCACCGCTTGGAGCAGGGCCTCGATCCGGCCTGCGTGATCAGCTGCGAGGGCAATTGCCGCTTCTTCGGCGATATCAACGATCCTCAGTCTGAGATCAGCCAGTACTACGCACAACACGCCGAGCGTGCGTTCAGGATCCATCCGGAGCTGGGCACCGATCCATCCGTCATCTACCTCAAGCCCAGGAAGGGGGCATCGCGGCTATGAAACCCCAATTTCCTCTGGTGATCTCCACCTTGGCGCAGCGTTTCTCCATGGGTGCCTACTGTTTTGGAATCATTGCGGCGTACGTTTTCGGGCTGAACGTGAACATTCCGGTGCTGTCGCTGACAGCTCTGATATGTCTCGGGCTCGGGATGAGCGCGTCGTCAGCTCACCTGGGCAAGCCCCTGCGCATCCTCAACACGTTCGCCAACCCCACATCCCACCTGACCAAGGAGATGTTCTGTGTGCCGCTGGTGGGCATTCCCTACCTGATCGTCGGGCTCGATGGCATCGCCTACACGCTTCCCGTCACGGCTTCCCTGCTGCTGCAGGCCATCGGCTTCATAGCGTCCCTGGTGTTCATCTGGGTGACTGCCATGGCGTACCTGATGCCAGCCCGTCCCGCATGGCGCACCGCCGGGACGCCGGCAAACTTCTGCTTGACCTTTCTGAGCTCGGGCGCGGTTGCCGCCGCCGCCTTCATGGTGTGCACCGGCGTGGAGGTGTCAGGGCCGTATCTGGTCATGAACTTTCTTCTGATCGTCCTGGCAATCGTGGGGCAGGGGCTTTTCATTGCCTCCATGGGTCACGTGGGCTTTGGTGCGGACGTGAGCCCCTTTGAGGATCGCATTCGCCCGGTGTTCATTGCTTGGCTCGTGTTCGGTGTGGCATTGCCCTTGATCTTGGGCGTTGCGCAGATCATCGTTCCGAGTGCCGGTCTGATCCTGCTCACGTTCGGCGTGTATCTGGTCGATATCTTCATATGGCAGTGCTTCTTCTTCATGTGTGGCAAGGACGTGCAGTTTTTCCCGCAGTACCCCGATGCACCCCTGAATCCGGATTACTTCTGATTGGGGGCGATGAGTCAAAACGCCGGGAGCTCCGCCTGGCTTGAGGTTCTGCCGCGAAGTTCCCGATGCACTCGCTCGGCGTGGGATGTGCTCCTGCGCCGTGCGGGAGCACAAGCCGAAGGCACCCTTTCTTCCCGTTCAAAGGAACAGAAATGAAAAACACGCTTCTCATCGCTTTGACCCTGGCCATAACCACGCCGCTCACCAACGCCATCGCCATGGCGCTGGGATTGTATGACGGCAACATCCTGCAGTTCACCTGGCCGGCATTCTTCGTGGCCGTCCTGTATCTGATCGGCGGGTGCAAGACCGTGCGTGACAGCGCCAACATCTATTGCGGAGCCCTCACCGGCCTGCTGTGGGGCCTCATGTGCGCCACGGCCATCGTGTACCTGTCAGGCATTGTGGGGCCCATCGCCGGCATGGCCCTGGGTCTGGGCGGAACCATTTTCGTCTACGTTGCCCTCATGGGGCCGCTGCCGATGCTTTTCAACAACTATGGCGTCATGTTCTATCTGACGGCTTGCCTGTTCGCAACCCAGATGACCGTCGAATGGATGCTCGTGGATGTCGTCGGGGGCGTCTTCTACATGACTATCACTTTTGCCCTGGCCACCTTTCTCACAAAGGTTCCCCTCATCTCGCTCAAGTCCACCGAGCAGGCAGGCCCGGCAGAGTCGGTCAAGGAATAGACCGACAGGGCAAGGCCGACGGCAAGGGCCGTTCTCTGGGTCCGTGCAGCTCTGCCGATTCCGGTGAGCGAGCGACCGATCGCTTTGCCGACGTGGGCCGCTTCCGATGGAGGGGAGCGGCCTTCGGTATCCTCGTGGGTCTTCTCGCAGAGCCTTTTCGAGAAACATTTCCAACCTTTAGAACTTCTTAAGAAACGCCTTGCATCATGAAGGTGTCAAGAAGCATGATGCGGCGTCACCTTTCGGTGCATGCCGCATTCAAAAGGAAGGAGATGGCGAATGCCTCGTCATGTTCTGGAAACGCAAGGGCTCGTCAAGCGGTTTGGCCACGGTGGAAAGGTGCAAACGGCGGTTGATGGCGTGTCCCTGCAGGTGGAGGAGGGCAAGGTCTACGGGCTCTTGGGCCCCAACGGTGCAGGCAAGTCCACCACGCTCAAGATGATAACGGGAATGCTCCGGCCGACGGAAGGGCAGATTCTCTTCGATGGCCACCCGTGGCAACGCGATGACCTTTATCGGATCGGGTCGCTCATCGAGCAGCCTCCGCTCTATCCCAATCTCACGGCTCGGGAGAACCTGCGCGTGCGTACCACGTTGTTGCGCATTCCCGAACAACGCATCGACGAGGTCCTGGAAACGGTGGACCTCAAACAGACGGGGTCGAAACGTGCCGGGCACTTCTCGCTCGGCATGAAGCAGCGGCTGGGAATCGCGCTTGCGTTGCTGGCGAATCCCCAGCTGCTCATACTTGATGAGCCAGCCAACGGCCTCGATCCGGTGGGAATCGAAGAGCTGCGCACGCTCATCCGGGGGTTTTCTGCAAGCGGCATCACGGTCATGGTGTCGAGCCATATCCTCACGGAGGTGCAGCGCATGGCCGATACGGTTGGCATCATCACGCAGGGACGGTTGGCGTACGAGAACGAGCTGCATCCCGGGGAAGATCTGGAGGCGCTGTTCATGGACGTGTGCCGAAAGGCGGCCGCGTCATGAGGCCCGGCGTGAACCGTGCCGTGTCGGGCGAGGGGTCACCGCGCGGGTCGTTGCTTTCGGCCCTGCGATCGGAAGCGCTCAAGTCAAAACACGGCGCTCCGGTGAAGCTGGCGGTGATCATGGCGTTGCCGTTCCCCCTGTTGGCCTTGTTTGCTGCCGTGTCGGAACCTGAGCTGGGCCTTTCATACACCCCCTGGAACTACTGGTATGCATTGCTGATGCCGGTCACGATATCGCTGATGAGCGCAACGGTGGCAAACGCGGATATCCGCTTGGGAAACCGGGCGCTGCTCTCGAGCGGCGTGTCGCTGCGCCGAGCCTGGTGCGCAAAGGTCGCGTGGTGCCTGATGCTCTCGCTTGCCTCGAACCTCATCGTGTTTGGAGTGTATGTCGTGGCATCCTGCGTGACTCCGGTGGGAGCCGCGAGCGTGCCGGCAATGCTGTCCGCCGCCGTGGCCGTCACGTTGACCAGCTCCTGGATGATTCCTGCCACGCTGCTCCTCTCGATGGGCGCCGGCATGCTTGCGGGCATCTTCATCCCTCTCGCAACGCAGATCGTGCTGAGCTTTGGCTGGTCAGCCATTCCCTTTTGGCCCGCCTGTCCGCCGGCGGCCACCATCATCCTTCCCACGGCGTTCCTGCCGGTCCTTCCCAGCGGCGAACCCCTTTCGGCGGGCGCGGACGTCGCGGCTTCAATTGGCCAGTTTGGCGGCATATCCTTGGTGGCGTTGGCGGTTGCCGCCGTTATGCTGGTGATTTTGATGATGGTGGGGGCAGCCTGGCTTTCGAGATCGGAGGAACGATGATGGCTGATCGCGCCGCTTGGGGCAAGGGGCGGCTTGCTGGATGGGACGGTGCCGGCATCCACGCCTCTGCTCCGCAGATGACCTTTGCCCGTGCCTTCCGGTCGCAGGCACTTCGCCTGCATCGCTCGCCGCTTGTGCCGCTGCATGTGGCATGTGCGCTGGTGGTGGGCATGGGGTGTGGGGCGTACTTCGCCTTCGCGCCATGGGACGCGGCTTTGGGGACGGATGCGTATGTGCAGCTTCTGGGAGCGATGATGCCGCTCATGGCAGGTATTGTCTGCGGGCTGGACGTGGATGCGGACAGGGAGGCTACCGGTCTGGCCGACCTGCTTTCGGTCCCGTCGCGACGGGTGGCTCTCTTGGCGCGGATTGCGGTTCTATGGCTGATGGGGTTGGCGGCTTTGACGCTTGCGGTGACCGTGTTCTCCGGCATGCTTGCGCTGGCAGGCCGTGACGCGGTGGATGCCGCCTCCTCTGCGGGGGCCATCGCGGGACTGTCCTTGGGCAGCGTTCTGCTCTATGCCCTCAGCCTGGCGATCGCTCTGCGCCTTGGGCGGAACGCCTCCATCGCCGTGGGTGCGGTGGGGCTCATGGTCGCGTTCTTCTCCGTGGGCGGGCTCGCACATGGCCTCATGACGGGGGAGCTGACTGCCGCTGGGAGCGCCGGCGTGTTTGGCTTTGTGCCGCTGTGCTGGGCGGCGCGGTTGGGGTCGCTCGCCATCGAGCTTGCCATAGCGAACGGGCCCCTGGCAGCTGCGGGCGCGTCGGGACAGGTGTTGACGGCCCTTGTCTCGGTGGGACTGCTGTGCCTGCTGGCGACCATCCTGATTGTGAGCCTGCTGTTGGTTTGGATTGAGCGTTTCGAGCCCGTAGGTTGTCAAGAATAGGAGGGACGGGCTATGATCGGAACAAGGTCGGTTCGCGTCGGTGCGATGTTTGTGGCAGCTGTTCTTCTCGCTCTCACGCTTGTCGGATGTGGGGGAGTGGGCGCCGTGTCCAAGTCGGTTGCGGACCGTGTCCTCCCCACGTCGCAGAACACGGTTTACGCGCCCTGTCCCGAACCCGGCTCATATGTCGATTCGTATGCAGACGCTTCGGGCACGGGCACGAACCATGTCTACGAGGTGGCGGCGGTGACGGAGGATGGCGAGCACCTCACCGTCTCTCTCATCTTCTTCGGGCGCGAGGCATCGGGAGAAGGCTGGCTTGAAATCGAGGCCAAGGGAACGTCGGGTGTGCACTATCAAGGCGTCGACGAAGCCGAGGTCCCCTCGGCGGCTTTCGACGAAGGCGCCGCGAGGGAAGGCGATTGACGAGGAAGCAAGGCGTCCTCATCGAGGTCTCTGCATCTCGATGAGGACGTGTGGCTCGTGACGTGGAGGAAGAAAGCAGGGAAGAGCGCTTCCATTCCTGCACGGCAGAAATGAAGGGAACACATGGCGCGAATACTTGCCTTGGACGATGACCGCGCGATTGTCGACACGCTCGTGCGCGTTTTGGGACGCGATGGCCACGAGGTGGTGGGCGAGGTCGACCCGTCGAAGGCCCTGGATGCGGATCTTGGCCGCTTCGACCTGATCATCTGTGATGTGATGATGCCATGTCTGGACGGGTTCGAGTTTGTGCGTCGCATTCGCCCGCGTGTCGACTGCCCCATTCTTTTCCTCACCGCCAAGGTGGCCGAAGAGGATGCGGTGGTTGGCCTGGGGGTGGGTGCGGATGACTACGTTCGCAAGCCCTTTGCCGCCGCGGAGTTGCGAGCGAAGGTGGCTGCGCACCTTCGCCGTGAGCAACGCGGCCATACGCATGCGCTCTCGTTCGGGCGGGTGCGCATCGATCTGGAGGCAAGGGAGCTGTCGGTGGATGGCGATCGCGTTGTGCTTACGCCGTCTGAGTATGAGATATGCGAATACTTGGCCCGGCGGCGTGGGCAGGTGTTCTCGCGTTCCCAAATTCGCGAAGCCGTGCTCGGCTGGGAAAGCTCCGCCGACGAAACGACCATATCTGCCCACGTGAGCAATGCGCGTTCGAAGCTGCGCGATCGGGGCGTCGACCCCATTGAGACGGTGTGGGGGATGGGGTACAAATGGCAGAGGTGATGCGTGATGGCGAGGGCCCGACTTCGTATGGTGGCGCCCGGGCGACAGGCGGGCACGGCAGCCACGCGCCGTCGGACGATTCTCCGGCCGACGGCGGCGTGACCTCGAGGCGGCAGGGCCCCTGGCGGCTGCGCCTGCCGCTTGCGGTCGTGGTGGCCCGCTACTTCCTCTATCTCCTTGTGGGGTCCGCCTTTATCGTGGGCGTGCCGGTGCTGACGTTTGCCATGCTCATGGAGGGCGGTTCGGTGCTGCCGGCAAACTATGGGGAAACTCATGTCCAAGAGGCGGCGGAAACGTTGTTGGCGCAATCCGAGTTCGATGCCGATTCTCTCTCGAGCGCCTATCGTTTTGTGCACCTCTCCGCAGACGGATCTGAGGTCATTGCCTCGGATGCCGCATCGGATGAGATTGTGCAGGCGCGGGCATTGGCGCTCTCGTCTCCTTTGGATGAAGTGACGGCAGCCGGATCCTCCGTGGTGATCCCGCTTGATGACGGCACGTGGTGCGTGCTGTCGTACACGTTGGTTCCCCAATGGTCTGACCGGACTCTCCGGGACTCCTGGCCAAACCCGCAGGACCTGCTGTTTATCTGCGTTGGCATTCCCCTGCTTCTCCTTGTCGTCCTGGTTGCCTGGCGTGCCGGCCGCGTGCTCACGCGCAAGATGACTCCCCTGGTGCAGGTGGCCGATGCCGTTGCGGCGCAAAACTTGGACTTCTCCGTGGGAACCAGCAACGTGGCGCAGATCGACGATGTCCTTGCTGCGATGGAGCGGATGCGCGATTCCCTGAGGGAGTCCTTGGAGGCTCGATGGCGAGCGGAGGAAGCCCAGCGCATTCAGATGGCCGCACTCGCGCATGATCTGGGGACGCCTCTTACGGTGATAGGCGCGAACGCCGATTACCTTGAGGAAGAGGAGCTTCGTCCGGAAGCTCGTGCCGCTGCGGAGGCCATTGCGCGGGGAGCGCGTCAGCTGGGCGACTATTCACGGCTCATCATGGACGTTTCCCGCGAGGGCAGCGTGGCGCTTGATGTTCGGCCTCTTGGCGTGTCCCGGTGCGCCGACGTCCTCGAGCATGAGGCATGCAGGCTCGCGCAGGCCACGGGCATTCGCCTTGACGTGGAGAGGACCCCGGCGTTCGTTGCGCTGGGCGATTCTGCCTGCCTTGAGGTTGACGAGATGGCACTCGTCCGCGCGATGGCCAACGTGGTGAAGAACGCGATCGGCCACAGCCCGGAGGGCGGCGTGGTGCGGTTGCGGTTTGACTGTTCGGAGGACTCGCTTTTCCTCTCCGTGTGCGACGAAGGTGCAGGATTTTCTTCCCAGGCACTCGCGCACGGTGCCGAGCGCTTCTTTCGTGACGACGCATCCCGGTCGGGAGCGGGCGATGGGGCCCATTATGGACTGGGGCTCGCCATAGTTGCCGACGTTATGGAGGCTCTTGGTGGGCGTGTCGAGCTTTCGAATTCCGAAAAAACAGGTGGCGCCTTGGTGCGTTTGGCGCTTCCGTTGACGCGGTGCTCACAGTGAACGCATCGTGTCGGCCTGACATCAGGGTGGTCTGCATTTTGCGACGAGCGGTTTGATATGAACCCGCTCGTTTATACTGATGCGTGCCGCTACAGGGGCAGCGCCGTTTTCGAGGAGAGGTGCCATGAGTAAATATGATGCCTTATGGACGTACGTGCAGGCACGTGACGAGGATTCGTTTCAATTGACGTTCGACGAGATCGAGGAGATCGCGGGATTGCCGATCGATCATTCGTTTCTCAACTATAAAAAGGAATTGAAAGAGTATGGCTATGCCGTGGGGAAGATATCTCTGAAAAACAAGACGGTCATCTTTGCCCGAGAGCCGTGAGACGCGATGGCCGGCAATGCCGGCAGGGCCTCAGTGAGCTGCCGAGCGCTTGAACGGCAGCTCAGGATTGATCCTCATGCCACAGGGCGCCTCAAGGTGGATGTGCCGGCCCTGTGCGGGGGCGGCAGTCTGCTCAGCGCGTGACCGCGGGCGAACCCAGGCCATCCAGCCATCCGGGGCGCTCGATGCGCATTTTTTGGACGCCGTGGCGGAAGATGCTCGAGGTTGAGCCGTGCATGATGGCCTCACGCGTGCGCTTGGGATCCTCGATGACGGATCCGGCCATGCAGTCCACACCGAATTCGTAGAGGACAGAAGTGGGGACGACGCTGGGGCCCACGAGGATGGTGCTGCCTTGGGATCGACGGGAAAGCTCAAGAAGCCGCGGCATGGTCTTGTTGGTCAGCGTGATGCCGGTCATGAAGATGAAGTCCTGATGAGGGATCATGTATTCACAGGCGGGATCGGGGAAGTCGGTGCCGTGAGGATTGCGCTCGAGTATCGTGAGGTCGCATTCGTCAGCGAGCCGTTCAATGAGGGGGAAATGCCCCACGACCGTGACCTTCTTCCCCGCGCATATGCTGCGGTACAGCTCAAACCCATCGTTGGATGCGTCGGTTTCGATTTTCATTCCTGCTGCCGCGGCATGCTCAGGCGTGGCGTACCAGGCGTTGAGGGCCGCCACACCCACACTCGCTTCAAGGAAGTTCCAGCTGGTCGCTTGACAGGCGAGGTCGCGTAAATCAAGCGAGAATGGATTGTCTCCCAGACGGTAGGCACCCTGTCCGCCCGAAACGGTAAGGGCCATGCCGCAGCCGCTCTCCGCCTCCACGTATACCCAATGGTTGCCGACGCAGAGGTCTTTGACCCCAATGCCTTCGGGGATGCCTTCGATGAGCTTTTTGTACAAGTTCCATTCCTGTGGGAGGCCGGCGATTTGATTCCAGCCAGGCTTCTCTCCGCGTTTCGCACACCCATCCATGACAGCCGCCCTCTCGTTTGCCGTCGCCTTGCCGAGGAGACCCGATAGACAAGACGTCTCATTAAGCTTGATCGGGAATATATGAAGTATAGGTGAATGCCGCAGGAGGTCTGTGATCAATTACACAAACCGAGCGGAATGTAACCCGGGCATGCAAGGGGCCTGATCGAGCGAACTATGCGCTCGGCGTTCGCTCGATCGACGGCAACCGAGACGTCCGCGATCACGTGAGGTCAGTGCGCAGTGTCACGCCGAGCGGCCAGGCGAAGGGCGCTGTCGGGTTTCGGGATGCGAATCGCGACGGCTTGGGGTGCGGGGTTCCGCGTCTCTCGGGAAAGGTTCTGCATGGGGGTGTGGGCCGTCGGCTCTCCGAGCGAGGCGTGCTCGGCGGATGTCGTGGCCGCGAGTGCCTTGAGAATGCGATGCGAGAAGTCTACGAGATCGTCCGACGATGATGCATGGGTATCATTGAGCCAGGTGACAGTCAGGTTGCGTGCCGTCTGAACAAGCAGGCTCAGGGCACGTTCGACTTCGTCTTCGCCGTTCAGCGTTGTGCGGAGGATTCTGGAGAGCGTTGGGCGGGCTATCTCATACAGCAGATCGGTATAATACTGGCCAAGGCCCTCGGGGGTGTCATCCGAGAGGGCTGCTGAGAAGAAAGGGCGATCGGTGGCAAAGAAGTCAAGGAACGATTTGAATGCCACATCGAGGCCCTGATCGAGCGGCGCTTTGCGAATCTTGGTCATCTCTGCGTAGAGGATCCAGTTGACCAGTCCATACTTGTTGTCGAAATAGTTGTAGAACGACTTGCGGCTGATGCCGGCTTCTCTGGCTATGTCGCCCACGGTGATGCTGCCATAGGGATGCTCATGAATGAGGTTCATGAACGCGTTCCTGCAAGCCTGTTTGGTTGACCGTGCCGTCATCGTGTGTGCTCCATGCTGTTCGGAAGCCTTCGGACGAGTATAGCGCATGCAGGATAGTCCTTGTTCAGCGCGTCACCGGCGAGTTCCGTCTTGTCGCTGGAATATTTACAGTTGAGGCAATCTGCTCGAATCCTGCGATAATGATGCATGAGGGAACCGCAAGCCATATGATGAGGGTCGATGAGAGGGCAAGCGCCATGAGAAAGAGGGGAGAACTGGCAGTCGTCACGGCCATGGGGGTTGTGGCTGCCATCTTTCTGAATGCTCCGGGCCTCGTGGGCGCAGTTCTTCCAGGCGACCAAAACGAGTCCCGCTATGGTGCGGCCCGTGAATCGCAGCAAACGGAACACTTCGAGGTGAACGACGACATAGCGCCAGAGTATTGCTTGGTCACAATCCAGAGCCATCGGAAAGCTGGGCAAGCGAAGCAGGAGGCCATCGCCAAGCTGAGCGCCTTGGGGTTTCAGGTGAGCAGCGTTCCTGATTTCGAGATTTCCACATCGTCCGTTGTCTATGACGATAGAAAATACCGGAAGGTCGCAGAGCAGCTGGCGAAGGCGCTCGGAATACGGAAAGTGACGTTGTCCGATCAAGGCTACCGCTTGGAAGGAGACGTCTTGGTGCTGATAGGCGTCTCCAACGGCTAAGACTGCGGTGAGGGCCGTCTACACGTCCAGTTGCATATACGTGTCGAACTCTTCGGTGACTTCCTTCGCCGGCTCTTTGGTAAGCTTCGAAACGATGACGATGGCAAGCAGAGCCACCACGAATGCCGGCAAAAGCTCATAAACCCCGAAAACCCCACCAAGGGGCTTCACGAACGAGTGCCATACAAGAACCGTCACCGCACCGGAAACCATGCCAGCCAACGCGCCCGCGAAGTTTGCGCGCCGCCAGTACAGGCTCACGAGCATGAGCGGCCCGAACGATGCCCCGAATCCTGCCCATGCGTAGGAGACGACGTTGAAGATGGATGAATTCTCATCAAGCGCGATGACGATGCCGAACAGCAGCACAGCCACGAGTGTCAGGCGCGCCACGAGCATGACCTGGCGATCGGTCGCATCCTTCTTGATGAGGCCCTTGAAGATGTTGGTGGCCACGGCGGATCCCGAGATGAGCAGATATGACGACGACGAACTCATCGAGGCCGCGAAGATGCCCGATACCACCAGCCCGCAGAAGAACGCCGGGAGGAGCATCTGCGAGAGGACAATGAAAACGTTCTCGGCGGACGCCTGTGTCAAGAATTCTGTCGGGATGACGGCACGGCCGATGATTCCGATGCAGACCGCACAGCCCAGGGAAACGACGCACCAGGTGACTGCAATGATTCTTGATTTCGTGAGCTCGCTGGAATGACGGACGCTCATGAACCTCACCAACACCTGAGGCATGCCAAAATAGCCGAGCCCCCACGCCAGACCGGATATGATGGTGATCGCCCCATACTCTTGCGCAGCGCCAAACAGGGGTGTGCCATCCTGGACGACCTGCTTGCCCGCCTCGTCAAGAACGGGTGTCGCAATCTGCGTCGCACTCAAAAAACCGGGAATGTCGCGCAGGAACGCAACCGTGTTGTCCAGTCCTCCTGCCGCCGTCACGCTGCCCACGAACACGACAACCAGGGCGCAGATCATAATCGTTCCCTGCACGAGGTCGGTCGTGCACACCGAAAGGTATCCGCCGACGAACGTGTAGAGGAACACGATAAGCGCACCAATCACCATCATGGTGGCATAGTCGAGCCCGAAGAGCGTTGAGAACAACTTGCCGCAGGTCACAAAGCAGCTTCCCACGTAAATGCAGAAGAACAGCAGAATGATGATGGCGGCGATGGTCATGAGGACATTGTTCTTGTCATGGAAACGGTTTGAAAAGAAATCGGGAATGGTGATTGAGTTATTGGCTTTCTCGGAATACTTTCGAAGCCGCTTCGCCACGAATTTCCAGTTCAGGTATGTTCCAAGGGCAAGTCCGATGGCCGTCCACATGGCATCTGAAGCGCCGGTGAAGTAGGCGACGCCCGGCAGACCCATAAGCAGCCAGCCCGACATGTCCGAAGCTTCTGCGGAAAGGGCGGTCAGCCACGGGCCCAGCCCCCGCCCGCCCAAGAAATAATTCTCCGACGAGGCATTCGATTTCTTCGCATACACGAAGCCGATAGCCACCACGACGATGAAATAGATGAGCATCGCAAGCAATACCCAGAAATCATTGGAAACCATGTAGCCGCTTCTTCCCTCAAATGAACAGTACGGTGAATTGTACTTTATCCGGGTGAAGTATCCTCCGGCATGTTCGGCGAAAAAACTGAAAAGGGAAGCCACGGCTGGTCGTAATATTGAAAAAGAGCAATTTTATCAGGCTGAATGGTGCACGTGCTGCAAGCAATGACCGCTTTCTGCGCACGCTTGCGATTGCCCGGCAGCAGCGTGAAGCAACGTTTGACGCTGCTGCCGGAGGTCTGGTCTCGCGGTTCTGTTACTCGATTATGCCAAAGGGAACGAATCCAGGCTTGCTTGGCATCGCCTCGGAGCGGGTGAAGGCAAAGTGCTTGCCTTCCTGCTGACACGCCAACGCATAATGGCAGAGGGCAATTCCCATATCGAGATCGGTGAGTTTGTAGACAAGGGACAGCGGTGGCTTCAGCTTCTGCCGATACACCAAAACCTTGTCGCCGGTCTTCTCGAAATACCAAGGCTGGGTGTTCATTCCGGAGGGCGCGAGATGCACGGCTTGCATGCGCTCGTCGTCCGATGCGTTGGTGATGTTTTCGACGGGTTTGCGGTTGAACTCGCTTGCGGTTCGGTGCAGCGATCCTGCCGGGGTGCCAAAAGCCAGCGTGACAAGGTCGTCTCCGGTGTCGCTTTTCTCGGCATCCCTTGTCGATCCCAGCCAGACGCTCCCGATCCCTTTGGTGTCGAGCCACAAAACCAGCTGCTCGAACCGAAAGCCGGCCTCTTCCATTTCGCCCGGGGCGCCGTTGCCGCTGATGATGAGATAGTGGGGAGCTTCTGCCCTGAATTTTCCCTTGGTCTTGCGGGCAAAGCGCCAGGCAAGCGGCACGGAGGCGTCGAGCGGCGAGAGTTCGGCGATTGCCTGCTCCACTTCGGCGAGCGTTTCCGCATCCAACGGCTGTGCTTCGTATTTGCGCGTTGACTTGCGTTGGGAGATGGCGCGATACGAGTCGGGGGCAGGTTTCATTTTCCCACTCTCCTTGCCTTCGAGTAGATGGTGGGCGTTGTAGCCCGTGTCTCGAAGAATAGTCCTCAAACGGCACGGAGGCGAGCCTTTCCTCGCAATCTCTGGAGAAACGGGTCGCGCATGGAGCAAACCTGCATTTATGCCGCGGCTTGCAGCGGGGCGGGGCTTGCGGGCCAGCATCTGTTGCCGTTCGCGGTTGCCCGCCCCCTTCTGTTCCGGAGGCCTGTTATCGACGACCTGCTGCAAGGGTGGCGTCAAAGGCGTTCGGGCCGGGCGCCTTTTCACGGCGTATCTTTTGGACATAGAGGCCATGGTGGTTGCAGAAGGTGTAGAGCGTGGCTGGTCCATTGGCGGCAAAACGGGCCTGGGCATCCTGTTCGGGGTAAAGCTTTTTGATCTGGAGGGTATCGCTGCTCAGGAGAGCCATGAATGAGAGATGGTGGCTCTTGGTCATGGGATGGCCGCACTGGACGAAAAAGCCTCCGTCGCTCTTTTCCACGGTGACCGTGTGAGCTTCGTCGGGCTCCTCGGCTTCCAGCCGGGGCAGGACGATGCCATGGCAGGAGACAGACGCCTCGCCAATGCCGGTGAGCACGTTTCCGCACAGAGGGCAGACATAGAAGTTCGTGCGGCTCATGTTGGCCGAGACGTTGCGGTTGGTCGCGATCTCGCCGGAAAGCAGTTCGGCAACGGACACCTTCAGACAGGCGGCCAGGGGTTCGAGAAGGGAGATGTCGGGAAGTCCTCTTCCGGTCTCCCATTTGGATATGGTCTTGTCGCTCACGTCGAGCCGTTCCGCGAGTTGCAGCTGGGTGAGCTTCTGTGCCTCACGGAGGCTTTTGATGGTGTGCGCGGTGAGATAGGGCATGGCGTGGATCCTTTCATCCTTGAAGAGTAGGATACCCGCGGTCTCGCCAAAACGGAACCTACGCATCGTAGACCCGGACTTCGGGATTTTCAGGACTGTCCCCAAAAGGGGGGATATCCGTCAATTGGGGGACATACCGCGTTTGGCGGATAGGCAAGATACCTCGTCAAACGTACGATCTGGGCGTTATGCATGATCACTTGATATGAAGGAGGAGGATAACATGCAAACGGAAAACAAGGGGCAGGGTTTGGACCTCAATCGTCGCAGTTTTCTGAAGGGTGCGTTGGCAACGGGAGCCTTGGCTGCTTCGGGCATGGCGCTGGGGGCCTGCGCGCCGCAATCGAGCAGTGGCTCGACCCAGAGCGAGGGCACTGCTCAGGCCGCCGCCCTTCCATCGGGCTATATGTGTCAGGAAGACTGGCTCGGGACAGCCCCGACCGTGGCGGATTCCGACATCGCCGAAACGGTGAAGGTTGATGTGGTGGTATGCGGCGGCGGAAACGCGGGTATCCAGGCGGCGCTCGCCGCCGCCGAGGAGGGCGCAAGCGTCGCGGTGATCGAAAAGGGCGCACCCTCAGACGGCAGTGATTACCTTCACTGCTACGGACAGGAGATCGGCCACTTCAACTCGCAATGGCTCATCGACCAAGGGTATGGACCCTATGACACGGGCGACATCGTCACGGAGTTCTGCAAGCGGGGCGGCAACCGAGTCAGTCCGGAGATCATCCGTGTTTTCGTGGAGAACAGCGGAGAGATGTTCGACAATTTCTTCTCGCTCATCCCGTCAGACAGCCCTATGCTCACGCGCGGGGACAAGGGTGAACTGGGGCTGCATGTGGCCTACGGCCGCGAACCGGGAGACTATCCCATCGTGCAGGCGGGCTACAAGACGTGGGTCGGCGATGCCATGTTCTGGGGGCCCTACAACGATCAGCCTGCCGATGGCGTGGGCATGTTCTCCAATTTGAGCGAAGCGCAGAGCTATTCCATGAAAAAGGCTCAAGATCTTGGAGCCACCTGGTATTTCAATACGACGGGCACCGTGCTCGTTCAGAATGATGACGGAGATGTGACCGGCCTCGTCGCCAAGAACTCCGACGGATCGTACACCAAGTTCGAAGCCGAGGGCGGCGTCATTTTGGCCTGCGGTGACTTTGGCCAGAACAGCCAGATGATCTGGCAACTCATCAGCGAGGTTGCCGAATGGAGCGAGAGGCAGGGCGTGTCTGCCGACAGCGTGACCACCATGACGATGAACGACGGATCCGGCCACAAGATGGGCTGTTGGGCCGGGGGCTATATAGAGCCAGGCCCCCGCCCGACCATGTCCATGGGCGGAGGCGGCGGCGGTCCTTGGGGGACCTCGCCGTTCCTGTGGCTCAATGCGGAAGGCAAGCGGTTCATGAACGAGGGGATCACCGTTGGGGCATATGCGGCAACCCTCCGACAGCCCCTCGGCATCGTTGCCACCGTGACCGACTCAAAATGGCTCACTACGGTGCAAAACGCCAGCATCGACCACGGTGCACCCAACTATACCCGGCCTCAGTATTACGAGGATCTTGTCACCGACATGTCGGCGGTCGTTGCAGGCGGCGCCGAGGGCGGCATCGTTCGCTCGTGCACCATCACGGAGCGCATGCCTTCGACGGTGTACGGTGCTGATACCCTTGAGAAAGCTCTCGAGTATGCCGGCTACGATCAGGATGTCATTCCGGCCTGTGTCGAATCCATCAAGCGATACAACGAGTTATGCACGGCTGGCATGGACACCGATTTTGGCAAGGATGCAGTTCATATGGTGCCCATCGATGAGCCGCCGTATTATGTCGCCCCGTCCAGCAATGAGGCGACTGGCTCGGCAGGGCTCGTCACGCTTGCGGGCCTGGTGACCGACGGTGACCTCGTGGTCGTGCGACCAGATTACTCACGTGTGAACAACCTCTATGCAGTGGGCAACTGCCTGGGGCAGCGCTATGGCAATGCCTATTCGACGCCGACTGCTGGCGTGTCCATCGGCATGGCGATGACCTATGGACGTGTTGCGGGAAAGAACGCGGCTGCGAACTGAGAGCGGCATCACTGACCTGAGACGGGCCTTACCCCGCTTCAGGCAATCCCCACGGTACGGGCGATTCCCTCCCTCCTTTCACTCGTGGCCGTTCGGGCGGAAATGCATGACGAGAAGCCGGTTTCCAGACAGAGGGAGCCGGCTTCTCGTCATGGTGCCGCACGTGCTTTAATCGGTGGGGATGGAGAAGCGGTGTCGGTGGAAATGCGTTCGGCGGCAGGGAAGACCATGGCGCGGGATGGCGCTTCTACTTCGATTCCCGGTTCTTCCGCGACGTGTCGGCGAGGGCGATGAGCTCGTCTTTGGAATGCACGTCCATCTTCTCGTAGATGCGCTTGATGTGGGTTTTGACCGTATGGAGAGAGACCACGAGCTCCTCGGCGATGAACTTGGCCGAGTGCCCCCGCACGAATAGCGCGAAGACTTCCGTCTCTCGAGGCGAAAGCTTGTGATCAGCGCACAGGGCGTCAATGGATAGGGAAGGGGATGTCCCTGCGGGTTCGGCAACCGGTGCTTTTTGGGGCTGCGATGCCGACGGGGTTTCTGGGTCTATCGAAGGCATGGCTGCGAGCAGAATGAAGAAGATGATGCTGCAGATGGGGGTGATGAGTTCTCCGCCGAGGGCTCCGATAAGCGGAGCGAGGGCGATGCCGAGGAGGATGACCATGGCCAGCATGGCGTAGGCTCCGCCGAACAGCAGGCGGGCGCGTGCGGGCGATCCTTCGGCGAGCTCGCAAGTCTTGATCCAGAAAGCAACTTGGAACAGGGCAAATCCGATTCCCGAAGAAAGTCCGGAAGCCATGGTTCCCACAAAGCCTTCTATCATGGACAGTATCCATCCAAGCAGCAGCAGGCCGACGGCCAAAGGTAGGGTGAATCCTGTGCTTGGGTTGAGGGCGCGTCGAGTTGACAGCGCGATGAGAGCTGCGCATCCGAGAGCCCTGCCGATATCCGTGATGAGGATGGACTCTGCTCCCGTGCCTCCCGGTGGTGAGCCCATAAGCGAGTTTCCCCAGGAAAATCCCCATATCATGCAACACAACACGCACCCGAAAAGGGGTTTCCACCATTGAAGGGCAACCTCAGACAAGGTTGTGCCGATCTGGGGGATGCCTTTCTGAGCCACCGAATCCTCGCGCGGGCGTGCGGAGGGGTCGTCGAGGGGCAGGGCGGATATGATGACGGCAGCCCCCATGACGACCAAGTTCACTTGGTCGGTTCCCCAAACATCGAACAGCAGCTTGAAGAGAAATGCCAGGAGAAAGGCTGCGGCCGTTGTTGCGACAAGCTCGCGCTTTTCGAGCAGCATGAAAGCCTGAGCCCACATCAAGAGCACCAAAGCGCTGCCTACTCCCATGAGTCCTGCCCCGATGGGAACCTGCGCCGCTATGCCGATTCCGGCGACGCTGAACAGAAATGTCAGGCCAATGCCAGCCAAGACGGGGAGCACGCAGGCAAGCGAGGGAAGATGGAAGACAGGCGCCGTCCTCAAGGAGGGTATGAGGTTGCAGACCAAAAAGGTCAGCGCTGCGGCGAAGAGATATGAGACCAGAAAGTACAAGGGACTGTCGAGCGAAGCGAGCGATAAGGCTCCTTGATGGGGAAGCTGAACGAAACAGAGCAGCGAGAAGATAAGCGGTGCCACAAGCAGACAGCGCGTGTGTATATGCGTCCGTTCAAGCAGAGATCCCATTATTCCTCCCGATGGCCAGTCTAGCAGAACATGAAGCAGGGGGGGAACAAACATGTCGGATCGCATGGCCGATGGGTATACTGGTTGCAACCAGTATACGCTTGGCAAAGGAGGAGCATCCCATGCCGTTCGACTTCAAGAAAGAATACAAGGAATTCTATCTGCCACCTCGAACGCCCGGCATCGTTACTGTGCCCCCGATGCATTTCATCGCCGTGCGCGGGGCGGGTGATCCCAATGAGGAGGATGGTGCCTATAAGCAGGCGGTTGCCGTGCTGTATGCCGTCGCTTACACCATCAAGATGAGCTATAAGGGAGATCATGCCATTGAGGGGTTCTTTCCGTATGTGGTGCCGCCGCTCGAAGGGTTCTGGTGGCAGCCCGGGGTGCATGGCGTCGATTATGCAGACAAGGCTTCCTTCGAGTGGATAGCGGCCATCCGCCTGCCCGATTTTGTGACGGCGGAGGTGTTCTCTTGGGCGGTCGAGGAAGCGTCCCGCAAGAAGAAACTTGACTGCTCGGCAGCGGAGTTCATGTGCCTAGACGAGGGCGTCTGCGTTCAGGCAATGCATATCGGCGCATACGACGACGAGCCGGAGACGGTTGCGGCAATGGATGTCTATGGGCGCGATCAGGGATTTGAACTCGATTTCAATGCGGAGCGCCATCACCATGAGATATATCTTTCCGACCCTCGCAAAACGGACCCTTCGAAGTGCAAGACGGTCATTCGCCACCCTGTGCGCGTGGCGGGAAAACGATAAAGGGCAAATGCTTGCGGAAGAGGCCCGTGGGGCATACGCAGGGGGGATGCCCGCTAGGATGCTCGCGCAGACCGCCTGTGCGACCACCTGTGGCTACCCGTGCAGGCAACCCATGAGACAGCGAGCTTTTCCCTTGCGGTCGTGCTGCCGACGTCGGAATTGACCGCGCCAGAAACGTGGTTGTCGAGAGCGCCCGTGCTTGTATAGAGCGCCCCTAAATAAGAAAGAGGAGTAAGATGAGGGATGTAAAGAAGACAATAGGAAATCTGATCGACAAGGCGCCGCTGACGCAGATATGCTATACAGACGACGAGGGCTTCCCCATCACCAAGGCCATGCTCAAGCCGCGTGAGCGGGAGGGAATCGAGATATTCTGGTTTTCAACCAACACGTCATCAAACAAGGTGAAGTTCTTCCGTCAAAATCCCAAGGCAAGCATCTACTTTGTCGACAGGCGATTTTTTCGAGGCGTGAGTCTTGTTGGTACCGTGGAGGTGCTCGAAACGCCTGAGGCGAAAGAGCGCCTGTGGCAGCGGGGCGACGAGCAGTACTATCATGAGGGAGTGGCCGATCCCGATTACTGCGTTTTGCGCTTCACTGCTCAGAAGGGTCGCTATTACAGCAACTTCAAGTCGGAAGACTTCGTCGTCGACTCATCTTTGTGAATGGCGGACGCCAAGGGCTTCGTGCCTTTTGGCGTCGCCGAGGGGAAAGGGGCGCCCTTGAAGCCGCGAGCCGTCGAAATGGCACGGCCGCCCAAAAGCCAACGCTGATGTCGACTTGATGACCCGGTGTTCCTTTAAAAGTGAGACATGCGTCGCGGTTTTAGGGCCGTAAGTCTTGCCATTTCGACGGCTCGCGGCCATCGCGGCTTCGTGTTCCGCCACTGGCACCGCGTTTGCCCCTACCGCGTTCCCGTTTCAGCCCCATGCCTGCCCGGTCACCACTTGTGGTACCGTTCGCCACCGCCACCGCCACCGCCACCG